>CAUZJY010000093.1:0-8148 GCA_963580305.1 Gemmatimonadales bacterium UBA6960
CCAGAGTGTGGCGTTGACGGCTCCCCCCGCGCACCCGTAGCGTTCAAGCATCTTTCCCCGGCAGGAGCCCGTGCAGGTTCGGACCCTCTTCTTCGCGGCCTACCGCGATACGGTCGGCACCACCGCCCTCGAGCTGGATCTGCCCGAAGGGGCGACCGTGGGCGACCTCGTCGTCCACCTGCGCAGGCGGGGCGCGCCTTTCGATCGGCTCCCCGAGGCTCCTGCGGTGGCGCTGAACCGGACGCTCGTGCGCGGCGACGCCGCGCTCGCGGCGGGCGACGAGGTGGCGTTCCTTCCCCCCGTGGCCGGCGGATGAGCGCGCCCGCCGAGCGGAGTGAGGACGCGCTCCCGCGTGCGGTGATCGTGAGCAGTCCCATCGACCCGGCCGCGGTGCTGGCCCGGGTGGGACATCGCTCGGACGGCGCGGTTCTCCTCTTTCTCGGCACGGTGCGCGATCACGCGGACGGACGTCCCGTGAGCGGGATGACATACGAGGCGTACGAGACGATGGCCGCCGACGTGCTCCAGGCGATCGCGGAGGAGGCGGCGGCGCGGCTTGGGACCCCGCGCGTGGCCGTCGTCCACCGGGTCAGGGAGCTCGCGATCGGCGAGGTGAGCGTGGCGATCGGCGTCTCCAGCCCGCACCGCGACCGGGCGTACGACGCCTCTCGCTACGTGATCGAGGAGATCAAGCGCAGGCTCCCGGTATGGAAGCACGAGCATTTCGTCGGTGGCGACGCGCGCTGGGTGGAGGGGGAACCCCTCGTGCCCGTCGGGGAAGGGGCGGCCCGGCGCGCGGGAGGCATTCGATGATCGACGGATTCGGCCGCCGTATCGAGTACCTGCGCGTCTCGGTCACGGACAAGTGCAATCTCCGCTGTGTGTACTGCATGCCCGAGGAGGGGCTGCCGTGGCTGCGCCGCGAGCATCTCCTCACGTACGAAGAGATCGCGCAGTTGGTCGCGGCGATGGCGCCGATGGGGCTCCGCCGGGTCCGGATCACCGGAGGCGAGCCGCTCGTGCGCCGCGACGTCCCCGAGCTGGCCGCGCTGCTCGCGCGCGTCCCGGGGATCGACGACCTCTCGCTCTCCACGAACGCGGTCCTGCTCGAGGAGCAGGCGGACGCGCTGCGCGCGGCCGGGGTACGACGGGTGAACGTCTCCCTCGATTCGCTCCGTCCGGACCGCGTCGACGCGCTGGCCCGGCGTCCGGGGGCGTCCGCGCGGATCATGGCCGGGCTCGACGCCGCCGAGCGGGTCGGGTTCGATCCGATCAAGGTGAACGTCGTGCTGATGCGGGGGAGCAACGACGACGAGATCGCGGACTTCGCCGCACTCACCCGCGAGCGTCCCTGGCACGTCCGCTTCATCGAGCTGATGCCGACCGGCGCCAACCTCGCGCTCTCAGCCAATGCCTTCATCTCCTGCGGGGAGGCGCTCTCCCGCCTGCGCAGAATCGAGCGACTCGAGTCGGCCGCCGGGCCGCGCGGGAACGGGCCGGCCACGTATTACCGCTTCCCGGGCGCGCCGGGCACGGTGGGCGTGATCACGCCGATGAGCCACGATTACTGCGACCGCTGCAATCGGATGCGGCTCACGGCCGACGGTCAGCTCCGGCCCTGCCTGTTCGGGCACATTCAGACCGATCTGCGCGGGCCACTCCGGCGGGGCGAGCCACTCGCGCCGCTGATCGAGGAGACCCTCAGGATCAAGCCGGAGCGGCACCACCTGGTGCAGGGGAGCGCCGTGGGGTCGGGCGGGCTGGTCGCGCTCTCGCAGACCGGCGGCTGACACGGGCCGCACTCACGCGCGCGTACGACGCCCGTCCAGTGCGGCGCGTCTAGTGCGCGATCGCGTTGACGCGTCCATGCACCCCGGGTAGGTTCCCGCCTGCCCGTCCGGGCCCTCGTACCGATCCAGAGCACAACCCAGCCTCCCAGCGGCCGCTTTCCGATACGGAGTGGGATCATGAGCGTGGGCAGGATCACCGTGGTGGGCGCGGGCAATGTCGGCGCCACCTGCGCGCAGCGGCTGGCCGAGAAGGAGCTGGCCCGCGAGGTGGTGATGATCGACATCGCCGAGGGCATCCCGCAGGGGAAGGGGCTCGACCAGCGGGAGAGTGCGCCCATCGAGGGCTTCGACTCCATGGTGACGGGCGCGAACGACTACGAGCCGGCCCGGGGATCGGAGATCGTGATCGTGACCGCCGGCATCGCGCGCAAGCCGGGGATGAGCCGCGACGATTTGCTGCGGACCAACGCCGATATCGTTCGCGGCGTCGCGAGGGAGATCAAACGGGTGGCGCCGGAGTCGATCGTCGTCATGGTCTCGAATCCGCTGGACGTGATGGCGTACGTCGCGATGAAGGAGACCGGTTTTCCGAAGCAGCGCGTGGTCGGGATGGCAGGCGTGCTGGATGCTGCCCGCTACCGGTCGTTCATCGCCATGGAGCTCGGCGTGAGCGTGGAGGATATCCAGGCGCTCGTGCTGGGTGGGCACGGCGATACGATGGTTCCGCTCGCGAGCTACACGAATGTGGGCGGCATTTCGCTCACGCAGCTGATGAAGCAGGATCGCATCGACGCGCTCGTCGACCGCACCCGGAAGGGGGGCGCTGAGATCGTGGGGCTGCTCAAGACGGGCAGCGCCTACTACGCCCCTGCATCGGCCGCCGTCCAGATGGCCGAGGCGATCGTCAAGGACAAGCGGCGCATTCTTCCGTGCTCCGCGTGGCTCGAAGGCGAGTACGGGTTGGAGGGTCTCTTTCTGGGCGTTCCGGTCAAGCTCGGTGCCGGCGGGGTCCAGCAGATCATCGAGGTGGAGCTGACAGACGAGGAGCGTGCCGCGCTCAAGCAGAGCGCGGATGCCGTCCTCGAGACCATGCGCTCGCTGGGGTAACACTCGATCGGACCTGGATCCACCAAGCATTCAGCGCTGCCACCGCAGTCACTCCGCCGTCCGGCACACTCGGAATCCTATGCACTGCGCGTTGAGCCTCTACCGTTCCTCGGTAGGGAAGAAGATCCTCATGGCCCTCTCGGGGGTCATCCTCTTCGCTTTCATCGTGCTCCACATGCTGGGCAATCTGAAGCTCTTCAGCGGTGAGGAGGGCTTCGACAACTACGCCCTCTTCCTCCGCGAAGTCGGCTATCCCGTGATCCCGCACGAGGGGGCGCTCTGGACCGTGCGTATCCTGCTGCTCGGGGCCGTGGTGCTCCACCTGGTAGCCGCGTTCCAGACCTGGGCCCAGAGCCGGAGCGCTCGCACCCAGGGGTACCGGAAGCTGGACGACCTCTCCTTTAGTTACGCTTCGCGGACCATGCGCTGGGGTGGGGTGATCATCCTGCTCTTCATCGTCTACCATCTCCTACACTTCACGACGGGGCACGCACACCCCGACTTCCTCGAGGGGCGCGTCTACCACAACTTCGTGGTCGGCTTCCAGAGCCCGCTCGTGCTCGGCGTCTATCTGGTCGCCCAGGCCGCGCTCTGCCTGCACCTGCATCACGGGCTCTGGAGCGCGACGCAGACGCTGGGGTTGAACCATCCCCGCTACAACCGCGCCCGCCGCCCGATCGCGGCCGCGCTCGCGCTCGCGATGTTCGCGGGCTTCGTGATTCCGCCGGTGATGGTGTTCACCGGCTTCGTCTCATAGAGGGCTTCGTGCAGCTCGACGCCAGGATTCCGGCGGGGCCGATCGCGGACAAGTGGTCCCGACACCGCTTCGAGATGAAGCTGGTGAACCCCGCCAACAAGCGGAGATTCGACATCATCGTGGTCGGAACCGGCCTCGCGGGGGCGTCCGCTGCCGCCACCCTGGCCGAGCTCGGCTACAATGTGAAGTGCTTCAGCTTCCACGACTCGCCACGCCGGGCACACTCGATCGCCGCGCAAGGCGGGATCAACGCCGCCAAGAACTACCAGAACGACGGCGACTCGATCTATCGGCTCTTCTACGACACGGTGAAGGGCGGAGATTTCCGGGCGCGCGAGGCGAACGTGTACCGGCTCGCGGAACTGTCACTCAACATCATCGACCAGGCGGTTGCGCAGGGCGTTCCGTTCGCGCGCGAATACGGCGGTCACTTGGCCAACCGCTCCTTCGGCGGCGCGCAGGTCTCGCGCACGTTCTACGCGCGCGGCCAGACGGGGCAGCAACTCTTGCTGGGCGCCTACCAGGCGCTCGAGCGGCAGGTGGCGGCCGGAAAGATCCAGATGTACAGCCGCCACGAGATGCTCGACCTGGTGGTCGTGGACGGGGTGGCGTGCGGCATTGTCACGCGCGACCTAATCTCCGGCAAGGTGGAGCGCTGGGCCGGGCACGCGGTGGCGCTCGCCACCGGCGGCTACTCGAACGTCTTCTTCCTGTCGACCAACGCGAAGGGGTGCAACGTCACCGCGACCTGGCGCGCACACCGGCGCGGAGCCGGCTTCGCGAACCCTTGCTTCACGCAGATCCATCCGACCTGCATCCCGGCATCCGGCGAGTACCAATCCAAGCTCACGTTGATGAGCGAGTCGCTCCGTAACGATGGCCGCATCTGGGTGCCCAGGAAGGCGGGGGACGCGCGTCCACCGCACCAGATCCCCGAGTCCGAGCGCGACTATTACCTGGAGCGCTTCTATCCGAGCTTCGGCAATCTCGCTCCCCGCGACATCTCGTCGCGGCGCGCCAAGGAGATGGTGGATGCGGGGCACGGCGTGGGGCCGCGGCAAACCGGGGTATACCTCGACTTCGCACAGGCGATCGAGCGGCTCGGGCGCGATGCCATCAGCGAACGCTACGGCAATCTGTTCGCGATGTACGAGAAGATCACGGGCGAGGACCCGTACCGGACCCCGATGCGGATCTATCCCGCGCCGCACTACACGATGGGCGGCCTGTGGGTGGACTACGATCTGATGAGCACGGTGCCCGGGCTCTTCGTCTTGGGCGAGGCGAACTTCTCCGACCACGGCGCGAACCGGCTGGGTGCGAGCGCGCTCATGCAGGGGCTGGCGGACGGCTACTTCATCGCCCCGCTCACGGTCGGCAACTACCTGGCGAGCACGAATCCCAAGCCGATCGCTACCGACCACCCTGCCTTTGCCGACACCGAGCGGGAGGTGAAAGAGCGCACCGATCGGCTGCTCGCGGTGAAGGGAAGGCAGACGGTCGACGACTTGCACATCGAGCTGGGGCGGCTCATGTGGAACAGGTGCGGGATGGCACGCAGCGCCGATGCGCTCCGGGAAGCGCTCGCTCGAATCCCGGAAATGCGCGAGCGCTTCTGGCGCGAGGTGCGAGTTCCCGGGAGCGGGGCCACCCTCAACCAATCGCTCGAGAAGGCGGGGCGGGTCGCCGACTTCTTCGAGTTCGCCGAGCTGATGTGCTACGACGCGCTCACCCGCGATGAATCGGCGGGTGGCCACTACCGGGTCGAGCACACGGACGCGGAGGGGGAGGCCAGGCGCGACGACCAGCGCTTCGCGCACGTCGCAGTCTGGGAATTCAAGGGGGTGGGAAGCCAGCCGGCGCGCCACCAGGAGGAGCTGGAGTTCGAGCACGTTCCCCTGTCGACGCGGAGATACAAGTAGCCATGAACCTCACGCTCCACGTCTGGCGGCAGGCCGGCCCGAACCAGGAGGGCTGGTTCGAGACCTCCCGCGCTACCGACATCAGCGAGCACATGTCGTTCCTGGAGATGCTCGACCTGGTGAACGAGGGTCTGGTACGCGACGGCAAGGAGCCGATCGCCTTCGACCACGACTGCCGCGAGGGGATCTGCGGCACGTGCGGGATGATGATCAACGGCCAGGCGCACGGACCCTGGGACCTGACCACGGTCTGCCAGCTCCACATGCGTGAGTACCGGGATGGGCAGGAACTTTGGATCGAGCCCTGGCGCGCGCGCGCCTTCCCGGTCGTGCGGGACCTGGTGGTGGACCGGACCTCCTTCGACCGGATCATCCAGGCGGGGGGTTTTATTTCGGTGCGCACGGGGAGCGCGCCCGAGGCTAACTCGATCCCGGTGCCCAAGCGGGCTGCTGATGCGGCGTTCGATGCTGCCGCGTGCATCGGCTGCGGTGCGTGCGTGGCCGCGTGCCCGAACGCCTCGGCGATGCTCTTCACCGCGGCCAAGGTCGCCCACCTGGGCTTCCTTCCCCAGGGCGAGCCGGAGCGGGACCAGCGCGCTATCGACATGGTGACGGTCCACGACGACGAAGGCTTCGGCAACTGCACCAACCACGGCGCCTGCCAGGTTGCGTGCCCGCAGGGGATCAGCGTCGATTACATTGCGCGGCTCAACCGGGACCTGCTCCGGGCGACGCTCAGAGGACGGCGCGCCAGGCGGAGGCGAGTGGCAACGGCGCGGCATAGCGTCTGCGGCGGAGGCGGGACATGAACACGGCGACGCGACGGCTCTGGGTCATGCTCCTTCTGGTGGGGGCGGCCGCGTGCGGCGACGACGGCACCGGACCGACGGATCCGGAGGACGTGACCTTTGCGCCCAGCCTCGGGATCGACCTCGCCCAGATGACCAGGCTCGAGTCGGGGGTCTACATCCAGACGGTGGCCGAAGGCAACGGCACGCAGCAGCTGATAGCCGTCGACTTGATGACGGCGGACTACCGGCTCTGGATCCCGGACGGAACGTTCATCGGGGGGTCGCCGCCGCCGTTGAACCAGCCGGTCAGTGAGTTCATCTCCGGATTCGCCCAGGGCGTGATCGGGATGCGGATCGGAGAGGTGCGCAAGATCGTCATTCCTTCGGAGCTCGGGTACCGGGACCGGCCGCCGGACGGCTCCGGAATCCCCGTGCACTCGGTGCTCGTCTTCGAGGTGATCCTGGCCAGTATCGGTTGAGGCGCGCAGCTTCCGCCACCAGACGGTCGCGGCTGGGCAGGGAGCGCAGGTCGAGCCGACGTATACCGTCACGCTCGACCCCGAGCTGTAGCTGCCCGACGGAAACCAGTTCGCGTTCGGCCGGTCCACCGACGAGCCGGTATGCGTACTTCCTCCCGGGCTTCAGCCGGGGCGTCGTGGGGTGAGGGTGGGGGAGGCGCGGAAGATCGTCGTCCCCTCCGAGCTCGGGTACGGGGCGGCCGGATATCAGAACGTTCCCCCGAGCTCCGTGCTCGTCTATCACATCAGCGTGATCTCGTTCCAATAGCCGGAACGGGCCGCTTCGCCCGCGGCGGCTGCGTTCACAGCCGCGGCAGCGTAACCCCCGTCTGGTGCTGGTACTTCCCCTTCCGCTCCGCATACACCACCGACGGCTCCTCGTCGCCCTCTAGGAAGAGGAGCTGCGCGATCCCCTCTCCCGCGTAGATCTTGGCGGGCAGTGGTGTGGTGTTGGAGATTTCCAGGGTGAGGTATCCCTCCCAGCTCGGCTCCAGGGGCGTGACGTTCACCACGATGCCGCAGCGCGCATACGTGCTTTTCCCTACGCAGATCGCCAGCACGGTGCGCGGCATCCGGAAATACTCCTCCGTGCGCGCCAGGGCGAACGAGTTGGGTGGGATGATGCAGGTCTTTTCCCGGACGTCCACGAAGGAGCGCGGATCGAACGCCTTGGGGTCGACCACGACGTTGTGGACGTTCGTGAAGACCTTGAACTCGGGCGCCACCCGGATGTCGTAGCCGTACGAGGAGAGGCCGTAGCTGATCACCCCCTCGCGCACCTGGCCCGGCTGGAAGGGCTCGATCATCCGGTGCTGCTCGCACATCCTGCGGATCCACCTGTCGCTCTTGATCGGCACGCGGGCGTTCCTCCGCGGGGCTGGGGCGGGTCTGGAAACGGCAACAAGAGTCCGGAAAGCGGGTGACCCCGCGCCCCGGAAGCGAATCATGGCGGGCCAAGGTAGGCCGCGTTCGAGAGCCAGTGCAAACCATGCGATTGCTCTGGAAAATACACACAAACGGTCGCTTGACCCCCCGCCGACCCGCCGGTACATTCGGGGATTCCGATTGTGAATGATTTCACAAGCCCAGCTCCCGGCTCGTGCGCGTCGATCAGCGACCGGATGTCGGGGCATCTCGGGGACTGGCCTTCATGTCGGGAGCCTACGCTCCACTGCTCATCCTGTTCGGCCTCTCGGTGGTCAACGCCATCTGCATGGTGGTGGCGTCGCAGATCCTCAACCCGCGCCGCCCGACCCCGCAGAA
>CAUZJY010000094.1:0-8105 GCA_963580305.1 Gemmatimonadales bacterium UBA6960
CGAACACTTCCACGTCTCGGGTCACCGCACCTCCAGGCGCGCGAACATCGCGCACAGGAGCCTCCACCACACCCAGAAGAGCGCGAGTCCGGCCGCCGCCCCCCCCCCGGCGGCGCTGATCGCCCAAATTCCGAGGCTCCCGTACAGCAGGGTGCCGATCAAGGAGGCCCCGCGCTGAAAGAGAGCCACTCCGTGACGGCCTCTGCCTTCGATGTCGGGGACGGCGACCAGCAACTCCCATACGGCGAGTGCCAGCAGACCGACCCCGACCGCCCCGAGCAGCGTCGGTCCCGCGAGCTCACGCGCGACCGTCGCGAGCGCGGATTCCGGTCCTTTCGGGCTGGGCTCCCACATGAACGACGGCGAGCACCGACAGTACCCCGACCGCGAGATGGACGAGCCCTTCGCCATGCTCTTCCTCGTCGGTCCCACCACCCCCGGGGGTAAGGGAGGTGCCAGGTCCCGTCCACCCTGGCATCTTCCGATCATGGCTGAGCTTCCAGACTCGCAGCACTCGGCGCGGGCCACGCGCACGGGCTACGTGGCCCTGGTGGGACGGCCCAACGCCGGAAAGTCGACGCTGCTCAACACGCTCGTCGGGGAGAAGCTCTCGATCGTGACCCCGAAGGCGCAGACCACCTGGCAGCGCGTCACGGGGATCCACACGACCGGCGACACGCAGATGATCTTCCTCGACACCCCCGGTCTTCTCGAGGCCGCGGACCTGCTTCAGGCCGCCATGCTCGAGGCCGCATACGGGGCGCTGCGCGAGGCCGATTTGGTCCTGCTCGTGGTGGACGCCACCAGGCCGCTGGAAGAGCTCGATGAGAGGAGCACCCTCGATGCCCTCGCCCTGGCCGATGCCCCGCGCATCGTCGCGGTGAACAAGGTGGATCTCGTGCCGGAGGAGGTCGCGCGCGTGCGCGTTGAGTGGGCCGTCACGAGGCTCAGGGCCCAGGCGTTTTCCATCTCAGCGCTCCGCGGGACGGGAATCGAACCCCTGCGCGACGCCCTCGCGACCGCCCTCCCCGAGGCGCCCTTCCTCTATCCCGCCGACGAGATCGCATCCGCGCCGGTCCGCTTCTTCGTGGCGGAGTTGGTGCGCGAGACCATCTTCGAGCGCTACCGCCAGGAGATTCCGTACTCCGTGATCTGCCGAGTCGAGGAGTTCCGCGAGGATCAGGATCCGCTCTACGTGGCCGTCACCGCTTTCGTCGAGCGCGCGTCACAAAAGCGCATCCTGATCGGAAAGGGCGGCTCCGGAATCCGCAACGTGGGTCGCGCCGCGCGTGTCAAGATCGAGCACTTTCTGGGACACTCCGTGTACCTGGACCTCTGGGTCAAGACCCTCGAGGGGTGGCGGCGGAACCGCGGCGAGCTCACCCGACTCGGTTTCCATGTTCCCGAGAGTCCGTGATGAGCTACCCCATGCGACGCTTGGCGCTCGCGCTCTGCGCGCTCGCGGTGCCGGCCTCTCCGCTCAGCGGACAGTCAGAAGCGCCTGAGTGGGGCATCTTCCTGTTGCTTCCGGTGGGAGCCAAGGCGGTGGCGCTCGGCCGCGCCATGACCGCGCAGCCGGGCGCCGAGTCGGTGTTCTGGAATCCGGCCGGGCTGGGTGAGCTCGCCGACGGCCAGCTCCTCCTCTACCGCGGGGACTACGTGGCAGGGAGCGGCACCGCCGCCTCGGTTCTGCTCGGCCGCGCGGGCATCGGCGCCATCGCCCTCACCTACCATCTGCTGGATGTCGGCGAGCAGGATCTCACCGACGAGCAGGGCAACGTGCTCGGCACGATCTAGGTGCGGAACCACCTCGGGGTGGCCTCGCTCGCCACCCGCGTCTGGGACCGACTCAACCTCGGCGTCAACTTCAAGATCATCCAGTTCCGGCAGTCCTGCCGGGGCCAGTGCCTGGATGCCGGGGTGACCGCGACTACATACGCAGTCGATGTGGGGCTCCAGGTCACCGATCTGGCCGGGCTCCCGCTCCGCCTGGGTGCGATGGTCGCACACGCTGGCCCACGCTTCCAGGTGCGCAACGAGGAGCAGGCGGATCCACTCCCCACGCGGGTGCGCGTGTCCGCCGGCTACGAAGTGCTCGGCCGCCCAGTCGAGATTCCCGGCCTCGAGCTCCACCTGACCGCGGAGATCGAAGACCGCTGGCGCGAGCTGCAACGCTCGAGCTCCTCGCCGGCTCTCTACCTCGGGGCCGAGTTGGGGGCGGCGGTCGAGGAGGCCATGCTGCTGGTGCGTGCAGGGTACGTGCGCGGCAACGGCGAGCAGCTGGACGGTGCTGCCGTGGGCGTAGGGTTCCGCTACGACCGCTTCGACCTGGGAGTGGCCAAGTCGCTCGCCACCAACATCGCCGCCGAGACCGAGCCCGTGCACGTCACCTTCGGTCTGATCTTCTAGGGGGCCCGGTCGATGCGCGTCCTGCTCGTGGGGGCGGGCCTCCTGCTCGCCGGCGCGGTCGAGGCCCAGACCGTTCTTCAGCCGTTCGGTGACGCGTCGGTCCCGATCTTGCCCTCGCGGCCGCTCCGCGATGCGCTGCGGGGCTGGGACCCGAGCGCCCTCCTTGAGGCGAAGGACCCCGGGGTGGTCACGGCCGCCTCGCTGCTCCTCCCCGGAACCGGTCAGCTCCTGCTCGAGCACCGCCGCTGGGTGCTGTACGCGGCGGCCGAGGCTGCGGGTTGGCTGATCCGCAGCGACCGCCGCCGGAAGGGGCGGTCGCTGCGGAGCGAGTACCGGGACCTGGCGTGGATGTCCGCGCGCGCCGCCGAGCCGGAGCCCCGCCGCGATGGGGACTTCGAGTACTACGAGCGGCTGGAGCAGTGGGCGCGCTCGGGACGGTGGGACGCCCAGCCGGACCGGAGAGGGCTCCAGCCAGAGTCGGACCCCACCACCTTCAACGGATCGATCTGGGCCCTCGCCCGCGATCTGTTCACGCCCAACGGGGAGGGTGAGGGGACGTCCGCGTACGCCCAGGCACTCGCTTTCTACGAGGAGCGGGCCTACCCCCCCGAGCTGCTCTGGGACTGGATGGGACAGCAGGCGAAGCTGGAGCGCTACAAGGCGCTGATCGACCGGAGCGACGAGGTGCTGCGCACGGCGACCGTCGTGCTCGGCGCGGTGGTCGCGAACCACCTCTTCTCCGCCGCGGACGCGTTCGTGTCCGCGCGGCTCGCGCGGGCTCCCGTCTCCGCGGCGACCGTCCTCCGCGCCGTTCCGGGCGGTCTCGCCCTGGAATGGCGCATCGAGCTCCGCCCGTGAGCCCGCGCGACGGCCTGCCCTCGACCGCCGCCATCCTCGAGGCAGTGCGCGAGTCTGGTCGCGGTCCCCTCAAGCCCAAGGAGCTAGCGCGCGAGCTGGAGGTCCCCACCGAAGCGTACGGGGACTTCAAGGACCAGCTGGCCGCCCTCGAGGCCGAAGGACGGGTCTACCGGGTGAAGGGGGGGCGGTACGCCGTCCCGGAGAAGATCAACCTGGTGGTGGGCCGGCTCTCGCTGATCCGCTCGGGCGACGGTTTCGTGATCCCCGACGATGGCAAGCAGCAGGACGTCTACATTCCCTTCGGGGACCTGGCCTCCGCCATGGACGGGGACCAGGTGGTCGCGCGCATCGAGGGGCGGCCGCGCGGGCGCAACCCGGTCGGGCGCATCATCAAGGTGCTCGAGCGGGCACACCCGAAGATCGTCGGGACCTACCGGCGCACGCGCAACTTCGGGTACGTGGTCCCGCGCGAGGCGGTCCTTCCCCGAGACGTGCTCATCCCCAAGGGGGACGAGAAGCACGCGCACGACCACGACGTCGTGGTCGTGCGGATGGTTTCCTTCGGGGACCGCAAGCTTAACCCGGTGGGCGAGGTGGAGCAGGTGCTGGGGCCGATCACCGATCCCGGCGTCGACATCCTCGCCCTCGTCCACGGGCACGGGCTCGCCCCGGAATTCCCCCCGGACGTGAGTCTCGCGGCCGACGACATCGCCCGCGAGCGCCGCCCCGAGTCCGATCCGGGGCGGGTCGATCGCCGCGACCTGCTCGTCTTTACGATCGATCCTGCAGACGCGAAGGATCACGACGACGCGCTCTCGATCGAGCCGCTCGGGGAGGGCCGCTGGGAGGTCGGGGTCCACATCGCGGACGTCTCCGCCTACGTCGAGCGGGGCGGGCCGGTGGACCTCGAGGCGCTCGAGCGCGGGACCAGCGTATACCTGGTCGATCGGGTGATTCCGATGCTCCCGCACGCACTCTCCTCGGACGTCTGCTCGCTCCGCCCGGAGGAGGACCGTGCGGCCGTGTCCGTGTTCGCGGCGCTCGACGCGGAGGGTCGCGTGGCGAGCGTCCGCTTCGAGCGCACGCTGATCCGGAGCCGCCACAAGCTCGCGTACGAGGAGGCGCAGGAGGTGCTGGACGGGAACCGGATGATCGCCCCGGACACGGATGCCGCGCTGCGTGCCTTGGCCGAGCTCGCTCGCGCGCTCCGCGCGCGGCGCGAGCTCGGCGGCTCCCTGGACTTCGACCTGCCGGAGGCCAGGGTGATCCTGGGATCAGCGGGCGAACCGATCGATATCCAGCGCATCGCCCGTCTCGAGAGCCACCAGCTGATCGAGGACTTCATGCTCCTGGCCAACGAGATCGTGGCCACTGAGGCAGTGCGGCGCCGGCTCCCCATCCTCTATCGCGTGCACGAGCCTCCCAGCGTCCAGAAGCTCGAGGCGCTGCGCGAGTTCCTGCGCTCCCTCGGCCACAGCCTGCCCAAGCGGACGGTGCGGCCGCGCGACCTGGAGAAGGTGATCGAGCGCGTGCGCGGGCGGCCCGAGGAGCACCTGGTGAACACGGTGGTGCTCCGTTCGATGCAGCGCGCGCGCTACGCGCCCGACAACTTGGGCCACTTCGGGCTCGCGCTCGATGACTACTGCCACTTCACCTCCCCCATCCGGCGCTACCCCGACCTGGTCACGCACCGGGTCGTGGTGCGGGCGCTTGCGGAAGGACGGCCGGTGCCCGAATCCTGGGGCGGGGAGGAGCTCGCGGCCGTGGCCGAGCACGCGAGCGCCCGCGAGCGGTTGGCCGCAAAAGCCGAGCGGGACTCGATCGAGCTCAAGAAGGTCGAGTTCATGGAGCGTCACCTGGGGGACCAGTTCAGCGGAACGATCTCCGGGGTGGTGGCGTTCGGCTTCTTCGTCCTCCTAGACTGCTATTTCGTGGAGGGGCTGGTCCACGTGAACGCGCTCCGGGACGACTATTACGAGTTCCGGGAGGAGGAGTATTCGCTGGTGGGGGACCGGCGCGGCCGGCGCTTCCGGCTCGGGGATCAGGTCCGGGTCCAGGTCGCCCGGATAGACAAGGAGGAGCGGAAGATCGACTTCCTGCTCGAGGAGGTGCTTCCTCATATGGCTCTCTGACCACTGGAGTCGTTTGACGACATCCGGCCGGCGGAATTACGATTTCCGGTCCCCGTCCATCCCTCCACCATAAGGAGGCATGGCGTTGCAGCGCTCCATCGTCTACTACGGTCCTGGGCGTCCAGGCCCGTCATCCGCGGTCACCGGATTCGCGCGGGATCGAGGCCTCCCGGTCGACGAGGCGGCATCCGGCGAAGAGGTCAGCGCCACGCTGAACCGGACCTTCCCGGCCTGCCTCGTCCTGGACGCGCGCAGCGAGCCCCAGCCCGTGCTCGACTTCTGCCGCACCGTGAAGAGCGACGCCTTCACAGCCATCGTTCCCGTAGTGGTCCAGGTCGCCGGGGAGGGGAAGGAGCTCGGGCCCGACGCGCTCGAGGCGGGCGCCGACGAGGTGATCCCCGAGCGCGAGATGCGCCTGCGGCTGGAGCTCATGCTGCGCCGCGCGGAGCGCGACGTGAGCGTGCACCCGACCACCCGTCTCCCTGGCACGGTCCAGATCGAACGCGACCTGATGGAGCGGATGGCCCGGGACGAAAGGTTCGGGGTCTGCTACGCCTACCTCGACCACTTCAAGGAGTTCAACGACCGCTATGGGTACAACAGCGGCGATCGCGTCATCCTGCTCTTGTCACGTATGCTGCGGGACTTGGTCCGTGGCCTCGCGCCCGGCGGGTTCGTGGGACACATCGGGGGCGACGACTTCATCTTCAACGTGTCGATCGAGCATCTCGAGCACACCTGCGACGAGGTCATC
The DNA here is from genome assembly GCA_963580305.1 of Gemmatimonadales bacterium UBA6960. GTDB lineage: Bacteria > Gemmatimonadota > Gemmatimonadetes > Longimicrobiales > Gaopeijiaceae > UBA2988. The sequence continues at coordinate 6,154 of CAUZJY010000094.1, forward strand.
CAGCTGTTCGACGAGCTGATCCCCTACCAGTATACGGAGGAGGACCGGAAGGCCGGCTACTCCCTCGGCAAGGATCGCCGGGGCAGCGTTCACCGAATCCCGCTGATGACGCTCACGATCGGGGTCGTGACCAATCAGTTCCTGGCGTTCTCGCACACCGCCCAGATCAGCGAGCTTTCGACAGAGATGAAATCGTACGCGAAGTCGCTCCCGGGATCCGTGTACGTGGTCGACCGCCGGCACGCGGCGTCGGCGCCAGAGGAAGGGCAACCTGCGCCGAAACCGGTCACGGCCGCCGCGGCATCCGTGGGACCGGCGCGCGCGTAGCTTCTGTTCACCCAATTGCTCGGCGATCCATGATCCGAACCGTCCAGTGCTCGTCGTGCTCAACATCCTTCCCGGTGGACCCTCGCAAGGTCCCGGACCAGGGGGTGTACGCCCGCTGCAGCGCTTGCGAGGGCATCTTCCTCGTGGAGGGGGGCGGGGCGGCCGACGCGGCCGGCTCCGGGATGAGCGCCACCGCCGCTCCCACCCCCGAGCCCGCAGGTGCCGGAGTCGCCAAGCCGGACTTTGCCGAGGCCGACCTCGCGACTCCCGCCCCGCCCACCCCCTCCCTCGCGGAGACCGCCCCACCCGAGCAGGAGTCCGCCCGGCCGGAGTTCGCCGCGGAAGACCTGGGCGCGCCGGCGGAGCAGTCGGACAGCCCCGGGGTAGCGCCCGCGAGCCCGGACGAATGGGTCTTCGAGACGGAGCCCGAGATCGACCCGTCGAACCTCGACGTGAGACCTCTCGATACGGTGGAAGAGGAGCTCCGCCAGACGCAGGATGAGCCCTCGGCTCCCTCGATCGCCGAGCCGGCCGGCTGGGCTCCTCCGCCTCCCGAGCCCACGCCTCCACTGCCGGCTCCCCCCTCGGCGGCTCCGGCCGCACCCCCCAAGGGGTTCACCTTCGGGAAGCGGGACCCGCACGAGAAGGCGTCGCGCCTCGCCCGGGTGCTCGTCTCGGACATCATCACGTACAACCCGGAACGTCATCAGCGTGCTCTCGAGGCGGGCACGCTCAAGGCGGACTTCGAGGACGGGATCCAGAAGTCCTGGGGGGAGTACGTGGACCAGGTTGGCAAGGAGCTGGCCGAGAGCACGCAGTACTTCAACGACGCCCTGAACGAGATCCTGGCCCGGGGACAGCGGGTTTTTTGAAAGCAGAGGGGTGCGTGGGGCCCGCATCCAGGGTAGGACGCATCCGCGCACGGAGCCCCGGCCACCGCCGCCGGCCGGACCGCCGTTGATGGCCCTCCGCGGGTACGGCATATTTTCTGGCGGGCGTGGTGAGGACGTCGAGGCCGTCCGGGGGGACAGCCTTTTTTTGCTTGGAGGAGAACGATGACGAGCGATCAGCGGGACTGGCTCTCCGGGCTCGTGGACCGGCTGGACGAACTCCGGGGGTACCTTTGACATCGATAAGCGCCGTACGCAGCTGACCGCCCTCGAGGAGCGGATGGCCACCCAGGGATTCTGGGACCGCCCCGAGAAGGCCCGCGAGACCATCCAGGAAGTGAACCGGCTGAAGGACTGGATCGAGCCCTGGACCGAGCTCACGCGCAAGGCGGAGGAGCTGGACGAGCTGGCCCACCTGCTTGAGGAGGAGTCTGACCCGGGGCTGGAGGAGGAGTGGGGGCGCGAGGTCGAGCGCCTCGAGCGGGGCCTGGAGCAGCTCGAGCTGCGCACGATGATGCAGGGGGAGGAGGACTCAAAGGACGCGATCGTCACGATCCAGCCGGGCGCGGGCGGTACCGAGTCCCAGGACTGGGCTGAGATGCTCCTCCGCATGTACACGCGCTGGGCGGAGCGCCGCGGCTACCACGTGAGCATCCTCGATCTCCAGGCCGGCGAGGAGGCGGGGATCAAGGGTGTCAGCGTCGAGATCAAGGGTGACCACGCCTACGGCTATCT
>CAUZJY010000095.1:0-8092 GCA_963580305.1 Gemmatimonadales bacterium UBA6960
AGGGCAAGATCGTCGACGTGCTGGCCGAGGACGTCGACGTGGTGGCGCGCTACCAGGGCGGCGCGAACGCCGGCCACACCGTGCAGGTGGGGGAGAACACGTTCATCCTCCACCAGATCCCGTCTGGGATCCTGCACCCCGGCAAGCGCTGCCTGCTGGGAAACGGGGTTGTGCTTGACGTGCTCCAGTTCTTCCAGGAGCACGACGCCCTGGTCGAACGCGGCATCGACGTGCACGGGCGCGTGGGCGTGAGCGAGCGCGCCCATCTGCTCCTCCCCTACCACGCGGCGCTCGACCGCGCCTCCGAGGATCGCGCCGCGCAGAAGATCGGGACCACCGGCCGCGGGATCGGGCCGGCGTACGAAGAGAAGGCGGGGCGGCGCGGGGTGCGGGTGGCCGACCTGTGCGGGGGTGTGCGGGTCGAGCAGCGCGTGCGCGAGGGTCTCGAGCGCGCGCTCCAGCGGCTGGGCGGGAGCGGCGACCACCTCGAGGAGGAGGTGCGGACGAGCCTGGAGCTGGGGGGGCGGCTCCGTGCGATGGCGACCGACACCGGCCGGGAGATCACGGAGGCGCTCGCGGGCGGCAGGCGCGTCCTGCTGGAGGGGGCGCAGGGCACGGCGCTCGACCTCGATCACGGGACGTACCCCTTCGTGACCTCGTCCAACACCACGGCGGGCGGTGCGGCGACCGGGGTGGGGATCGGTCCGACCGCGATCGACACGGTCGTCGGGGTGGTGAAGGCGTATACCACCAGGGTGGGCTACGGCCCACTCCCGACCGGCTTCGACCCGGAGATGGACCAGCACGTGCGAGAGCTCGGGGGCGAGTACGGCGCGACCACCGGTCGGCCGCGTCGCTGCGGGTGGTTCGACGCGGTGCTCGCGCGCTACTCCGCCCGCGTGAACGGGCTCACCGGTCTCGCGGTGACCAAGCTGGACGTGCTCGATACGCTCCCCGAGCTGACGATCGCGACCGAGTACACGACCGAGAGCGGCGGAAGCACGCGCGACTTTCCGGCCGACACCTGGTCGCTGGAGTCGGTCGTCCCCCGCTATGAGACTCTCCCCGGCTGGGAGACCGACACGAGCACGGCGACGCGTTTGTCGGACCTGCCGAAGAACGCGCGCGCGTACCTCAACCGGATCGAGGAGCTCACGGGGGCGCCGATCGCGATGGTTTCGGTGGGGACACGCCGGAGTCAGATCATCCGGCTGTAGTTACCGCAGCGTGGCACCCGTGCGCGAGCCCAAGGCTGCGCCGAGACGTAGCAGGCGGATCGCGCGCTCCGGACAGGGGCGGTCCGGCCGTCTCATCCACCCCGGGCGGGCGGTGCTCCAGTGCTGCCGACGCTTGGACTTCATGACCTCGCGATCTCCATTCGGACGGACCCAGCCCGTCAAGGGGCGGGAGCCGTGCCGGCTTGAGGATACGCAAGCGCCGGTCTATCTTACTAAGCTCCGTCGGTTCCGGGGTGCGCTCCGGTAGCGAGTCATGACCTGCTGAAGCCGGGCGCCCCATGTTCGAGGAGTTGAGCGAGAAGCTGGACAGCGTCCTGGGGGCGCTCCGCCAGCGCGGCGTCCTGACGGATCCCATGATTCGTGAAGGGCTCCGCGAGGTCCGCCGGGTCCTGCTCGAGGCGGACGTCCACTACAAGGTCGCAAAGGACTTCCTCGAGCGGGTGCAGGCGCGTGCGCTCGGCGACGAGGTGATCAAGTCGATCACCCCGGGCCAGCAGGTTGTCAAGATCGTGTACGACGAGCTCGCGGCGCTACTCGGATCGGAGCCTTCGGGGCTCTTCTGGAGCGCGAGCCCGCCGAGCGTGATCATGATGGTTGGGCTCCAGGGGTCGGGGAAGACGACCACTGCGGCCAAGCTTGCCAAGCGGCTTGAGCGCGAAGGTCGCCAGGTGATGCTCGCCGCGTGCGACCTGCAGCGTCCCGCGGCCATCGAGCAGCTGGACACGCTGGGCAAGCGCATCGGCGTGCCGGTGCACGCCGGGCAGTTCGGGGGCGATCCGGTCGCGACCGCGCGCGCCGCCGTCGAGGAGGCACGCCGGAGGCGGCGGGCGGTGCTGGTGGTGGATACGGCGGGACGGCTCCAGATCGACGAGCCGCTGATGGGTGAGCTCGGCCGCCTCAAGCGCGAGCTCGCGCCGCAGGAGATCCTGTTCGTCGCCGATGCCATGACTGGGCAGGAGGCGGTGCGGATCGCCGAGGGTTTCGACCGGGCGCTCGACGTCACCGGCGTGGTCCTGACCAAGATGGACGGCGACGCGCGCGGCGGAGCGGCGCTCTCGATTCGCGGGGTGACGGGCAAACCGATCAAGTTCGTCGGGGTCGGTGAGGGGCTGGACGATCTGGACGCGGCGGACCCGCAGAGGCTCGCGGGACGCATCCTCCAGATGGGGGACATGGTCGGGCTGGTGGAGCGGGCCGAGCGGGTGATGGACACGGAGCAGTCGGCCAAGCTCCAGGAGAAGGTCCTCGGCAAGGGGCGCTTCACGCTCGCGGACTTCCTGAGCGCGATGCGGCAGGTGCAGAAGATGGGTCCGCTCGAGCAGCTCCTGAAGCTGATTCCGGGTGTCTCGCGAATGCCGCTGCCGGCCGGACAGATGGACCTGAAGCGGATGAAGCACATCGAGGCGATCATCCTGTCGATGACGTCCGCCGAGCGGCACGATCCGAAGATCATCAACGGCTCGCGCCGCGTGCGGATCGCGAAGGGAAGCGGTCGGCCGGTGGCCGAGGTGAACCGGCTCCTCAAGCAGTTCAAGGAGATGCAGAAGCTCATGAAGCAGATGAAAGGCATGACGGCCGGGCGGATGCCCGGGCTGCCCTTCTGACCACCTACAGCGCAGAGAGAAGACGATGTCCGTTCGGATCCGACTCCGGCGCATGGGCCGGAAGAAGCAGCCCCACTATCGGGTCGTGGTGGCCGATGGCCGGGCGCCCCGCGACGGGCGGATCGTGGAGAACCTGGGCTACTACCGGCCCAAGTCGACGCCGGCGCGCCTCGTGCTCGACCTGGCGCGCGTCGATTACTGGATCCAGCGGGGGGCCGAGCCGAGCGATACCGTCCAGTCGCTGGTGCGGCGGGCGCGGCAGGGCGGCGGTTCCTCGCTCGCGCTCGGCGAGCCCGATCTCGAGGCCCAGCGTAAGCGGGAGAGCGATGCGCTCGCCGCGCGCCGAGGCGCCGAGCGCAAGGCGCGGGAGGTCGAGACGCAGGTCGAGCCGCGGGACACCGGTCACGGTGAGCCCGCTGCATCCTCGACGAGCGACGCATCGGCAGGCGAGGTGATCGCCGAGGGCGAGGCACGGGTGTTCGAGGAGGCGGAAGCCGACGCGCCCGAGGCGAACGCGGAGCGCTCCGTGGTCCGGCAGGCGGCGGCCAAGTCGCAACGCGGCGGCAAGACCAAGCCGTCAGGGGCCGAGGGCGCCGGGGACGGGGAGTGACGGCGCGCACGCGCCGGTGACCCGCGCACGGCACCGGGGCGCATGCCGGATCACCTGCCAGACCACCTGGTGGTCGGGCACGTCACCAAGCCGCACGGGATCACGGGCGAACTGCGGGTGCAGCCGCTCACCGACCACCCCGGGGACGTCTTCGCCCCCGGGGTAGTTCTGCGAGCGGGGGACGCGGCCGGGGTCGCCCCCGATCCGGATCTGCCGCCGCTGCGGGTCACCGGCGTGCGTCCCTTCCAACGCGCGGTGCTGGTTACCTTCGGCGGCGTCGAGGACCGGAGCGCGGCCGAGCTGCTGCGGGGTCGGGATCTCCTGATCGAGCGCGATCGGCTCCCCCCGCTGGCCGAGGGAGAGGTGTTCCTCCACCAGCTCCCGGGGCTGGAGGTGCACACCACGGCCGGTGCGCGGGTCGGCGAGGTGATCGAGGTCTACGAGGTGGGCCCCACGGATCTGCTGGAGGTTCGGACCGCCGGCGGGACCGTACTCGTGCCCTTCATCGGGGCCATCGTGCGCGAGGTGGACGTGGCAGGCCGACGCATCGTGATCGACCCGCCCGAGGGGCTACTCGAGTAGGAGGGGCCAAGTGCTGCGCATCAACATCGTCACGATCTTCCCGAGCTTCTTCGATGGACCGCTCGCTCTCTCCATCCCGAAGCGGGCGCGCGAAGCCGGGGTGGTCGAGTACCGCGTGGTGGATCTGCGGGACCACACGCACGACAAGCACCGGACCGTCGATGACGTGCCGTACGGCGGAGGATCCGGCATGGTGCTCAAGCCCGAGCCGTTCTTCGAGGCGGTCGACGCGCTCGCTCCCAAGGGCCCGGTCGTGCTGTTGTCGCCGCGCGGACGGGTGTTCCGCCACCAGGATGCGGTGCGCTACAGCATGGCCGAGGATCTCACGCTGCTCTGTGGACATTACAAGGACGTGGACCAGCGGGTGGCCGACTTCCTGGCCACCGAGGAGATCTCGCTGGGGGACTTCGTGCTCTCCGGTGGCGAGATCGCCGCGCTCTCCATCCTGGATGCGGTCGTGCGTTTGCTTCCCGGCGCGCTCGGGGATCACGATTCAGCGGCGTCCGACTCCTTCTACGAGGAGGAGCTCCTCTCGTCTCCCTCGTACACGCGGCCGCCCGAGTACCGCGGGCACGGGATCCCCGACGTGCTCAAGTCCGGCGACCACGCCCGGATCGCCGCATGGCGGCGGGCCGAGGCCGAGCGGATCAGCCGCGAGCGGCGACCCGAGCTGTGGCGTGGGGATTAATCACTTCTCATGAACGCGTCGCCCCTTTAGCTTTGCGGACTGGATCGGTCTTCTGTGGCCGGTCGATCTCGAGGAGGCCACCATGGCAGACGTGCTTCAGCAGGTCGAGACGGAGCAGCTCCGGGACGACCTTCCCGACTTCGCCCCCGGCGACACCGTGCGGGTCCTCTACCGGGTCCGTGAGGGCGACAAGGAGCGGATCCAGATCTTCGAGGGCGTGTGCATCGCGCGCAAGGGGAGCGGCAACGGCGCCACCTTCACCGTGCGCAAGGTCTCGAGCGGGATCGGCGTGGAGCGGGTCTTCCCCGTGGAGGCTCCGACCGTTAAGGGCGTGGAGGTGGTGCGGCGCGGACGCGTGCGCCGCGCGAAGCTGTACTATCTCCGGAACCTGAAGGGCAAGGCGGCGCGTATCTCGGAGAAGCGCACGAGCTGACCGGCGCTGCCGCGAGCCATTCGCGTGTCCGGCGCCCGCCAGGATTCGCAGCCGGATTCATCGGTGGATCTCCGGCTCCAGGATGTCCTCGCCTACGAGCGGGGGTTCTGGAGCCGCGGCGTTTTCGGCGTGGCGGGGGTGGACGAGGCGGGGCGGGGACCGCTCGCCGGTCCGGTGGTCGCCGCCGCCGTGATTCTCAGGCCGGGCGTTGCGGTCTCCGGCGCCACCGATTCGAAGCGGCTTGGTCCCGCCGCGCGCGGGCGCATCTACGCGGACGTGCTCGCGCGGGCGGACGCGGTGGCGGTCGGAGCCGCGTCGGTGCGCGAGATTGACCGGCTCAACGTGCTCGAGGCGACCGCGCTCGCCATGCGCCGCGCGCTCGCGCGACTGCCACGTGCTCCCGAATACGTCGTGGTCGACGGACTCCCCGTGCGCACCCTCGGGTGTACCCACGACGCCATCGTGGACGGCGACCGGCGCATCCACTCGATCGCGTGCGCCTCGGTGGTTGCGAAGGTCGTCCGTGACCGGCTCATGTTGCGGCTCGCGCTTCGCCATCCCGGGTACGGTTGGGAGCACAACGTCGGATACGGCACGCTCGATCACATGGACGCGCTGCGCGTGCTCGGTCCGACGGCCCACCATCGGCGGCTGATGGCGACGCACCAGATCGATTTGAATCTCGACTGACGATGCACTCCGAGCACATCTCCAATCTGCACCCGGGATGGGTGGCGGTCGGCTGGCTGGTGGCGGTCGCGGTCTCGGCCGTCGTCTTCCTCGCGCTGGTCGGGACCGGTCTCCTCCCCGCCGTCGGGGCTGGAGAGACCATCGGATCGGTTGTCGCGCTCCTGCTCGGCTTCTTCGCCGGCGGCTTCTTCGTCGGCCTGCGCTGGTCCGATGCACCCGTGCTGCACGTGGTCGCGATCACCGTCCTCTCGGTTCTGGTCTGGTTCCTGGGACTGCTCCTCGTCCCGGGCCCCCTATATCCGTCGGCATGCCCGTCGGCGAGGCGGTGGTCGTGCTCGGGGCCATCCTGGTTCAGCTGGTCGCGTCCGTCGCCGGTGGCCTGACCGGCCGCCTCTTGGTGCTGCGCGGGCACACTCCCGATCCCGCCGCGCTCCCTCCGGAGGCGTGACCCTCCGAGAGCTGGTCCAGCCGCTGCCGTAGGCATGTCCCTTGCTCGGGTGCTCACCAGGATGGTGAGCATTAGGATGGCCAAGGTCCCGAGCAGCAGCGTCTTGTGGCCGAGTCGGTGCACCCACCGCGAGTAGACCACCATGATGGCGGAGACCACGATAGCGGTGAGGATGTAGACGTAGGGCAGGTTGTCGGCGCCCACCCGGTCGACGAAGACGGCGTTCCGGACCGGCTTGACCACGTAGTACGAGGTCATCGCCAGGAAGCCGTAGAGCATCATCAGCACGAGCGCGCGCACTTCGTGCCGACGCACGTCGATCAGCGTTTCGAACCAGCTCCGTATCAGTCGTGGCGCATGCCGTCCCCGGGGGATCCCGGTACGACCCGGCGTCAGACGGCGTCCGGGGAGAATCTCGTTTTTCGCGGAGGCGCGGACAAGTCGCTCCGTTCCCGCTATGCAGGGTCCGTACCAGCCTGACAGCCCCGGCCTAATGGCCTGCCCGGCAACGAGTTGAGACATGGAAGGCGGCGCTGGGCAGGTACCCCGCCAGGTCGCTTCGTGACGGAGGGATCGGTCCGGCTTCGCCGCTGGGGCGCTCGTCCCTATCTTCCCACGATCATGACCCCACGCCCGCGCCGCCTCCGCCTCAAGGATCCGCTCCGCTACGAGCGCGACTTCTGGGAGCAGGGGATCGAGTGGGTGGCCGGGGTGGACGAGGTGGGGCGCGGCCCGCTGGCCGGGCCCGTGTTGGCGGCCGCGGTCGTGCTTCCGGCGGGGGTGCGCGTGAAGTGCGTGAGCGACTCGAAGATGCTCACGGCCGAGACCAGGCTCAAGGCGGAGACGGCGATCCGCGCCGCCGCCGTGGCGGTCGGCGTGGGGGCCGCCTCGGCCACGACGATCGACCGGCTGGGTCTCGTCGGAGCGACGCGGGTCGCGCTCTGGCGAGCTCTCGACGCGCTACCGGTCCAGCCGGGGCACGTGGTGATCGACGGGCGCCCGGTGCCCGGCCTCGGCTGGGATCACCGAGCGGTGGTGAAGGCCGACTACCGCATCCACTGCGTGGCATGCGCGAGCGTGGTGGCGAAGGTCTGCCGGGACCGGCTGATGGACCGGCTGCACCCCCGGTACCCGGGGTACGGCTGGGATCACAACCGCGGATACGCGACCGAGGATCACCGCGAGGCAATGCGACGGCTGGGTCCCAGCCCGCACCATCGCAGAAGCTTCGCCCCCGTAGCTCAACTGGTAGAGCAAGTCACTTTTAATGACGAGGTCCCAGGTTCGAGTCCTGGCGGGGGCATGACGATGTGAGGTAACACGCGGGATGTGGACTTAGGGGCCCCTTCGGCGGACTGCCGAGGGGGCCTTTCTTCATGCTTACCTGCGGCGAAGGGGAAACACCTTCGGTGAAGTTGACCCGGTTTTGTGGACACATCCAAACTGCGGGAACGGAGGTGTCCACGCATGTCGAAGAGGAAGGGTCGTATACGGTACGCGCCGGAGTTCCGGCGGCAGATGGTCGAGCTGGTCCGGGCGGGGCGCACGCCGGAAGAGCTGGCGCGCGAGTTCGAGCCCACAGCGAACACGATCCGGAAATGGGTCGAGCAGCTGGCCCAGGACGAGGGATTGCACGCGGATGGGCTAACGAGCGAGGAGCTGACTGAACTCCGGCAGCTGCGTCGGAAGGTCAAGCAGCTGGAGCTGGAGCGCGAGATTCTGGGAAAAGCCGCGGCCTGGTTCGCCCGGGAGTCGATCACGTTGCCGAGGCCTTCGGACCCGTCCACGGAATCGGGGCA
>CAUZJY010000096.1:0-7932 GCA_963580305.1 Gemmatimonadales bacterium UBA6960
CACCCGTTGAGGAAAGATTTTCCGCTGCGCGGCCGCTTCTCGCGCGCCGAGCAGACGCGGCGGGCACTCAGCCAGGACGTGTACGATCACTACATCCCATCCGAGCTCGAGGTCGGGCGCGAGCCGTAGACCATCGCGGGCACGCCCGAGCACCCGGAGTTGCCCGAGCGGGCAGGCTGAGGGAGATCCGAGATGGCGCACAGGACAGTCGAGTACGCGGTGTCCAGGAGCCCCGAGATGGGAATCACGGGCGAGCCTGTGCACGCGCCCCTCTTCCCGGTCGACCTGCCCGAGCCCCAGGTGGGCTCGGAGCACATGCTGCTCAACCTGGGCCCGCAGCATCCCGCCACGCATGGCGTGCTGCGACTGGTCTGCGAGCTGGACGGAGAGACCGTGCTCCGCGTGATCCCGCACATCGGATACCTGCACTCCTCCTTCGAGAAGCTGGGCGAGTACCGTACCTGGAATCAGGTGGTGCCGCTCACCGACCGGATGGACTACCACTCCCCGCTCATCTATAACTGTGCATACGTGATGTCGGTGGAGAAGCTCGCCGGGATCAAGGTCACCGAGCGGTGCAAGGTATTCCGCGTCATCCTGATGGAGCTGGAGCGGATCTTCAGCCACCTGCTCTGGCTGGGCACCTACGCGATCGACGTGGGCGCCGTCACCCCGTTCCTGTATGCGTTCCAGGATCGCGAGAAGATCTACACGCTCCACGAGAAGTACTGCGGCGCGCGCATCACTACCTCGGCTACGCGCGTGGGTGGGATGCTGGCGGACATTCCGGACGGCTGGATCGACGAGCTGAAGGCGTTCCTGCGCGAGTTTCCGCGCACCATCGACGAGGTCGACGCGCTGCTCACCACCAACGGGATCCACCTGGGCCGCACGCAGAACGTGGGCGTGATCAGCGGCGAGGACGCGATCAACTACGGGTTCACGGGGCCCAACCTGCGCGCGAGCGGTGTGCCCTACGACGTGCGCAAGGACAACCCGTACTACGACTACGACAGCTATGACTTCGAGGTACCGATCGGGGAGCACGGCGACTGCTACGACCGCTACCTGGTGCGCATGGAGGAGATGCGGCAGAGCGTGCGTATCCTGCACCAGGCGATCGAGCGGCTGCCGGGCGGCCCCATGGACGTCGCCGACCCGCACGTGACGCTTCCCACCAAGACGGACTGCATGAACGACATGGAGTCCATGATCCACCACTTCAAGCTGATCATGGAAGGGGTGAAGGTCACGCCCGGGGACTGCTACTACCCGGTCGAGGGCTCCAAGGGCGAGCTGGGCATGTACGTGGTGAGCGACGGCGGCACGAAGCCGGTGCGCTGGCGGATCCGCCCGCCCTCGTTCGTGAACCTGTCGGTGATCCCCAAGCTCGCCGAAGGCCACCTGGTGTCGGATCTGATCATGATCAACGCCTCGCTCGACATCGTGCTGGGTGAGATCGACCGGTGACCAACCCGCAGGGCCGCGACGCGCCCTTCAGGAATCCCGGATGGGCCGGCAACACCGGTGAGTTCGATCTCACCGAGGCGCAGGTGCGGGGGGACGACTTCGTAGGGGACCGCCCGCTGGCCGGCGGCCATCCCGCCGGGGCGCCCAGCTACCCCTACATGCTCCCGGAGAAGCATCCGGATGCCCCCCTGTTCGAGGGCCCCTACCGGGAGCGCTTCGAGAAGATCCTGACGCGCTATCCCGACAAGCGCGCGGCGCTCCTCCCCGCGCTCGGGCTCGCACAGGAGGTGCGCGGGCACGTCTCCCCGGAGACGATGGACCGCGTGGGCGAGCTGCTCGAGCTGCCCCCCGCCTACGTGCGCGGGGTAGCCACCTTCTACACGATGTACAACAAGGGGCCAGTGGGCCGCTTCCTGATCCAGGTCTGCACCAACATCTCGTGCAACCTGTGCGGGGCGGACGAGGTGATGGAGGCCTTCCTCCGCTACGCCAACACCGAGGCCGGGGAGACCTCCGAGGACGGGGACTTCACCGTGATCGAGGCGGAGTGCCTGGCCGGCTGCGGGTTTCCCACCTGCGTGCAGATCAATTCGCGCTACTACGAGAACGTGACACCCGCCGACGTGCCCGAGCTCTGCGAGCGGCTGCGCGCGGAGGGGAAGTAGCATGGCCTACCCCTACGTCTCCGAGCGCGAGGTGCGCCTGATCTCGAAGCACTTGGGCGACCCACACGCGCGCGCGCTCGCGGCGGCGAAGCAGAACGGACGCTACGAGGGGCTGAGGAAGGCGCTCGAGATGAGCCCCGACCAGGTGGTGGACGTGGTCAAGGCGTCGGGGCTGCGCGGCCGTGGCGGCGCCGGATTCCCCACGGGCATGAAGTGGAGCTTCATGCCCAAGGACTACGCGAAGCCGCACTACCTGTGCTGCAACGCGGACGAGTCGGAGCCGGGTACGTTCAAGGATCGCGAGATCCTGCGCTGGGATCCGCACCTGCTGATCGAGGGGTGTCTGGTGGCCGCCTACGCGTGCCGGGCGCGCCACGCGTACATCTACTGCCGGGGCGAGTTCTTCGAGGCCACCCAGGTCCTCGCCAGGGCCGTGGAAGACGCATACGCGGATGGGCTCATCGGGGACGACGTGATGGGCTCGGGGCAGAAGATCGACCTCACCGTGCACGTGGGCGCGGGTGCCTACATCTGCGGCGAGGAGACCGGGCTCATGAACTCGCTCGAGGGACGCCGCGGGGAGCCGCGCGTGAAGCCTCCATTCCCCGCCGCGGTGGGCGTCTTCGGGATGCCTACCACGGTGAACAACGTCGAGACGCTCTGTGCGGCCGCGCAGATCGTGCTGCACGGCGCTGAGTGGTACCGGCAGTGGGGCACCGAGAAGTCGCCCGGCACCAAGCTCTTCTGCGTGAGCGGCCACGTGAACAAGCCGGGCAACTACGAGCTGCCGCTGGGCTTCCCCCTCATGGAGCTGATCGATGACGTGTGCGGCGGCATGCGGAACGGCAACGCGCTCAAGGCCGTGATCCCGGGCGGGAGCTCGGTGCCTATCCTGAGTGCCGAAGAGTGCCGGACCTGCGCGCTCGATTACGAGGGCGTCTCGGCGTGTGGATCGATGCTCGGGTACGCGTCGGTGATCGTGATGGACGAGACCACCGACATCGTGAAGCAGGTGCGCCGGATGGCTGCGTTCTACGCCCACGAGTCGTGTGGCCAGTGCACGCCCTGCCGCGAGGGCTCCGCCTGGGTGACCAAGATCCTGAAGCGCATCGAAGACGGGCGTGGCACGGAGGAGGATCTGGAAACCCTGAAGGAGCTCACCACCCAGATGGTGGGCACGACGATCTGCGTGCTCTCGGACTCGGTCGCGGCGCCGGTCCACTCGTCGATCGACAAGTTCCGGAACGATTACCTCGCCCTGATCCGGCGGGGGGAGCGGGTGGGAGTCGCCTGATGCCCGATCGCAAGGACGAAGCGACCAAGCCCGTGGAGACCGTGACTCTGACCATCGATGATCAGACGATCACGGTGCCCAAGGGTACCACGATCCTGCACGCCGCGGAGACGGTGGGCACGCGTGTGCCGCACTACTGTTACCATGCCGGGCTCTCCGCCCCGGCGATATGCCGGCTCTGCCTGGTGGAGGTCGAGAAGGCGCCCAAGCTCGTCCCAGCCTGCGTGACCCAGGTGGCCGAGGGGCAGGTGGTGCACACCCAGAGCGACAAGTCGCTCGCGATGCGCCGGGGCGTGCTCGAGTTCTACCTGCAGAACCACCCGCTCGACTGTCCCATCTGTGACCAGTCGGGTGAGTGCAAGCTCCAGGACTACGCACACGCCGAGGGGCGCTTCCACGGCCGCGGCAAGGAGCCCAAGCGCGTGTTCGGGCGCGACGACTTCGGCGGCGACGTGCTGTTCTACGGCGACCGCTGCGTGATGTGCACGCGCTGCGTGCGCTTCATGAACGAGGTCGAGCAGGAGCCGCGGCTGACCGTGGTGGAGCGCGGGGACCGGGCGATTATCGACACCTTCTTCGAGGAGGGGCTCGAGGGCACGAACTACCACGGCAACATCGTGGACATCTGCCCGGTGGGTGCGCTGATCTCCAAGGACTTCCTGTTCAAGCAGCGCGCCTGGGACCTGGACCGCACCCCCTCGGTGTGTCCGAGCTGCAGCCAGGGGTGCAACATCGAGCTGCACGCGCGCGACGACCTGGTGCAGCGGCTGAAGCCCAGGGTGAACATGGACGTCAACGCGTACTGGATGTGCGACTACGGCCGCCTGAACTACGAGTGGATTAACCGGGGCGACCGGATCGAGGTGCCGCTGGTCCGTAAGGAGCAGGGCACACGCGCGACGGGGTGGCGCGAGGCACTGGCGGACCTGCTGCAGCGGCTGGACGCGGGTCCGGTCCGGGTGGTGGTGAGTCCCAGACTCTCCAACGAAGGCCTGGGGACGGTGCGCGCTCTGGTCGATCACCTCGGAGGCGGCGAGATCGTGTACCGATCGGAGCGAGCGGCGGACGAGATCCCGCTCAAGGGCTTTCCGAAGCTGGTCCGCCGCCGGGACCTGGCGCCCAACGTGAACGGCGCCGCGCTGCTCGACATGGAGCGCACCGGGGGGGAGGATGGGGATGGCGGGCTCGAGGCCTTCGCCGCGCACACCGGCGTGCTGTTCGTGGTGGGAGACGATCTGTCCGACCAGCCGGCGAGCTTCGGCGAGGGCGCTCTGCTCTACGTCTATCTCGGCACCCACCCGTCCGAGGCGGCAGCCCACGCGCACTTCGTGCTTCCCCTCACCACCTTCGCCGAGCAGGAGGGGAGCTTCACCAATCATGAGAACCGGGTGCAGCGCTTCTGGCCCGCGCTCGAGCCCCCCGGCGTGGCCCGGCCGACCTGGCTGGTCCTGGGCGCGCTGCTCGCCGAGCGCACCGGCAGCCGGCCGCCCACGTCTGCCGCGGCCGCGTTCGAGGCCATCCCGGCCTTCGGGGGGCTCACCTACGAGCAGATCGGTACCAGGGGCGCCCGCCCCGCTCCCGACCGGCTGGAGCCAGCCGGTGCGAGCACGCGGGGGGAGCGCGCGTGACCGACCTCGCCCCCGGGGTCTTCCTGATCTCGTCCACGCTCAAGGTCACGGCGGTCTTCACGGTCCTGATGATCGCGGTCGCCTACACGACCTTCGCCGAGCGGCGCGTGAGCGCGTGGATCCAGGACCGCATGGGACCGAACCGCGTCGGCCCGTTCGGGCTGCTCCAGCCGATCGCCGACGGGATCAAGAACATCCTCAAGGACGAGACGCTCCCCGGGACGGCGTCCAAGGCGTTCTTCGTGCTCGGGCCGATGCTCTCGGTGATGCCGGCGCTGGTGCTGTTCGCGGTGATTCCCTTCGCGGCGCCGCTGCCCACCCCGTGGGGGACGATCCCGATGATCGTGGCGGACGTGCCGATTGGGATCCTCTACATCCTGGCGCTCTCCTCCCTCGGCGTGTACGGGCTGGTGCTGGGCGGCTGGGCGTCCAACAACAAGTACGCGTTCCTGGGGGGACTGCGCGCCTCCGCGCAGATGGTGAGCTACGAGGTCGCGCTCGGGCTCTCGCTGGTCGCTGTGCTGATGCTCGCGGGGAACGTCACGCTGACAGAGGTCGTGTTCCAGCAGCAGCGCCTCCAGTTCTGGTTCCTGTTCCCGCTCTCGCTCGCGTTCATCCTGTTCGTGATCAGCGCGTTCGCGGTGACCAACCGGCTCCCCTTCGACATGCCGGAGGCGAAATCCGAGCTGGTCACCAGCTATCACACCGAGTACTCGGCCATGAAGTTCAGCATGTTCTTCATCGCAGAGTACGCGCACCTGATCACGCAGTCCGCGCTCATGGCGACCCTATTCCTGGGCGGGTGGGACATCCCGTTCTGGAGGGGGGACGACGCCTTCTACCGGAATGGCGCGTGGATCAGGGGCTTCGACGCTGGTGGCGTGCCGATCGCCGCCGACCTGGCCTGGTGGAAGACGCTGCTCACGCTCGGGATGTTCGCCCTCAAGACCGGCTTCTTCGTCCTAGTCTTCATCTGGGTCCGGTGGACGCTGCCGCGCTTCCGCTACGATCAGGTGATACAGCTCGGCTGGAAGATCATGCTGCCTACCGCGCTGGCGTACGTGATGGCGATCGGGGGAGCCATTCTGGTGCTCGACACGGTGGGCGTGCCGTTCGGCCCCCTCTACGGGCTCTTGTTGACTGCGGTGAGCCTGGTGGCCACCGGCATCTTCGTGTTCTGGCTCGACCGGGACCGGATTATCGGCGGGGCGTCGCATCCCGCGCGCCGGCGGCTTCCCAAGCGCATGCCGGCGGGCCTGGGCCCGCAGGCGAAGGCTGGGGAGGTGGAGCCTGGGGCCGCGGAGCGCGGGGAGGCGGAGGGGGAGGAGAAACGGCTCCTCGCGGGCAGTAGCGCCGGACGGCTTACCCCATGACGAGAACGGAGCAGGGAAGGGGCGCCGCGCGCGCCCGGAAGATCATGGCATGGCAGTGACAGTGAAAGTCATGCCCCGGCCGGAGCCGGGGAGAAGCTCCTATCTGCGCGCCGCGCTCAAGGGGATGGGGCTCACCTTCAGGCACCTGGTGAACCCGCGGAAGGTGACGCTTCAGTATCCGGAGGAGCAGCCCGACCTGAGCCCCCGCTGGCGCGGCACGCACCGCATGGAGGTGCACGCCGACGGCCGGCCCAAGTGCGTTGCCTGCGGTCTCTGTCCGACCGTCTGCCCGGCCAACTGCATCCGCCTGGTGGGTGGGGAGGACGACCAGGGGAACCGCTATCCGATCGTGTACGAGATCGACGAGTTCCGCTGCATCTTCTGCGGAATGTGTCAGGAAGTGTGCCCGGTGGAGGCGATCCATGTGGGCGTGCACCTCGAGAATGCGGAGTTCTCGCGCGACCGCTTTGTGTACGACCTTGATCGGCTGATGGAGCAGGAGCACTCAACCACGCTCCTGTGGGATCCATCGGACCGAAAGTCGGAATGATACCCGTGCTGCCGCGACGCGGCCATCCATGACCGACATCATCTTCTACGTCTTCGCGGCGCTCGCGCTCGCCGGGGCGATGGGCGTGGTCGCCGGACGAAATCCGATCGCCAGCCTCCTCTCGATGGTGCTCTGCCTCGGCTCGGTGGCGGTGATCTACGTGCTGCTCGAGGCGCACTTCATCGCGGCCGTGCAGGTGATCGTCTACGCGGGCGCGATCATGGTGCTCTTCCTGTTCGTGATCATGCTCCTGAACCTGGGCCATGACTACCACCCGGACCTGCGCTACACGCTCTGGCTGATCATCCCGGTGGCGGTGAGCGGCGCGCTGTTCGGGCTCCTGGCGCGGCAGTTCTGGGGGGAGAGCGTGGCGGGATCCGGGGGCGATGCGGTGGACGCGGCGGTGGCGGAGTACGGCGCGATCGGTGCGATCGCGCGGCCGCTCTACACGCAGTGGGTCGTCCCGTTCGAGATCACGGGGATCCTGCTGCTGGTCGCGATCGTGGGCGCTCTGGTGCTGGCCAAGAGGCGGGTGTGACGCAGTGATCACCGAGGCCCTGCTGCTCTCCGCCTTCCTGTTCGTGATTGGCGTCTTCGGCGTGCTGGTGCGCCGGAACGCGATCATCATGTTCCTGTGCATCGAGCTGATGCTGAACGCCGTGAACGTGAGCTTCGTCGCGCTCTCCCGCGTGGTCGGGATCGACGGGCAGCTCTTCGTCTTCTTCGTCATGACGGTCGCGGCGGCCGAGGCGGCCGTCGGCCTCGCGATCATCATCTCGATCTTTCGCCACTACGAATCCGTCGACGTGGAAAACTTCAACCTCCTGAAGTGGTAGGGCGATGAGCGTGCTCGGCTCGATGATGCTGCTCCAGGGGGGCGGGGAGGAAGGCGCCCAGGCGGCCGGGGCCGCCTTCGAGCCCTTCGTCCCCGGCCTCATCCTGCTCCTTCCGC
>CAUZJY010000097.1:0-7918 GCA_963580305.1 Gemmatimonadales bacterium UBA6960
ACGTGGACAACGTGCGCGGACTCGACGCGATCGCCGCGCATCACCAGGACGCGGGCGCTCATGGGCGGGGCAGGCGCGCGCGAATCCGCGCGGCCACCCGCGTTGCCCACCCACGGAACGGTCGTGCCCCCGCGCGGGCGCGGCCATGCGCGAGTCGGCACCGACGCCGCTGCGGACCCCGGAACTGGAGCGGGGGTGACGGCGAGCGCCGTCACCCCCGCGGCTTCGAGCCGCTCCCCGGCCTTCGGCCGTGGCGCCCGGTCAGCGACTGTCAATCCGCTGGACCCCGCGCTCGGGTGGGATTGGCGCCTCCTCACGGACCTCGCCGACCAACCGGAGCAGCGCCTCGGGAGAATTGGCACGGTCGAGCAGGTCGAGCGCAGCCGCGAGCTGCCGGTCGTAGGGGACACGGCGCTGGAACTCGGCCGCCTCGCCCCACTTCTGCAGCGCGATCACGCGCTCCATCTCGTGGCGCACATACCGTGACGCCACCCGGTAGGTGTCCGGCCGCACTCGTTCCTGGAATTCCTCCCCCGACATCGCGTAGAGGCGGTCCAAGTCCTGATCCGTGACGACGAAGTCCGGGGTCAGCGAGGGCTGCTCTTGGACGTAGCGTACAGCGAAATCGAACAGCCTTGCCTGGAAGACGCCCGCCTGCGCGTAGAGGGCGAGCACCGCCTCCTTCTCCGGCTCGGTCAGCGTGTCCGGCATCACGACCAGGTCGGGGACGATCCCGCCCCCGCCGCGGAGTGTGCGGCCGCCGCGCGAGCGTACCACCGGCCGGTCCGCGAGATCGGGCACCCAGGTCAGCCCTCCCTCCAGCGTGCGCGCGGCGCTCTCGCGCAGCGCCTCCTCGTCCTCGTCGTGCGGCTTGTCGATCGAGCGCCCCATCGGCGTATACCAGCGCGCCGTGGTGAGGCGGAGGACGTTGCCACCGCTCATCCGGAAGAGCGTCTGCACCGAGCCCTTCCCGAAGCTGGGCATCCCCACGACCGCCGCGCGGTCGTGATCCTGGAGCGCGCCGGCGATGATCTCGGAGGCGCTCGCACTGGTCTCGTCGACCAGCACCGCCAGCGGCACGCCCTGATAGTGGTCGTCGCGGGAGGCACCGAAGGTTTTGCTCTGGCGGGTCCCGCGCCCCCGCGTCTCGACGATGGTGGCGCCGTCCGCGAGGAACATGTCAGAGACGGCGATCCCCTGCTCCAGGAGCCCGCCAGGATTGCCGCGCAGGTCCAGCACGACCCCGCGCAGCGCGCCGGCGCTCCGGAGCGAGTCGAGAGCGCCGCGCAGCTCGTCGGACGAGGTCTCGCTCACTACGCGTAGCGGGACATAGGCGATCCCGTCGCGCAGCTCGAGCGCGAAGGGCACCGACTTGAGGTGGATCTCCTCGCGGGTGAGCGTGAAGGAGATTGGTTGGTCCACGCCGACGCGGCGCACCTTGACGTCGACCTGCGTGTCAGGCCGGCCCCGCAGCAGCTCCACCGCCTGGTCCGAGTCCCAGCCCTCCGCCGGCTGTCCCGCGATCTCGACGAACTGGTCCCCCGGCCGGATCCCGGCGCGCGCCCCGGGCCCACCCGTTATGGGCGCCACCACGGTCACGTAGTCGTCGCGCTCCGTGATCTCGAGCCCCACCCCGCCGTAAGCGCCCTGTGTGCGGATGCGCAGGTTCTCGTACTCGGCCCTCAGCAGGAACGAGCTGTTCGGATCGCCCAGCTCCTGGATCAACCCTTCGATCGCCGACTGGTACAGGCTTCCTTTCTCGACCTCCTCGACGTAGTCGTTGGAGATGCGGTCGACGACCTCCTGGAAGAGGCGCTGCTGGAAGAAAACGTTCTGCTCCGGATCGACTCTCTGCTGGAGGAACCAGCCGCCCGTCGCGATGGCGATCCCCAGCACACCGACCGGGGCGAGAATGGAGCGCTTCAGTCTCATCGGGCATCTCCCACGGCGCCCTGACCGGCGCCGTCATCCGACCATGACGGGGCGGAACCGCCCGCCCCGTTCGCTATGCTAGTCCGCGTTCCCTGGGAACGTTCCGAAGGCCTCCCGAAGGGCGGCCCGCACCCGCTCATGAACTGCATCCGGTGTGCCCAGCGCGTCAACCACCCCGATGAGCCCGCCCGCGAGCACCCCTTCTCGCGCGAGCGCTCGATAGCCGGCCGCCACCCGCTCGTGGAAAGCGGCCCCCGCCCGCTCGATCCGGTCGCTCCCCTTCCCGGCGGCGCGCTGGCGCCGCACCCCCTCCTCGATCGGGAGATCCAGGACCAGGACCAGATCCGGCTCCACCCCCGCACGCGCGAACGCGTCCATCCGGCGCACCGTCACCAGATCCAGCCCGCGTCCGTACCCCTGGTACGCCAGCGTCGACAGCGAGAACCGATCGGCCACCACGATCTCCCCGCGGGTGAGCGCCGGCTCGACCACCTGGCGGACGAAGGCCACGCGGGCCGCCAGCACGAGCAGCAGCTCGGTCTCCGCCGGAAGCTCTAGATCCGCGCGCTCGAGCAGCACCGCTCGCACCGCCTCGCCGACGCGCGTGCCCCCCGGCTCGCGCGTCGCAGTCACCGCGTGACCGCGCGCGCGCAGCCACTCCGCGAGCCGGGCCGTCTGGGTCGTCTTGCCCGCCCCCTCGACCCCTTCCAGCACCAGAAAGAGGCCCCGCTCCGGTCCGGCGCCCTCAGTCGGCGAGGTCTTCGTAGTAGTCCAGCCCGAGGTGCGTGATCTGATCCTCTCCGCCCAGCCAGCGCAGCGTGTTCTTGAGCTTCATGTGCTGGATGAAGAGGTCGTGCTCCGGGTAGAGACCGGGCGCCGTCTGCGGGCTCTTGAAGTAGAACGAGAGCCACTCCTGGATCCCCTTCATCCCCGAGCGCTGCGCGAGGTCGAAGAAGAGCACCAGGTCGAGCACGATGGGCGCGGCCAGGATCGAATCGCGGCAGAGGAAGTTGACCTTGATCTGCATCGGATAGCCGCACCATCCGAAGATGTCGATGTTGTCCCACCCTTCCTTGGAGTCGCCGCGCGGCGGGTAGTAGTTGATCCGCACTTTGTGGTACAGCTTGCTGTAGAGGTCGGGGTACATCTCGGGCTGGAGGATGTGCTCGAGCACGCCGAGCTTGGACTCCTCCTTGGTCTTGAACGACTCGGGATCGTCCAGCACCTCGCCGTCGCGGTTGCCCAGGATGTTCGTGCTGTACCATCCGGACACCCCCAGCATGCGCGCCTTGAAGGCGGGCGAGAGCACGGTCTTGAGGAGCGTCTGGCCGGTCTTGAAGTCCTTGCCCCCGATCGGTACGCCACGCTCGACGGCGAGCTGCTCGAGCGCCGGGAAGTCGACCGAGAGGTTGGGCGCGCCGTTCGCGTACGCGACTCCCTCCATGAGGGCGGCGTACGCGTACAGCATGCTGGGCGCGATCGACTCGTCGTTCTCGTCCATCGCCTTCTCAAACGACGCCAACCTCTCGTGCGCACGCCCGGGACGGATGAAGATCTCGGTGGAGCCACACCAGACCATGACGAGCCGGTCGGCGCCGCTCGACTGCTTGAAGCCGCGGATATCCTCGCGCAGCTGCTCCGCCAGCTCGCGCTTGCTCTTGCCCTTCTTCACGTTCGGCCCGGCCAGCTTCTTCACGTAGTGCGTGTCGAACGCGGCCGGCATGGGCTTGATCCCCTGCAGGAATCCCTTGATCGGCTCCAGGTGCTCGTGCTTGTCGAGCACGCCCGCGTTGAGCGCGCTCGCGTAGCCGTCGTCGGGGATCGGGTCCCAGGCGCCGAACACCAGGTCGTCCAGCCCGGCGAGCCCGATGAAGTCCCTGATCAGCGGGGCGCGCTCCTCGGTCCGCTTGCCGAGCCGGATGGTCTGCATCTGCGTGATCGAGCCGATCGGCTTGGCGATCCCCTTGCGCACCGCCTCCACCCCGGCGACGAAGGTGGTCGCCACTGCGCCGAAGCCGGGAAGCAGCACCCCGAGCTTACCGGTGGCGGGACCGATCTCTGGACGTTCCTTCACGATATCCTCACTTCCTGGGTTGACGTCGTGGGGCCGCGCCGCGCCGCGAGCTCCGGCGGCGCATCAAGCGGCACCCCCGAGGCACGGCGCTGCACCCAAACGATACGCTGCACCGCGGTGACGTTGGTGAGCAGCGCGACGACGATGATGACGATGCTGATGACCTTCCCCTCCCACATCGAGCCGAAGAGCAGCGAGCCGCCCGCCGAGCAGCACGATCCGCTCGGGGCGCTGCATGAAGCCGACGGTGCAGTCCAGCCCCAGGTAGACCACCACCTCGCTGATCCGGTCCAGGGTGGAATCGTAGAACGAGCCGAACTTGGAGACGAGCCCGCTCAGGCGCGCGACGCGGCCGTCGAAAACGTCGAAGGCGCCCCCGAGCAGGACTAGCGCACCGGCGGTGCGCACATGGTCCACCGCGTAGAACACCCCGGCGATCACGGTGAGCGCGAAGCCGAGCGTGGTGAGCAGGTTCGGGTGCACCCGCCGCCGCACCATCCAGTCTTTGAGCGGGTCGAGAATGCGGTAGACGGGCGCCCGCAGGGCAGCCAGGCCGCCCCCGGAGCGCCGGGCGCGCTCTCCCTCAGGCAAGGATGATCCGGCTCTGCCCGCCCTCCTCCATCCCCTGGGCGATCGCCTGGTTCACCCGCGCCATCAGCTTGTCGAAGTTCGTCTGCCCCGCGACCAGCCGCTGGTAGCTCGGGTTGGCCTGCAGCCGGCTGACCGCGCTCTCGTACGCGGAGGCGGTTTCCACGTCCGGCTCCCCGCCCGCGCGCAGGCTCGCCTCGATCCCGGCCTCGAGCTTCTCCAGCTCCGCCCGGAGCGTGGCGAGGTCGCGGTCGTCGTCGGCCGACTGGATCTCGCGCTTGACCGCCTGATACTCGTCGGTGCGCCCGATCGCGTTGCCGAGCTCCCTGGCCCTCTCCAGGTGTGCCGTCATGCCTTCTCTCCCTGAGTTCCTGACCCTGAGCGAACGCCTGGGGCTACCCCTTCCGGGCCGTGACGATGCGCGGCCGCCCAGCCAGGTCGCGCCGGATGGCCGGCGGCGCGAAGCCGCCCGCCTCCCGGACGAGCCCCGCGACCGCCTCCGCCTGCCCCAGACCGACCTCGAGCGCGAGCAGCCCGCCGGGACGCAGCCGCTCGCCCGCGCCGGTGGCCAGCGCCTCCAGCAGCTCGAGCCCACTCGGGCCGGCGAAAAGGGCCCCCGCGGGCTCCCAATCGCGCACCTCAGGCTCGAGCGTGGCCGCCTCGGCCTGGGCCACGTACGGCGGGTTGGAGACGAGCACGTCGAAGCGCTCCCCGGGGGCGAGCGCCTCCCAGAGCGGGCCGTGGCGCAGCTCGAGCCGGCCGAGGACGCCAGCGGCGGCCGCGTTGCCGGCAGCCACCGCGAGCGCTTCCGCCGACCAGTCGGTGGCGACCGCCCGGTCGAAGGGACCCTCGACCAGCAGCGCCAGCGCGATGCAGCCGCTGCCGGTGCCCAGGTCGAGCGCCTCGAGCCCCGCCCGACCGCGCACCCACTCGAGCACCGCATCCACCAGCACCTCCGTCTCGGGACGCGGGATCAGCACGCGCGGATCAACCTCGAGCTCGAGATCACGGAAGGCGGCCCGGCCGGTCACGTACTGGAGCGGCTCGCGCCGGGCGCGGCGCAGCAGCAGCGGCTTATAGGCCGCGAGCTCCACCGCATCGAGCGGCCGGTCGAACTGGAGATAGAGCTGGAGCCGGGAGGTGCCGAGCGCGTGGGCCAGCAGGTGCTCCGCGTCCAGCCGCCCGTGCTCGACCCCCTTCCCGGTCAGATAGTCCGCGCTCCACAGGATGGTGCGCAGCACGGTCCAGGGCTCGCCGCCGCCGAGCGTCCGGTCGCCGGCGGGCGGCCGCTCGTGCAGCGGCTCGGTCACCGGGGTTACGGACGCGCGGACGCGGGACTCGCCGGCCGCTCTAGCCGCTCCTCCTGCTCCGCCATTCGCAGGGCGGTGATCATCTCGTCCAGGTCCCCCCCGATCACGTCGGGCAGACGGTACAGGGTGAGCCCGATGCGGTGGTCGGTGACCCGGCTCTGCGGGAAGTTGTAGGTGCGGATCTTGGCCGAGCGGTCGCCCGTGCCGATCTGCGTCTTGCGCTCGCGCGCGCGCGCGGCCTCCTGCTCGGCGATCTTGAGATCGAGCAGCCGGCTGCGCAGGACCTTGAGCGCCTTGGACTTGTTCTTGTGCTGCGACTTCTCGTCCTGGCAGCTCACCACCAGACCGGTGGGAAGATGCGTGATGCGCACGGCCGAGTCGGTCGTGTTCACCGATTGCCCGCCGGGACCCGAGGAGCGGAAGACGTCGATGCGCAGGTCGTCCTCGTCGATCTGGACGTCGACCTCCTCCGCTTCGGGGAGCACGGCGACCGAGGCGGCAGACGTGTGGACGCGACCCTGCGCCTCCGTGGCCGGGACCCGCTGCACCCGGTGCACCCCGGATTCCCAGCGCAGCTTCCCGTACGCCCCCCTCCCGCGGACGGTGAAGATCGCCTCCTTGATCGCTCCCGGGATCCCCTCCGACACGCTCATGAGCTCGACCGACCACCCCTGCCGCTCGGCGTAGCGCGTGTACATGCGCATGAGCTCGGCCGCGAACAGCCCGGCCTCGTCGCCGCCGGTGCCCGCCCGCACCTCGACCACCGCGGGACGGTCCTCCATCGGGTCGCGCGGGATCAGCAGCTCCCGGGCGCGGCCGACCAGCTCTTCAAGCCGGCCCTCCAGCGCCGCCGCCTCCTCGCGCGCCAGCTCGCGCAGCTCCGGGTCGCCGTCCTCGAGCACCTCGCGCGCCTGCGCCAGCTCGGCCACCACGCGGCGCAGCTCGGCGACCGTGCGCAGCAGCGGCTCGAGTGCGGCGCGCTCCTGCCCGAGGGCGCGCACCCGGTCGTGATCGCGCAGCACAGCGGGATCGCTGAGCTGCTCGTCGAGCTGCGCGAAGCGCCGTTCGGCCTCGCCCAGCCGCTGTTCGAGCCGCTCGTCCAGAAGATGGGTTCTCACCTTGGATGCTCACCCGGAAGGGGAACGAACGACCGCCCGGAATGGCGAGAGCGGCCGGGACGGGTCCCGACCGCTCCCAACTCACCGGCACGGCTCACCGGCGTCGCCACCGGTGCCGCCCATCGTCCCCGAGGGGCCTCAGGACTTGGCCGTGTACCTGCGCTTGTAGCGCTCGACGCGGCCGGCCGTGTCCACGAGCCGCTGCTTACCGGTGTAGAACGGATGGCAGACCGAGCAGATCTCGACGTGGATCTCGTCCTGCGTGGAGAGCGTCTCGATCCGGTTGCCGCACGCGCAGACGATAGTCGTCTTCTTGACGTCCGGATGGATCCCCTGCTTCATGGACCTTACTCCCTGGGAAGCGAAAGCGGGCCCGGGCCTGACGGCGCCGCGCCCGCTGCTATCCCGCGTCCGGCGGGATCCGAGCCGTAGAAATATAAGGCTCGCCCCTCAGCTCTTCCAGTTGGTGAGGATGCGCTGGATCTCCTCCGCGTGGTGCGTCCCGTCCACGATGATGTCCTCGATCCGGACCTTGAGCGCGACCTCGCCCAGCGCCTCCGCCTGCTCGGCGCGGGCCTTGTAGCGGCGCACCGTGTCGCGCTCGGCCTGGAGCGCCAGCTCGAGCATGCGGCGGTTGTCGTTCGTCACCTCCACGGGAGCGGGCGCCGTCGTCGGCGTCCCGCCGAGGGCCACGATCTTGTCGGCGAGGAAGGTCGCGTGCCCGAGCTCGTCGGGGATCTCCCCCTCGAAGAACTGCCAGCTCCCTGCAGCTGACCCGGGCGCCGTCCCCCTTGCCGTCGCCGGCGCGCTCGGTCCCCCGCTCCTTCGACTTCTTGTCCGACTTGGC
This sequence comes from Gemmatimonadales bacterium UBA6960, assembly GCA_963580305.1. Lineage (GTDB taxonomy): Bacteria > Gemmatimonadota > Gemmatimonadetes > Longimicrobiales > Gaopeijiaceae > UBA2988. Next base: position 7,870 of record CAUZJY010000097.1, read on the forward strand.
CATGCGTCGTCCTTCCCGCGCGAGGATCGTGTGTCGCCTTCGGTCAGCA
>CAUZJY010000098.1:0-7917 GCA_963580305.1 Gemmatimonadales bacterium UBA6960
GGTGACTACCCCCTGTGGAGTACCCTCCACCTTGGCCGCCATCTCGATGTGCGCGGCCGCGTTCTCGGCCGCCTTCTTCACGCCGTAGCCCGAACCCGGGCCCTCGGCGATCTGCGACGGATCCACAGCGTGGAGCACGTGGCCTGCGTGGCGCTTCATCGTGTCCAGGTTGGTCAGGTCGCGCATCGCGAACCCGGCGTGCTGCGCGGCCACCTGGGCGTCGGCGACCGCGACCGGCAGGAATCCCTGCTGGTCGGGGGTGTCTCGCCACTGGGTGGTCACGTGGCCAACGTGAGGATTGTCGGCCGCGGTCTGCGCCGACAGGCTGCCGGCGCTCAGCAGTCCGGTCAGGGGAAGCGCCAGTGCGAAGATCAGTGCAATCGGACGCATCCGAAACCTCCGGTGGGTGGGACGGGGTGGGAAGGTGACGGTATCCCACGCCCCAGCGGCTGTCAAGCTGGCCAGGCTTGCCGCCCGGCGGTGCTGGAAGCATACTGATTAGGTAACCATTTACTCCTGAGAGGAGCGGGCATGAAGCGACTTTTGCTTGGCGCCGTCCTCGTGGGAGCGCTCGCGACTCCGGCCGCGGCCCAGAACTCCGCCGACCGTCCCGACCCGGCGAACATGAAGTTCCTGGAAGTCGGTGCGGTGGCCCCCAATTTCGAGCTGCTGGGAGCCACCCGTCATGGCATTCTGGCCGAGCCGATCGAGCTGAGCGACTTCCGCGGCGAAACGGTGGTCTTGGCGTTCTACTTCCGCGCAAGGACCCGTGGCTGAACGATCCAGATGACAGCGTACCGTGACCAGTACGCAAGCGCATTCAACGACGGCAACAACGTCCATCTGATCGCCATCTCGGACGACACCCCGGAGGTACAGGCTTCCTGGGCGAAGGACGCGGACCACCAGTTCCTGCACGCGAGTGACACCGGCAGCGCGACCTTCATCGCGTACGGCGGCGACCCGCGGCCGGGCGGGCAGGTAGGCGCGCGCGCGGTGGTCGTGATCGGGCCGGACGGGCGGATCGCGGAGCTCATCCCGGCGTTCAACCAGAACGACCCGATGGCCTACGAGCATCTGGCCGAGGTGATTGACCGGGTAACCCCAGAGCAGACCGGGAAGTAAGCACCGGGGGCGTTCGCGGCAGACGAGGGGCCCCGGCGCGGAGAATCCGCCGCGCCGGGGCTCTTTTTCATTCGGCTGGGAAGGCCTACTGGGTGCTCGAGAGCAGCTTCTCGACCGCGGCGACCAGGTTCTGATCCGGCCCCACGCCCGCGTAGGCAATCCTCCCGTCCGCGTCGACCAGCAGGACGATGGAGGTCGTGACAGCCTGGTACGCCCGCACCGCGCTGCCGCGCGCGTCGTAGACGAACTGGTAGCCCGGGTTGTGCCCCTCTAGGTGCCGCAGGATCCGGCGGGAGTTCTGGTTCACTCCGACCGCCACCGCCACGACGTTGAGCCGGTCGCCGTACCGGGCCTGGACCTGGTCCATCTGCGGCTGGAGCTGCTCGCACTGCTCACACCAGGTCGCCCAGAACTCGAGCAGCGCCGGCTTCCCCTTGATGAGGTCCAGCAGCTGGACCGGGTTGCCATCGAGGTCCTCCACGGCGGCGGCGGGGGCCGCCGTCCCGAGAGGTAGGCCCACCTGCTGAGCCGTCGCGGCCGCGGGCGCCAAGACGGCCAGCCCAAGAGCCAGCCCCAGGCTGTGCGAACGGATCCGGTTCATCCCTCACCTCACATATTGTAGCCGGCTTGCACGAAGTAGTACTGGGCCATCGCGAACATGATGACCGCGGCCGCCCTCTTGATCCAGACCATCCACCGTCCAGACTTGGGGAGGGCCGCCAGGCTCCCCGAGAAGAACCCCACCACGACCAGCAAGGCAGTCATACCCAGGGAGAAAACAAAAAGATACACGAACCCCATGAGCCCCGCTCCCGTCGCCGCCACCCAGGTGAGCACCACCGCGAACGCCGGGGCCCCGCAGGGGGCTGCCACCACCCCCGACGTCGCCCCCAGCAGGAAGACCGCCCCATAGGAGCCGCCCCCCTGCCCGCCGGCGTACTCCATCAGCCGGCGCGGGATCGGAAGCGGCAGCACGTCCAGCATGAAAAGGCCGAACAGGAGCAGGAGGTTCCCGATGAAGAGGAGCGCCCAGGGGTTCGCGCTCACCGTACCAAAGAGCGTGCCGGAGAGCCCCGCGATCGCCCCGAGCAGCGCGTACACGAGTGCGAGCCCGATGACGTAGGTGAAGGTGAGCGCGACCGTGCGCCCCTTGCCCTGATCCGCGCGGGCCGACCCCGAGATCACGGACGCGGTAATCGGGATCATCGGATAGACGCACGGCGTCAGGCTCGTGAGCACCCCGGCCCCGAAGAGGGTGACAAGGGCGAGGATCGGGCTGCCCGACAGGCTGCCCGACAGGCTGCCCGAAAGCTCCGCGTCCGTCCCGATCTGGAGGATGGTGAACATGGTCATGGCACAATCTTCCCAGGCCCGGACGGAGATCGCCAGGGGCGTCCGGGCATCGGTCGAGGGAACTGCCTTTAAGATCGCCCCCGGGGCCAGCCCCCGGTCAAGGCCACGAAAGAGCCCCGGAAGGACCCGATCACCGCGCCCTCGGCCCGTAGCTCCACCATCAGCTCGATTCGCCCCTTCCCTCGCCGCCGCACGGCCCGCAGCAGCCGCTCCCAGCTCGGCTCGGCCGGAGCCAGGCACTCCGCCTCGACCCCGGCGGCGGCTGGCTGTAGGTACTCCATGCTGCCGCGCTGGATCACCAGGTGGACGTCGAGCCCCTCCCGCTCGAGGAAGCGGTGATGGGCCAGCGTCCAGGCCGCAAGGGTGGCGAGGGCTGCAGCGCTCCCACCGAAGAAGGTCTGCCGGTGATTGAGGTTCGGCGCGAGCGGAGCGCAGAGGAGCACGCGATCCGCATCGGCGTGCACCACCAGCACGCCCATGGCGCGTGCGAGCGGGATCTGCTCGTGGAGGTAGCGCTCGATCGGCGGGCGGTGGCTCAGCTCACCGCCCCCGTGTCACCGGCTCGGGCGCCGGGCGGGTCGGCGGCCGCGCCGAATCGGCGCCGGGCGGGATCCGCCGCACGCGCCCCTCCCGGCGCGCGCGCCGCAGGCCGTCCGCGGCAGCGCCGGGCGTCTGCCCCTGGCGCATGGCCGCGCGCACCTGGCCCGCGAGCGCGAGCATGTCCTCGTCCGGCGCGCGCTGCTCGAGCGCCACGCGCACGACGTCGACCGCGCGGTCCACCGGCACGCCCGCCTCGACCAGGTCGGCCAGCACGACCAGCGCTATCGGAGTGCGAGCGCCCTCACGGACCCGGGCGAGCGCGGGCGCCGGAACCCCGCGCTGCAGCGCGTCCGCGCCGGCGGGCAGATCGGCGCCGAGCGCGCCGCGCGCGGTGCCCAGGCGGGCGGCGTACTCCGCCAGCGCCGAAGCGATGCGATCGGCGGGGACCCGCTTCGCCCCTCCCTCGAGCGCCTTGTCCCAGAGCGGCCGCACCGGAAGCCCGTCGCGCGCGGCGGCTGCCGCGATCTGCTCCACCTCCTCGAACACCGCAGACGGAAGCGCCGCACGCGCGCGCTCCCGGCCGTCGATCGTCTGACCCGCAGCCGGCAGCGCGAGCGCGACCCCAAGCGTCGAAACCATCGCCTTCATGGCTCTCTCTCCTGATCCGGAACCACCATCGTCGCGTTCACCCGCCCCCATTCGTCCGGGACGGCGCCCTGTACCCCTTCGGGAATCCACCACTCCCCATCGACCAGAAAGCCGAAGTGGTGGAACTCGGGCTCGACGCTGAGCTCGAGGGTCCACCGGGTGCCGTCGCGCTCCAGCGGCAGCGGCGATCCCCGCCACCCCCACCGCGAGAGCTGCCGCGACCAGTCTTCCAACCCACATCTAACCGATCTCCCGTGACCCCTTCTAAGAAACTTCACCCGACCTCTCCTCTACAAGGGTCGGGCCAGTCCCTCGAGAGATGTGGGGAGAGATCCGCAAGTGTCGTACGGAAGCTTGCTCCGGGCTGGAGAAGAAGGTAGCGGGTTACATTGACCGGATGAATCGAACCTACCTGAAGGTGCTCGGCTTCCTCTTCGTCCAGCTGGCGCTGCTCTGGTGGCTCCAGCAGGCGTTCCTGTAGCCCATGCATCCCATCGACTGGGGGGTGCTGGCCGTCCTCCTCGCCTGGATCGTCTGGGACGGGGTCAAGCGGAAGCGCGACACGACCGGGATCGAAGGCTACTTCCTGGCCAATCGGCGCATCCCCTGGTGGGCGGCCGGGCTCTCTGTGATGGCGACCCAGCTCAGCGCGATCACGATGATCGGCACCACCGGGCAGGGCTACGTGGACGGGCTCCGCTTCGTCCAATTCTACTTCGGGCTGCCGCTGGCGATGCTCATCCTGTCAGTCACGCTGGTGCCGCTCTTCTACAACTCCGGGGTCTACACGGCGTACGAGTACCTGGAGCGGCGCTTCGACGCGAAGACGCGCAGCTTCACGAGCCTGCTCTTCCTGCTCTCGCGCGGGATGTCGGTCGGAGCCGTTGTCGCGGCTCCCGCCGTGGTGCTCTCCCTCGTGTTCGGGCTCCCCCTCACCGCCACTGCACTGCTCATCACCCTGCCGGCCGTGGTCTACACCATGGTCGGCGGGGTGGAGGCCGTCCAATGGACGGACGTGAAGACGATGGCGCTGATCGTGACCGGCGTGTTCGTGATGATCGGAGTCGCGGTGCTCGGGCTACCCGAAGGGATGGGAGTCACAGACGGGCTAAGCGTGGCCGCGGCCGCCGGACGTATGCGCGTATTCGACTTCAGCTTTGACCTTACGAACCCGTACACGTTCTGGTCAGGCACCCTCGCGGCCGTCTTCCTGTTCTGCTCCTACTTCGGCACCGACCAGAGCCAGGTGCAGCGCTACCTCACGGCGCGCTCGGTGAGCGAGGCGCGCTCGTCGCTGCTCATAAGCGCCTACTGGAAGATCCCGCTCCAGCTCCTCGTGCTGCTGCTTGGAGTGCTGGTGTTCGCGTTCTACACGTTCAATCCGGCGCCCATGATCTTCAGCACCCGTGCGGAGCAGTTGGTCGCGGGGAGCAGCGCGGCCGGAACGTACGCAGCCCTCAACGGCGAGTACGAGACGGCGTTCCACGTGCGCAGGCAGGCGGCGGAGCAGTTGGTGCGCGCGCGCGACACGGGAGATCCGGCTGCCGAGCAGACGGCACGCGCCGAGCTGCTCGCCCGGGACCGGGAGGTGACTGAGATCCGGGGCCGCGCGCAGGCTGCGGTGCGGGAGGCGACGGGAGAGGGCTCCTTCAACGACGTCAACTATATCATCCCGAGCTTCATCCTGAACGAGCTGCCGGTGGGGCTCGCGGGACTCCTGGTGGTCGCCATCATGCTGGCGGCCACCAGCACGATCGCTGGCGAGCTGAACTCGCTGGCGACGGTAAGCGTGATCGACTTTTACCGGCGGTGGGCACGGCCGGTCGGATCGGATGCGCACTACCTGACCGTGGCGCGGATCGCCACCGGGCTGTGGGGTCTGTTCGCGTGCGCGGTGGCGGTCTGGGCCGCCGAGTTGGGCTCGCTGATCGAGGTCGTGAACCGCTTTGGGTCATTTTTCTACGGGTCGATCCTGGGCGTGTTCATTCTGGCCTTCGGAGTCCCGCGCGCCACCGGCACCGGGGCCTTCGTGGGGCTCTTTGCGGGCATGGGCGCGGTCGCGTGGACGGCCTCGTTCACCCCGGTCGCGTTCCTCTGGCACAACGTGACCGGCGCGGTGGTGGTGGTGGTGGTGGGGATGCTGGTGAGCATCGTCACGCCGGGGGCACCGCGGGGGGAGCGCTCTGCGCACGCACGCACGCACGAAGACGTCAGCATTCACTCCGGATGAGGCTCCTCACGGCGCCACGGTCATCCTCCGGGTGCTACGCGCACGCCATCCGAGAAGACCAGCTGCACCTCAGGCACGTGTCGGGCACGGTGGTGGAGTCGACCGAGTGTACCGCGCTCACCACGTGACCTCATACTCCACTTCCGTCAGACTGAGGGTTGAGGATGTCGCATCGGAAAGCCAGTCTCAGCTTAGCGCTTATCCTGCTCTGGTCCTGCGGGGACTCTAGCAGCCTGACAGACCCGGTTGCTATCGACCTCACCGGATCCCGGCAATTCAGTGAGAGCATGAGCAACAGTTTGCTGCCTGTTGATTGTGGTTCGCGAGGCACCACCGTCATGCGACACTCTGATGACGGGTTCGCCGGGACGCATTTGGCCGACGGCGTCTTTACCAGTTGCGGTGGTTTTCTTTGAGGGCATCCCCTGAGCTTTGCTCGCAATATTTCTGGCGGGATCATCGTACGGTAACTAGGTAAGTTACATGATAGTCGGTAACGTCAGCGAAGAGAGTTTCGGCATAAGTGTATCCTGCACACTCAATGGTTTGGCATCAGGTGACCCGCCTAACCAAATGAGTGCTAATCAGGACTGCACTCTTCGGTTTCAGGGGCAGACTTACATGTTGAGCGGAAGTTGGGCTGCACTTCGCCACGCTGAGGATAGTGGGAGAGAGCCAGAAGTCTCAGTCTCGGGCACTTATGCGCTTCGCACAGTGAACAACAGGACCCTGCCCTACGATTTTGATACCGTTGAGTGAACAGCCGGCAGCCTGGCTCTCAACGGAGACGGCACTGCTAGCCTCAGCTTTATCGTCCAATTCATGCAGGGCGACTCCACCACAACAGACACTCTGCTCAAGGTCGGCACGTGGGCAAACTCTGGCGACTATCAACTCGACCTTATGTGAGGTGACCTTGACAGTGAGATCGGACATGTTAGCGGGAACAATGTCACGTTGGTTGCGGGCGGGCTATTGTACGTGTTTCGCAAGTAAGGGTTTGTAAGGACATAACTGCTTGATTTGGATAGGCAGCCGATGTCGTGCGGCATGGACATCGGTACGTCGCGTGCGAAATGTCGAGGGTTGGCGCCCGTGTTGACGGAACGCCCGAGGCGGCTGTGGGCGACGACGGAAGCGCGACCGCGGGCACTACCCCAGCGGCGTCCGCGTCACCGCCGCCCAAATGGAAAAGATCCGTCTCAATCCCCACCGCTTCCACGGGGACTGGAACCACACGATTCGCCCAACCACATGATGACCAAATCACTCAGTTATTTACTGACGAGCCCTTGGTGGCTTGGGACTGAGCCGACTCACCCCGTCGGCGTTGCGCCGGGCCAGAGCAGGCGAATGGACCCGCAGATCGGTCTATCCGAGCTCGACGACCTCCGTCCTGAGCCCGTCGGGCTCCACGTATAGCCGCGCCACACTGACCGGAAGCCGGAAACGACGTGGCCCCGCGCTTCCGGGATTCAGGTACCAAACCCCTCCCCGACGCTCGATCCTCGGCGCGTGCGTGTGGCCACACACGACCGCCGCGCATCCCGCCGTGGCGGGTTCAACGTCGAGGTCGTCCAGGATGTGGATCAGGTAGACCGATACGCCGCCCGCGATCTCGACTAGGTCGGTCGCGGGGAGAGAGCGGCGGAGCGCCCCGCCGTCCGTGTTGCCGTGGACGGCGCGCACCGGAGCGATCTGGGCCAGCCGGTCGAGGATCACCGGATCGCCGACGTCACCTGCGTGCAGGATCAGGTGGCTCCCCGCCAGGGCATCGAGCGCCTCCGGGCGGAGGAGCCCGTGCGTATCGGAGATCAGCCCCACGAAGCCGGCGCACGGAGCCGCGCCGCCTCCGCTCTGCCTCACGTCAGTGCGGCGCGCGAGACCCCTCCGCACTGGGCGAACTCAGCCTCGCGGTCGCGCGCGTCCGGCGCCCCCGCCACGCCGGCCACGATCCATCGGCGCGCGTTCCCGCAGAGGTGCAGCACCAGGTTGCCCGCGCTGTTGGAGGCCTCGTTCGG
>CAUZJY010000099.1:0-7747 GCA_963580305.1 Gemmatimonadales bacterium UBA6960
GCCTGGAAGATCTGCGGACTGCTGGCCGAGCGCACCGGCACGGGCACACAGGCGCTCCTGCCCCACCTCGACCTGGTCGCCGTGGCGACCGTGGCGGACCTGGTTCCGCTCGAGGGCGAGAACCGGGTGCTGGTGCGCTACGGTCTGCGTGCGCTCGCACGTACGGAGAAGCCGGGGTTGCGCGCACTGCTGCGTGTGACCGGGCTCGAGCAGGGGTCGCTCGACGCGGGGCGCCTCGGCTTCGTGCTCGCCCCGCGCATCAACGCGGTCGGGCGGATGGGGGATGCGGCCCGCGGGCTCGAGCTGCTCCTCACCGACGATCCCGCGGAGGCCGACGAGCTCGCGCGGCTGCTCGACGACGAGAACCGTGTGCGTCAGGCGGAGGACCGCCGGACCTTGGAGCAGGCGCTCGAGCTGCTCGCCGAGAGCTTCGATCCCGAGCGCGACTACGGGGTGGTGCTCGCGGCGCAGGGGTGGCACCCCGGCGTGATCGGGATCGCGGCATCGCGCGTGGTGGAGCGCATTCACCGGCCGGTCGTGATGGTCGCGCTCGACGGGGAGCGGGGGCGGGGGAGCGCGCGCTCGATCCCGGGGTTCCACCTGCACGACGCGATCCGCGCGTGCGGCGCACACCTCGACCGCTTCGGCGGCCACGCCCAGGCGGCGGGGATGGATCTGAGCGCCACGGCCCTGCCGGCGTTCCGCGCGGCCTTCGCCGCGGAGGCGCGTCGCCGGCTGGAGGGCCAGGAGCTGCGGCCGCGGCTCCGGATCGATCTGGAGCTCCCCGAGCACCCGGTCGAGCGCCGGCTGCTCGAGCTGCTCCACTACGTGGGTCCGCACGGGATCGGCAATCCGCGCCCCCTCTTTCTGCTCAGAGGCGCGCGCGTCCATGCGGCCCGCGCGGTGGGGCGCGGGCACCTGCGGCTCAAGCTCCGCAAGGATCCGGTGCGGCTCGACGGGATTGGGTTCGGGCTGGCCGAGCGGCATCCGCCCCAGACTCTCCAGGGAGCCCCGTGGGACGTCGTGCTCCAGCTGGTGCTCGATCGCTGGCGCGGGAATGCACGCGTACAGGCGCGCGTCCTCGACCTGCGGCCGGCCGTGCCCTCGCACGAGCCGCCGCAGGCGCCCGCTCACCCGGCGTGAGGATCATCGGCGGAGAGTGGGGCGGCCGCCGCATCAAGGCTCCGGGCGGCCGGGGCGTGCGGCCCACCACCGACCGCGTGCGCGAGGCTTGGATGAGCGCTCTTGGGGGCCGCCTGGACGGGCTCACCGTGCTCGACCTCTTCGCCGGCTCGGGTGCTCTGGGGCTCGAGGCGCTCTCGCGCGGCGCGGCGCACGCCGCCTTCGTGGAGATCGGGTGCCAGAGCCTGAACAGCCTCGAGGAGAACCTGCGGATCGTGGATGCGCGCGCCCGAGCGACGGTGGTAAGGGCGGACGCGCTCAAGTTCGTCCGGCGGCTCCCCGCGGGGGCGTTCGACCTCGCGCTCGCCGATCCCCCGTACGGCGAAGGCCGCGCCGCCGTGCTGCTTGAGCGCTTCGCGAAGGTGCCCTTTGCGCGCGAGCTGTGGGTAGAGCATCGTACCGGCGAAGCGCTCCCCGGGCTGCCGGGGCTGCGGCAACGCCGCTACGGGGACACCACCCTCACCGCGGTCGCTGCCGAGATCGGACCTGCACCCGTCGAGGAGGCATGACGCCGTCGGCTCCTTCGGTCGCGATCTATCCCGGCTCCTTCGATCCGGTGACGCTCGGCCACGAGGACGTGGCGCACCGGACGCTCAGGGTCGCGGACCGGTTGGTGATCGCGGTGGCGCACAGTGCCACCCACGCGAAGCAGCCGCTCTTCATGGTGAAGGAGCGGGTCGCGCTACTGCGCGACGTGTTTGCCAGCGAGCCCCGGGTGGAGTGCACCAGCTTCCAGGGGTTGCTGGTCGCTTTCGCGCGCGCGCGGGGGGCGCGCTTCATCGTGCGCGGGCTGCGCGCGGTCTCCGACTTCGAGTACGAGTTCCAGATGGCGCAAATGAACCAAGAGCTCTGGCCCGAAGCCGAGACCGTCTTTCTCACTCCCGACGTACGTTACTCCTTCCTGTCGGCCTCGCTGGTGCGCGAGGTGGCGCAGCTGGGCGGGGACGTCTCGCGCTTCGTCTCACCGGTCGTCCTCGAGCGGATGCACGCGAAGATCCGCGGCTAGGGTGCTCGATCCCTGGACGCGGATGGCCTCCGGCGCCGGGCAACGGCTGGGGCCGGTGCGGCTGGCGGCCCCGCGCCGACTTCGGCGGTCGCGGGATCTTCGCCGACGGTCGCGGGGTCTTTCCACAGCGCCGGTCCTCCAATCCACTCCGGACGCGCCTCTTCCCGCGGACGGCGGCCGGGCACGGAAGCTGCTCTTGGAGGGGGCGCGAGTCGCGCACCAACAGAAATTTTTCCCATCCGGATCGGCACGGCCTGGGGGACTCGGGCACAGGCCTCGTCTCGCGCTGACACGGAACACCTCAAGGAGATTCCCATGGGCTTTCAGGTCGAGAAGCAGGGCGACGTGGCGGTCGTGGACGTGGAGGGCCAGCTCATTGTCGGCAACCGTCAGGAGCTCAAGCAGAAGGTCCTGGAGCAGCTCGCGGGTGGTGATCGCAAGTTCGTGATCGACTTCTCGAATACGGGCTACATCGATTCGTCCGGCCTGGGCGTGTTGGTCAGCCTGTCCAAGAAGATCCGGGAGCAGGGCGGCGAGCTGCGACTCGCGAACCTGAACAAGGACCTGCGCACCCTGTTCGAGCTCACCAAGCTCGACACGCTTTTCAAGATCGCTGACTCCCGGCAGGAGGCGATGGCGGGGCTGTAGCCCGCCCCATTCCGCCGCATCGAGGAATGGAGACGGAGCTGGTGCTGGAGCTGCCGACCGATCTCCGGCAGATCGAGCACGCTGTCGAGTACGTGATGCAGCGCTGCGCCGAGTGCCAAGCGCGCGGGCGCAAGCTCAGGCTCAATTTTCGGGTGAGCCTGACCGAGGCACTCTCCAACGCCATGCTGTACGGCAACGAGCGCGACCCCGAGAAGCGCGTCCGCGTGGAGGTGATCGTCGGGCAGCGGGAGATCAAGGCCTGTGTCACCGACGAGGGCTCGGGATTCGATCCCGACCGTGTGCCCGACCCGACCGCTCCGGACAACCTGGAAAAGGCGGGAGGCCGCGGCCTCTTCCTGATGCGCGAGCTAATGGACGAGGTGCACTACAACGAGCGGGGAAACCAGGTGACGCTGATCCTCCGACTCGAGCCCGAGATCGAGCGGGGCGGGCGAGTCGAGGCATGAACGGCGAAACCGCCGCCCGCGCGGCAGTGCCCGACCCCGTACGCATGGCGCTCGACGATTTCCGTCGCACCTTCGACGTCGACGTGCACCTGTGGAGCGCACCCAAGGGAAGCGGCTCGCGGGTGCACCTCTATCCGGAGGAGGAGGCACCCAGGGAGGCCGCGGCGGATGGCGTGATCACGCGGACCGTGACCCCGCGCGACGGCCCGCCTCTCGAGCTGGAGGTGCGGGCGCGTGCGACCGATGGCGCCTCGGTCGCGGACGCGGTCGCCTCGGTCCTGCACTCCGTGCTCGAGCGCACCTACGACTTAGCGCAGGAGATCCGCTTTTTCACGTACGAGCTCTCCGAGCGGTACGAGGAGATCAATCTCCTCTACTCGATCAGCGAGACGCTCGGGTCGATCCTCCGCCTGGACGATGCCGCGCGCGTGATCCTGGGCGAGGTGTGCGACGTGCTGGGCGCGCAGCGCGGCTCGCTCTGGGTCTACGACCCGGACGAGGACGTGCTGCACCTGACCGCCGCGGTCGGTGAGGAGGGTCGTCAAGAGCCGATCAGCGCACAGGACTCGGACGCGGTCACGGCGCAGGTGTTCCGCGAAGGTCGCTCGATGATCGTTACCCGCGAGGACGAGTCCGGGGACGGCGGCGCGGTCGATCCCGCCGAGCCCGAGACGTTCCTGTCCGTGCCCATCCGGTACACACCGCCGGCAGGCGAGTCGCGCACGGTTGGCGTCATCAACTTGATCGGACGCCGGCACGGCGGCCGCTTCACGGCGAGCGACCAGAAGCTGCTCTCCGCGATCGCGAGCCAAGTGGGTGCCGCGCTGGAGAACAACCGTCTGATCCAGGAGAGCCTGAGGCAGGAGCGCGTGGCGCAGGAGATGGAGCTCGCGCACAACCTGCAGATGAAGCTCCTGCCGGTGGCGGAGAAGTTCGATGGGGCGCAGGCCGCGGCGCGCGTGGAGCCTGCCGAGTCCGTGGGGGGCGACTTCTACCACCTGCTCAAGCTGCCCGCGGGCCGGGTGGGCGTGATGGTCGGTGACGTATCGGGCCACGGCTTCCCTGCGGCACTCATCATGGCGCTGGCGATCAGCGCCGCGACTATCTACGCCTCCGAGTTCGCGACCCCGGCCAAGGTGCTCCGTCACCTGGACGACGCGCTCCGCGCCGAGCTCGAGAGCACCGAGATGTATCTCACGCTCTTCTATGCCGTGCTCGATCCGGCCCGCCGCCGCGTGCTGTTTGCGAACGCGGGGCATCCCCACGCGTTCATCGTGCACGCCGACGGCGCCACCACGCGGCTTACCGCGACGGATCCGCCGGTGGGGATCGCGGGGCCCGGCGCGTACGGCCAGGAGGAGATCTCTTGGGAGCCGGCCAGTGACGTGCTCTTCTGCTTCACCGACGGACTCTCCGGCAGCATCGACACGGCGGGACCGGAGACGGGCGAGGAGCGCGTGGTGCGCGCGGTCATCGAGAATCGCGAGCGCACGTCGGCGGAGATCGTGGACGCGCTCTTCGCCCTGAGCGCGGATCCGCGCCTGAGCATCCCGCCCGACGACCGGACCGCTCTCATCCTCCGGAGTTGATCCGGAGACACGCTCGGGACGGCGACGGGACCCTCCGCCTCGCCCACGCCTCGCGTCCAAGGGACGGCGACGGGGGGAGCCACGAACCGGCCAATTGCTTATGCGCGCCAAGAAATCGCTGGGGCAGAACTTCCTCGTCGACCCCAACCACCAGCGCCGGATCGTGGAGGCGCTCGCGCTGGCGCCGGACGACGAGCTGCTCGAGATCGGTCCGGGACGGGGGGCGCTCACGCGCCACCTGGTCGGGCGCGTGCGGAGGCTGGTACTGGTGGAGCTCGACGACGCACTCGTGGAGACGTTGCGCACGCGCTGGGGAGGGCGTCCCGACGTTGCCATCGTGCACGGAGATGTGCTCAAGCTCGACCTGAGCACCCTGCTCGAGGATCCCTCGCGCACGAAGGTCGTCGGGAACATCCCCTACAACATCACCTCCCCGCTGCTCTTCCGGCTGCTCGCGCGCCCCCGCCCCGCCGAGATCCTCGTGATGGTCCAGCGCGAGGTCGCGGATCGTCTGCTCGCGGAGCCCGGAACCGGCGAGTACGGCGCGCTCGCGGTCGGCGTGCGCAGCGTGGCGGACGTGGAGCGCGTGCTCCAGGTGCCGCGCTCTTCCTTCCGCCCCGTGCCGCGCGTGGATTCGACGGTGGTGCGCATCCTCCCGCACGCGCCGCCCCGGCTGACCGAGCGCGAGGAGGCGGATCTACGTGCACTCGTGCGGGCGTGCTTCCAGTGGCGCCGCAAGCAGATCGGCAAGATCCTGCGCGAGCACCCGGAGCTGGCGCTCGACCGGGAACGGCTCAAGCTGGTGGCCGACCAGACCGGCGTCTCCCTCACCGACCGGCCGGAAGCCCTCTCTCCCGAGCGATTGCTGGAGCTCGCGCGCGCGGTCGCGGCGGTCCGCTGAGCGACGCGCACGCTTCGTCAGAGGCACCGCTCGGCATCCTCCGCGGCTTCGTCCTCCACCCCCAGGCTGGCACCCCGTGGCCCAGCGCTTATCTTTGTGAACGATTTCACAAGCCGGGCGACCGGCCCAGCCGTGACGGTGTATGGAAGCTCCCCGCGCGGGCGCGCTCGCCCGCAGAATCTCGGAAACCACCGTGCGACGCCTGTCGCTCTACCTCAGGATCCTGGATGAGGTGGAGCGCGCGGACACCGACACCATCTCCAGCGAGGAGCTGGCGGAGCGCGCCGCCACCACGGCCGCGCAGGTCCGCAAGGACCTCTCGCTCTTCGGTTCCTTTGGCAAGCGGGGGCTCGGGTACTCCGTGCTCCAGCTTGCGGCCGAGTTGCGCGAGATCCTCGGGCTCGACCGGAGCTGGCGCGTGGCGCTGGTGGGCGCTGGGCGGCTCGGCTCCGCGCTCTTCGAGTACCCAGGGTTCCGGCGCCGCGGCTTCGAGATCGTCGCGGTGCTGGACGCGGACCCGGAGAAGCTGGGCACCCGCTGGGGAGAGGTGCCCGTGCAGGACATCGGGCGGCTTGAGGAGGTGCTCCGCGGCGAGCGCGTCGACATTGTGATCCTGGTTGTCCCGGCCGAGGCGGTGCTCGACGTGTCGGCGCGCGTGGTTGCGGCGGGGGTAAAGGGGATTCTCAATTTCGCGCCCATGCAGCTGCGCGTGCCCCCGGACGTGGCGGTCAAGGACGTCAACATGGCGATGGAGCTTGAGGCGCTCTCCTTCGCCCTGAGCCAGACGAGCCGCGCGCCCACCGGATGAGCGGGGGCGGCTCGCTCGTCCAGCGCACGGCCGCACGGCTCGCCGCCGGGCCCGCGCACACCCTCGATCTCGCGCGCGATGTGCTCGGGCTCTCTGGGCACCCGGGGGCCGCGGCGCGGGCCGTCCTCACCCTGCTCGGGGCCGACCGGCGCTTCGAGGTGGACGGCGACGGCCTGTGGCGCATGGCCGACCCCGCCCGCGCTCCGGGACCGCCGCTTGCCGAGCTCGCCTTCGCCGTCGTAGACGTGGAGACCACGGGGGGATCGTTCGAGCATGGTCATCGAATCCTGGAGATCGCCGTGATCGAGGTGAGCCGTGGGTCGGTGGTGGACGAGTGGAGCACTCTGGTCAATCCCGGCCGCCCCGTGCCTTCCTTCGTCCAAGGGCTCACCGGCATCCACTCGGACATGGTCTTCGATGCGCCCACGTTCGAGCACGTGGCGGAGGAAGTTCACGACCGGCTCGAGGATCGGGTGTTCGTGGCACATAACGCCGCTTTCGATTGGCAGTTCGTGAGCACCGAGCTGGCGCTGTCGATGGGTCGCGTGCCGGAGGTGCGGCGGCTTTGCACCGTCCGGCTGGTTCGGAGCCTACTCCCCCGCCTGCGCCGTCGAAACCTGGACGCGGTCAGCGCGCACTACGGGATCTCGATCCACGAGCGGCACCGTGCGTACGGGGACGCGCTGGCGATCGCCCGCGTCCTGGTACGCTTGATCGACGAGGCGACGGTGCAGGGGGTCGCGGACTGGGACGGGTTGCTCGACCGGTTGGCGCGCCCGCGGCGGCGAGGCCGCCGCGCCGCCGCGCGAGCGACCAGTGCGCTGGCAGTGCAGCAGGAGCTGCTCGGCGGAATGGAGCTCGGATGAGCCTCCCTCGCTTGGCGAACGATCTCCCCTTGGTGCGCAGCACGCGGGTCGGCCGCATCCGGATCCACGCGCTGGAGGCCGGACTGCAGCGCGTGGATGGCGGTGCGATGTTCGGGGTGGTTCCGAAGCCGCTCTGGGAGAAGCGCATCCCCGCTGACGAGCGGAATCGTATCCCGCTGGCGCTCCGCTGCCTGCTCGTGGAGGCGCCGGGGGCGCTGGTGCTCGTCGACACGGGGATCGGCAACAAGGAGGACGCGCGCTTCCAGGACCTCTACGGGTT
>CAUZJY010000100.1:0-7699 GCA_963580305.1 Gemmatimonadales bacterium UBA6960
GCCGCGCAACACTCCGGGGATCATCCCTTCCTCGCCGAACAGCTCGGAGGGGCCGGCAACCGCGACCGTCCGGTCCACCCCGTCCGTGCCGGCGAGTTGGAGGCGGACGTGCCCCCTGCGCACCACGAAGACCTGTCCCCCTGGATCGCCGAGCCGGAAGATCGCCTCGCCCTTGCGCACTGCGCGCGGGATCGCGGACTTGACCAGCCGGTGGAGCTTCCGGTCGCGGACTGGCTCGATGCGGAGCGGCATCTGTGACGTTACAGCGTTGCCCTCTGGCGCGCGTGCCCGCTCGGGGCGATGCTCACGCCCGGGCTGGTACGGCCGCGGCTGCCGCCTTCGTTGCGATGATACAACCCATTCTGCCCCATTGACTTGAGCGTCGGGAGCTCGTGTGGAACGGACGTTCGCTCTGATCGGTGGACTGCTGGGGTTCGTGGCGGTGGCGGCGGGTGCATTCGGTGCCCACGCCCTCCGTGGGCGCCTCACGCCCGACGATCTCGCGACCTTCGAGACGGCTGTCCGCTACCAGATGTTCCACGCGCTCGCGCTGCTCGCGGCGGCGTGGGCGGCGGGGCGCTGGCCGGGCGCCGCTGCGTCCGCCGCGGGGTGGCTCTTCCTGGCCGGGACCGTGGTGTTCTCCGGATCGCTCTACCTGCTCGTCCTCACCGGCCAGCGTTGGCTCGGGGCCGTCACCCCGCTGGGTGGGCTCACCCTGCTCGCCGGCTGGCTCGCGCTCGCCTGGGCGGCGGCGCGCGGCCTTTGACCGCGTCGGTGCCCGAGGCGCGGGAGCTGCTCGCGGGCGCCCGCTCGGTGCTCGTGCTCACTGGCGCGGGGGTGAGCGCGGAGTCGGGAGTACCCACGTTCCGCGGCCGGGATGGGCTCTGGCGCACCCACCGGCCCGAGGAGATCGCCACGCCCGAGGCGTTCGCGCGCGATCCAAGGCTCGTCTGGGAGTGGTACGGGTGGCGCCGTGAGCGGGTCGGCCGGTGCCGGCCGAACGCGGGGCACCATGCGCTCGCCGGGTGGGCCCTCGAGCGAGGCGTGACCGGTGGGCCGGGCGTCACGCTCGTCACCCAGAACGTGGACGGACTGCACGAGGCGGCGGCCCGCGAGGCGGCGGGAGTGGGCGACCCGGCCCCCGCGCTCCCGGTGGAGCTCCACGGCTCGCTCTTCCGCATCCGCTGCACACGCTGCGCACACCGCGCGTCCGACCGGAGTCCGGTCGACGCTGCCAGTGAGGCCTCTCTTCCACGCTGTCCGGCCTGCGGTGCGCTGCTCCGTCCGAACGTCGTCTGGTTCGGGGAGGCCCTCGATCCGGGTGTGCTCGAGCGCGCCTTCGCGGCCGCGGATCGGGCCGAGGTGTGCATGGTCGTGGGGACGAGCGGGTTGGTGCACCCGGCGGCTTCGCTGCCGCTGGCGACCCTTCGGGCAGGGGGGAGCGTGATCGAGGTCAACCCGGATCCGACCCCGATCACCGGGCTCGCCCGCTACACGCTCCGCGGGGGATCGGCGACGCTCCTTCCGGAGCTGCTAGCGTCCCGGAGTTGAGCGGGTCGGCGGCGGAACCGGCGCCTCCTCCTCCGCGGGGGCATCCCGCCGCGCACGCAGCACGTCCTCTTCGGTGAGCGAGCGCCCCATCCCGTCGCGGCGTGGATCGGCGGCGCCTACCCAGGCACCTTCTTCGCGCGCGACCGCGTTCACCCCGCCGTAGAACGGGCTCAGCCCCTGGTACTGGATGCCCGTATCCCACTCACCGAGGCGGAGCCTTCGGACGGTGGCGAGCTCCCGTACCCGGGTACCCCAGGGGGCAAGGGCTGCGGGAGAGCTGGCCGCGGGGTCGCTCCACAGCACTCCCTCGAGCGTGAGCCGGGGCCGGGGAGCGGTGTCGAGCTCGACGTGGAGGCGCGGCGCCGCGATCGCTTCGGCGAGGCTGAGCCCGCTGTCCACCCAGCCCGTGATCGTCTGCACGACCGCCGAGAGCGCGCGCGGCCCACCGGGGCTGCCGAGCGCGAGCCCGACCACGCTGTCGCGCACGAGCACGGTGGGGAGAGCCCACGAAGCGGGCTCAGCCCACGGGTCGAAGGCGCGCATCGCGAGAGGAGTGGCAGCTGCGTCCGCCGTGTCGGCGGGTGGCGGCGGCGGGGTGGGAGCCGGCCGCGCGAGGAAGAAGCCGAGCCGTGTCGCGCGGGCACCGAAGGGACCGCCGAGCGTCTGGGTGACGCTGACCGCGTTCCCCTCGTGGTCGACGATCGAGAAATGGGAGGTTTCGTCGCGGTCTGGGGTGCTGTCCGCAGCGGCCCCTGTGGCCGGATTCGCCGGCGGCGGAGCCGGGGTCGCGCTCCCGCTCGCGGATCCGGTGGGATTCGCGAGCGGGAGCGTCCGCCGCACCGGTCGCCGCAGGGGAAGCGTGTCGCCGACGGCGATGGGAAGGGGCGGAGTGCCCGCGAGGTACGCATTCGTGGAGGTGCCGGGCGGCGCGGACGCGTAGCCGAGCGCCTCGGCGATCCACGCCGTGCGGAGCTCGCCCCCGCCGCGCACGATGTCCACCGGCGCCGACTCGAGGAACTCCAGCGCGCGCAGGAGCTCCGGGCCGGCATACGGCTCGCCCGCGGTCAGCACGCTCCAGCCGCGATAGCGGCCACGCGCGGGCGAATCCTCGCGCACCTCCACCGGGGTCGCCAGCGTGCGGGCCGCGGCGGAGTCGACGAGCTCCGCGAGATCGGCCAGCACCAGCGCGGCGAAGGGGCCGCCGGGCAGCTGCTGCGGGGAGATCCCCTCCAAGCGCTCCAGGGTGGCCGCCAGCTCGGGCATGGCGACCTCGACGCCCTCGCCCGGCAGCGAGAGATCGGGATTCAGCAGCAGCGCCGCCGCGACGGGATCGTCACGCAGGCGCCGGTACTCGCGCACCATCATCCGGTGGCGGAAGTGGGTGAGAGGAAAGCCGCGCTCGGCCATCTCCCGCGCCGGCTCGACCAACCGCTCCCATTCGATCTGACCGCTCCCGTAGCGGCGCCAGGCGTGCACGAGCACCGGCAGTGCCGTCGGGCGCAGGAAGGCGAGTGCGCCGGAGGTGACGTTCTCGGGAGGCGCGTGGAGTAGGACGGGCTCGCGGTCGCGCG
The DNA here is from genome assembly GCA_963580305.1 of Gemmatimonadales bacterium UBA6960. Classification (GTDB taxonomy): domain Bacteria; phylum Gemmatimonadota; class Gemmatimonadetes; order Longimicrobiales; family Gaopeijiaceae; genus UBA2988. Next base: position 3,123 of record CAUZJY010000100.1, read on the forward strand.
GCGCCAGGAGCATCACGACGGCGCCGCCCAGCCCGGACTCGCCGGGCTCGCTCACACCCAGGGCGAGCGAGACCGCCACGGCGGCATCCACCGCGTTTCCCCCGAGCCCCAGGATCCGCAGGCCCGCCTCGGTGGCCTCCGGGGTCGCGGCGGAGACCGCACCGGAGGGGGGTGGGGCGGCCTCGTCCGGCTCCTCGGGGCCGCAGCCGGGTATCAGAACCACCAGTGCCGTCCATCCGAGGGCCCGCCCGAGCCACGCTGCCGGGGCACACCCGCGGTTGAGCGGCGCTCGCCAAGCCGGACGCAGGCACGCGTCCGTCCCGTCGGATCGCATTCGAACGGGGTGGGGGCAAGAGCGGGGCCAGGTCGGCACCATTCCTATGACCCCGGCTGCCGCTGTGGGAGCCGTCCGGATCCGATGCATCCAGCTCGCCGTCTTCTCCTGCTCGCCCTCATGGCCGCGTGCCAGGACGGGACTGGTCCCGTGCCGACGCAGGAGGTCGAGACGGTCGAGGTCACGCCGGTCGAGCGCGTGTTCGCCACCCTCGGTGAAACCGGGCAGTTCAGCGTCCGTCCCGCCGATTCCGACGGGGTTCGCGTCGAGGGGGCTGCGGTGAGCTGGAGGAGCTCCGCCCCCGGGGTCGTTCGCATCGATGGCAGCGGGCTCGCCACCGCGGTCGCCGACGGCATCGCTACCGTCATCGCGGAGGTGGACAGGGTGATCGGCGAAGCCGCGGTCGCCGTCTGCACGGTACCGGTCCAGCTCGCGCTTGCCCCCGGGGAGGTCCGCGCGGGCCACCCCTCGTGCCCGGTTCTGCTGCCCGTCGGGGAGGCAGGCGACCGGTACCGGGTCGCGATCGTGCGGCTCTCCCCCGCCGTCGCCGCAACGGCGCCCATCGCCACCCTGGAGATGACCGCTTCGGGAGTCGCGACCTCGCCGCCGCCAGCACTCCGGGCTCCGGTCGCGAAGCGCGAGCTCGACCCGGATCAGGTCGCGATCCTCGAGCGCGCGGCCACGATGGCGCGCACCCGGCAGGCTATTCATCTCCGGTTACGCGCGGAGGAGGAGCGGCTGCTCCGCTGGATCCTTCCCCTCCCCCCGGAGATCCCCCGGGCGCGTGCCCACCGGGCCGGACTGCGCGCGGCTGCCGCTCCGAAGCGCACGTTCCTCGTGCGCTCCCCCTCGCAGACGCGCTGCTCCGCGACTCAGCCGACCGTCACCGGGGTGCTCGTCGCCGAGACCGCGGAGATCGCGGTCTACCAGGACAGCGCGCAGGCCGCGAGCCTCACGGCGGTCACGCCTGCCCAGGTGCAGCAGCTGCTGGACTTCTACACCGATCATGGCAAGCCCGTGATCGAATCCGCGTTCGGCTCGGTTCCGGACCGCGACGGCAACGGGCAGGTGGTCATCCTCGTCACGCCGGAGGTGGGCGACATCACGGCGGCGTTCGTCTGGGGCGGAGATTTGCTCACCAAGAGCGTCTGCAGCGCCTCGAACGAGATGGAGCTGGTCTACTTCAACGCGGTGGTGATCCGCAGGCTGGCCCAGGGCGACTACCAGGTGCTTGACGTGCTCGTGCACGAGATCAAGCACATCGTGTCGTTCAATCAGCGCCTCCAAGGGAGCATTTTCTCGCTCCCCCCGGCCTGGGTCGAGGAGGGAGGGGCCGAGATCGCGGGCGAGAAAGCCTCGCGGCACGCGTGGGCCGCGGCCGGCGGGCCCGGGGAGAACGAGATGGTCACGGCCCAGTCATTTCCAGGAAAGCGCTTCACGCCGGAGAACTTCGGGATCGCGGTCCGGATCTTCAACACGATCACGTACCTCGCCACGCAGCCGAACTCGGTCGTGTATGCCCCGAAGGCCACCGGGCGGTACACCATCTATGGCTCGGGATGGCACTTCCACCGCTTCCTGGGAGACGCCTACGGGGGTGCGGGATCGACGCCTAACGCCGATGCCTCCTTCTTCCGGCAGCAGACCTCCGCGTCCACCCCGGCCGGCCTCGACGGGCTGCCGGTCCTCACGGGGAAGTCGTTCGCCGACCTGATGGTGGAGTACGCCGCGGCCGTGATGCTGAACGGCACCGGAGCGCCCGCTCCCACGCGCGGCTTCGCGACCTACGACCTGCCCTCCGCTGCCACCGTTCTGGCGAGCTCCAATGGCGCGCCGGCCGGGCGCTACCCGTATCCGGTTACCGGCACAGCTTCGAATCCAGTCGAGTCCTTCCAGACCGGGAGCTGGCCGGGAGCCATCGGCAACGGCGGACTCCGCATCCACGATTTCGTTTCGAACGGGACCGGTTCGGGCGCGGAGATCAAGGTGCAGGTGGAGGGGCCGGCGCGCGTGGTCGTCGCGCGGATCCAGTGAGGGGACTCCGCGCGGCGCGTCGTCCGCAAAGTGTGCGAGGTGCTCCCAGGGCGCGGCCTCAAGAGCCGCTGGCCGCCTCCAGGAACCGGTAGCGCACGGTCACGCACCCGGGCAGTAGTAGCTCACGAACTCGATCGCGGCGTGCCGCCCCTCCGTGGTGCGAATGGCGAACGTGCGCGGACGCGGACGCAGCACGTGCGTGGTGAAGGAATAGGAGTACCATCCCTTGAGCAGGACGTGCGTGGTGTCGCGCCCGCTCGCGGTCATGCCGACGTAGTCGGTAGCGGGGGGCGCCGCGACCGAGTCGAGCGGCACCTCCCCCAGCTCGGCCACCCCTCCCCCGCCCCGCTGGCCCGCGCCCCCGTTCACGCGCACCTCGAAGCGCCGGAACGCCAGGTCCCACGTCTCCGGATCGGGGGAGTCGACGACCGACCCGCGCTCCAGGTCCACGTGGCGCCAGCGCGCGGGGTCGGACGCATCGACGGTGAGCCGCCGTTCTTCGCCGGCGAGCAGCTCGGAGTCCATCGGTGCGTCCGGCCCCAGCACCGGCGAGGGTGCGAACTCGGGCAGCTCGGGCCGGCGCAGGGAGAGGCCGACCAGGACGACCGCGGTGGCCACCAGGGCGCCGATCCCGACGCGAGCGCCGCGCGAGGTTCTCTGCTTCACCATCTCCGGGCGTCTCACCTCGATGCGCGAAAGTTGAAGGCCCAGAGTCCGTTGGCCTGGTCCGCCACCCATACCACCCCCTCCGCAGCGGCGTAGGCCTCCTCGGAGGGCGTGCCCGCACGGTGCACCTGCACCCCGGGGTTTAGGAATCGAGCCGGGAAGTCTCGTGCGAAATGGTATCGCTTGTTCTCTTAAGGACTTAGCGCACCGGCGACACCTCCTCGCATACCTTCGCTTGGCGTGATTTCGTGCGGTTCGCCCGAGGTTCGCGCTCCAGATCGGCGCCCCGGGATCCGAGTACCGGTGGAGTTGCCGGTAGCCTTAGTGCCCCCTACGGTCCGAGCTTGGGCCCCATCCGGGCCGTCCCCGTGTGTGGCGGTCCGTACCTTGTCTGCGTGAGGATTATAGACCTGAACCAGCTCAGCAACTGGCGGCCGGGACCAAGGTACCCGCACCTCGCGCTCGGTGAAGTGCATGTGTGGCGCATCTCGATCGATGCAGAGGTTCCTCCGGGTCCGTACTGGACCGTGCTCTCGCCGGCAGAACAGGCCCGGGCGCTGCGGTTCCATCGCCCGGCGCAACAGGCCGCGTATGTACTCGCGCACGGTGCCATGCGAACGATCCTCGCGGCATATGAGCGATTGCTCCCGGTCGATCTACGGTTTGAGACCGCGCCACTCGGCAAGCCCACGCTCGAGCGCACTGCGGAGGGGCGTCTGGAATTCAATCTCTCCCATTCAGGCAACCTCGCGCTTCTCGCAGTCGAACGAGACCGTGCAGTCGGTGTCGACATCGAACGATGGAATGCCGACATGGCCCACATCGATGTGGCGGAGCGCTACTTCTCGCGAGTCGAGTGCGACGCGCTCCGCTCGTTCGCCGGCGCGCCCGATCGCATCGTCGAGGGATTCTTCTCGGTGTGGAGCCGCAAGGAAGCGTATCTGAAGGCCACCGGCCACGGAGTGTCCCGCGGCCTCGATCACTTCGATGTGTCACTCACCCCAGGCGAGCCGGCGGCCCTGATCGCCGATCGCAAGGACGCTGACGCTCCGTTGCGATGGACGATGGTCACGCTCGCGGCAGGAGCCGGCTACTCGGCCGCGCTCGTGGTCGCCGCTCCCGCAAGCGAGATCGCACTATTCGATGCGCCTGCACCCGGAGCGGCGTGACGCGGCCTCGGTTGTTGACGCGCCGCAAGCCACCAGGCAGCGCAAGCCAGCGCGAAACCATACAGAACATCGACAACGTAGTGTTGCTTCACGAACACCGTCGAGATGCTGATGCCTGTAGCCACGCCACCGAGGCCGACCCGGGATCTGGGGGACACTGTGATGTAAACACCGCGAGCCAGCTCAGGGCCACGTGCAGGCTAGGAAAGTGGTTGTACGGCTTGTCCAGATACTCGAGCGATAGAAACCACGTGTGAAACGACGACTGAAGTTGACCCGGTTTTGTGGACACATCCAAACTGCGGGAACGGAGGTGTCCACGCATGTCGAAGAGGAAGGGTCGTATACGGTACGCGCCGGAGTTCCGGCGGCAG
>CAUZJY010000101.1:0-7530 GCA_963580305.1 Gemmatimonadales bacterium UBA6960
CGTCGGCGAACTCTCCCGCACGCATGCACCGGAAGAGGTCGAGGTTCTCCTCCACGCTGCGGTCGCGGTAGACGGTCGGGCGTCCCGGCTCGGTCACGCTCCCGCGCGCGAGACGGATCTCCTCCTCGGTCGAGCTGTCGACGTAGGCCTTCCCCTGCCGGATTAGGTGCTCTGCGATCTCGTACATCCGCTCGAAGGTATCGGCGGCGAAGTAGAGGTGCTGGCCCCAGTCGTAGCCCAGCCAGTGCACGTCTTCCTTGATCGCGCGGACGTAAGCCTCGTCCTCGGTCTCGGGGTTGGTGTCGTCGAAGCGCAGATGGCAGCGCCCGCCGTACTCGGCCGCGATCCCGAAGTTGAGCACGATCGACTTCACGTGCCCGATGTGGAGGAAGCCGTTGGGCTCGGGGGGAAAGCGGGTCACGATCTCGGGGTAGCGCCCCTCGGCCACGTGCCGATCGATGATCGCCCGAATGAAGTCGCGGGGGCCCCGGCCGGCGTCCGCCGCTTCGGTCGAGGTCGGCTGGGCGGGCCGGGGGCCGCCCGGAGACGAGCGGGCGTCCCGGGGGCGTGGGGGACGGGTCGGTCGGTCGGCCATGGGGGTCCTGCCGGGTCGGGATCGCCTGCGGCGCGCCATAGCGCCGCCAGGGAGCGCAGGAAAGCTAGAGGAAAACGGGCCGAGGGACAGGGCGGGAGGGGCGGCGGCGGTGCGAGGGGGTCAGCGTGAGGGCGCACCCGCCCAGTTCAGTCCGCCTCCACGGCCCGCCTCACCAGCTCGGGGGTGAGCGGCGGCGTTTCAGCGGGTACGTCGAACACCGGAAGCGCGAGAGGGCGTCATGATGCCACGTCGCGGCGTCCCGTCAGTCCCCCGCCGGGACGGGCGTCGGGGTGAGAGCAACTGCGGTCGCAGCCAGCCGAGCGGCCCGCCTCCGCTCGAACAGCAGGTAGAGGGCCGGGGTGACGGTGAGGACGAGCAGAGTCGAAGAGATCATCCCGCCGATCAGCGTGAAGGCCAGCGCGTTCCAGATGTTGGCGTCCGACTCGCTGAACAGCACCAGCGGCAGCATCCCGAGGACGGTGGTAGCGCTGGTCATCAGGATCGGGCGCACCCGTTCGAGCGTTCCCTGCAGAATGCTCTCCTGCAGGGCGACGCCCGTGCGCGCGCGCGGAGCTGATTGATGTGGGCGACCAGCAGGATCGCATTGTTAGCCACGATCCCCCCCGCCATGATCACCCTGATTTAGGCCTCGCGGGTGAAAGTAGCGTTGGTGTAGAAGTAGACGAGGAAGATGCCGATCAGCGCCATGGGGATGGCGAGCAGCACGCAGAGGGGCAGGCGGAGCGACTCGAAGACCGCCGCGGTCACCATGTAGATCAGCATCACTGACACCGCGAGCACCAGGTAGATCTGCCGGCGGTCCTCCGCGCGGAAGCGGAATCCCTCTGCCTGCTTGATGGTGTAGCCCGGCGGCATCTCGGTGCGCGCGAGCACCGCCTCCAGCACGGCGTCCCCCAGCCGCACCGGCCCGTGGAAATCGTAGGCCACCGTGCGCTGGTACTGCTGGTTCTCGCGCAGGATATTCGCAAGCACGTTGCGCGGGGTCACCGTGACAACGTCTCCGAGCCTAACCTGACGGCCGTCCGGAAGCACGATCAGCGTCTCGAGGAGAGTGTGCACATCGGCTTCCTCGCCGCCTCGAGCTTCACCCGGTACTGCACCTCCTCGCCGCCGAGCTTCAGCTCGCGCACCCCCACGCTGCCCCCCACCACGGGCTGGATGCGCGCGACCAGCTCCTCGACGCTCACGTCGTGGCGCGCCAGCGCGTCCCGGTCGATCCTGACCGCGTACTCGGTCGCGCGGTCCACGGTGAAGCGCCCCGAGGCGTTGGTGTCCACCTCCTCGATGCGCGTTATGCGCGCGAGCCGGCCGCCCAGATCCTCCGCGATCTCCCGCACCATTTCGTAGTTGTAGCCGCGCACCTGCACGGCGTAGTGCGGAGCCATCCCGCCCCCCTCATAGAACGACTTCGAGAACGCCGCGCCGTACCCGAACACCCGCACCTCCGCGCCCGTGAAGCTCGTGCTGTAGGCGAACATCTCCTCCTTGACCGCGAGCGGGACGTAGCTCTCGTCGAGCGAATCCGGGAAGGTGACCCGGACGGTAGCGCCCTCGGGGAGAACATGTGCGCTGTAGTGCTCGACCCCGGGCATGGTTGCGAGCTTCTGCTCGAAGAACTCCACCAGCTGGTCGGTGCGCTCCAGACTCGAGCCACGCGGCAGGCGGATCTGCACCAGCACGTACGTCTCCCCCACCCCGCGCCCGCCGCCCCAGTAGACCCCCCGGGTGACGTAGCGGTCGAAGAGCCGAGCGGAGCCGACGAACAGCACGGCCGCCACCCCGACCGCGACCCAGGGATGGCAGAGCGTCCACCCGACTACGGCCGCGTATAAGCGGGTGTAGAGCGGAAGCGGATGCGGCCCCCGGGCGCGCCCTCCGGGCCACTCGCCGCCCGCCGCTCCCTGCGCCCCAGCAGCCGGGCGGAGAGCGCGGGGATGAAGCACGGCCGCCCTCGCGGAGGAGCCCCAACTCGGCCTCGAGCACGTTCACCTCGACCTTGCTCGGATCGAGGTCGACCACCGTCATCAGCTCGGCCCCCACGCGCACGTGCTGCCCCGGGACCACCCGCAGATCCGCGATCCGCCCTTCGAAGGGCGCCCGGACGCGGCTCCGCTCGAGCTCCAGGACCGCCTGGCGGTACGCGACCTCTGCCTGGTCGAGCCCGCTCGTTGCCCGCGCGATGCGCTCCCGCTGCGCGCGCACCGCCGCGTCCTCGATCCGATCGTCGAAGAGCACGCGCTGCTCGAAGTCGGCGCGCGCCTTCCGTAGATCGCTCTCGGCCCGCGCCACGGCGAGCGCGTACTCGGTCGTGTCGATCTGGAGGAGAGGTGCCCCCGGGGCGATCGCGCTGTTCACCCGCACCACCACCTGCTCCACGACGCCGGCGACCTGCGTCTGGAGGGTCGCGCGCCGGATCGCCTCGGCTCGCCCCGCGGCGTTCACCGAGAGCCAGAGCGTGTCGCGCACGACATCCACGCCGGCTACCTGTTGCGGAATGTCCGTGGAGAAGGCCGCGTCGACGGCACCGGAGGGCTCCACGCTGGCATCACCCGCGGCTTCCGAGGCCTGAGCTACCTGCGTCCCTTGCCCGGCGGAACGCAGTCGCCACCGGGCGCCGCCGCCGAGGAGGGTGACAACCAAGCTGACGGTGAGGATCGAGAGCGTGCGGCGAGAAAAGGCCATGGACCTCCAGCGTGCCTTTGGGTGGGCCACCCGTCAGCATTGAGCGACAGGCGTCATCGTGCGCCCTCCGGCAGAACATGAGCGAACCCGTGGGGCGGCTCCATGCGCGGCAGGGCCACTCGAGCACGTTCACAAAGATCCGCTCGTCGAGCTCGTCACCTGCAAGGAGCAGCAGGGCATCGGGCTCGATCGAGAGCAGCGGGCGGTGCGGGGGCAACGCGAGGTCGCCCAAGGATCCACGCTCCGGGTGCAGCAGCGACCATTGCTCCACAGCCGCGCCCTCGATCGCGAACTGCTTGAGCCAGGCCACGCCCATTGGATCGACGCGGATCCCCGGGTAGGCGGGTCGGGGGTCGGGCCACTCCATCTCTGAGATCCCGGTACGGACCGCGGGTCGCCGCTCCTCTGGGGTGGGCGCGAGCTCGGCCTCGAATCACCCCCCGCGCATTGCACCGCGTCCGCGTAGGCGCTCAGTCTTCACCCCGGATGAAGCCGAGCAGCTCCTACGCGGTTCCTTACCGCTCTCCTCGGCTCCCTGCTCCGACGCCCTCCTCGAGCGGCCTCGTTCCGTACCGCTTCGCGACGTACTCGTCGAGGATGCGCTTGAACTCCTCGACCAGCCCCTCGCCCCGGAGCGTGGTGACGTGCTCGCCGTCCACGTACACAGGAGCCTTGGGCTCCTCGAAGGTGCCGGGCAGCGAGATCCCGATGTCGGCGTGCCGGCTCTCTCCGGGACCGTTCACCACGCATCCCATCACCGCAACGTCGAGCTCCTCCACACCCGGATACAGCGTGAGCCACTCGGGCATCTTCTCCCGGATGTAGCCGAGGATGTCCTCCGCCATCTCCTGGAAGAAAGTGCTCGTCGTGCGCCCACACCCCGGGCACGAGGTCACCTGGGGCTCGAAGTGGCGGATCCCGAGACTCTGGAGGACCTGCTGCGCAACCTTGACCTCCTCGGTGCGGTCGCCGCCCGGCCTCGGGGTGAGCGAGACGCGGATCGTGTCGCCGATCCCGTCCATCAGCAGAGGGGAGAGCGCCGCCGCCGTCGCGACGATCCCCTTCATCCCCATCCCGGCCTCGGTGAGCCCCAGGTGCAGCGGGAAGTCCACGCGGGCCGCGAGCATCCGGTACACCGCGATCAGGTCCGGGACCGAGGAGACCTTGGCCGAGAGCACGATTCGGTCGTGGCCGAGCCCGGTCTCCTCGGCGAGCACCGCGGAGCGCACCGCGGACTCCACGATCGCTGCGAGCAGCACGTCGCGCGCATCCCTCGGCTCCGCACGCCGCGAGTTTTCGTCCATCAGGTCGGTCAGGAGGCGCTGGTCGAGCGAGCCCCAGTTCACGCCGATACGGACGGGCTTGTCGTGCTCGATCGCCACCCGGACGATCGCCTGGAAGTTAGCGTCGCGGTGCTTGGTGCCGACGTTGCCCGGATTGATCCGGTACTTGGCGAGGGCGCGGGCGCACTCCGGATGGCGGGCGAGGAGCAGGTGCCCGTTGTAGTGAAAGTCGCCGATGATCGGCACCTCCACGCCGGCGTCGCGGAGCTGCGCGACCACCTCGGGGACGGCGCGGGCGGCCTCGTCCGTATTGACGGTGGCCCGGACCAGCTCGCTCCCGGCGAGCGCCAGCGCGGCGGCCTGTGCCGCCGTCGCCACAGCATCCGCGGTGTCCGTATTGGTCATCGACTGGACGACCACCGGGGCACCGCCGCCCACGGTGACCCCGCCCACGACCACGGGCACCGTTCGCTTTCGGGTCCAGAGGCTCACGATCCGTCCATGCTGCCGCAGTCTCGGCTCCTGCGTTCTCCGCTGTCGCGAATTCCTGCACCTAATCTAGCCCCTCCCCCCTCCCCCATGTACCGCCTGCAGTAGTTGCCCAGCCCGGAGTTTTCTTTCTCCAGCGCCCGGCGAGCGAGCACCACCCCCAGTGGGGCGGAGAGCCCGCTCCGGTCGCTGAGAGAATGCAATTTCAGGAGGAGGAACGATGGACAGCATGTCTTGGCCGATCCGCCTCATGGCTGTGATGCTCGTCGCTCCGGTGCTCGCTTGTGCCGCCGCCGGCGCCGAAGCCGAGGTGGATATCGATGCCGGCGCCCAGCCGGAGCAGCCTTCGACGATGGCGCCAGTCACGGTCCAGCTCGAGCCGATGGAAGGCTCGAACGTCGCGGGAGAGGTCATGGCGAACCATGGCCCCGAGCGGGTGAACGTGCGCGTCACGCAGAACGGCCTCACGGAGGACGCGGACTACGAGGCCAAGCTCAAGTACGGGATGTGCTCCGACGCGCAGATGCACTTCGACCAGGGGCTCACGGCCGACGCGACGAGGACGGACGCGACCGGGAACCACGTCCGAGTCAGGACGCGCAGACGCTCTTGTCGGGCGCAGATGCCAGCGCGACGACCGCGCACGAGCCGGGTGAGGAGTTCGCCGAGATCGAGCTGACCCTCACGGGCAACACAGGCACCGGCTCCGCGTACATCAATGTCGACGAGCTGGGCCCGAACGAAGCCCGCCTACGTGTCGATCGAGATCGACGACGACCCGGGCGACAACGACCAGCTGCTTGCCTGCGCCGACCTGAGAGGGCAGAGCGATACGGGCACAGGCATGACCCCTGGCGCGCCGAGCGCGCCGAGCGCACCGGGCACGGCGGCGCCGGGCAGAGACAACCAGAGTTACTGAGCGGACGCTCTCCGCTCGCCTGAGCGTTCTCGCGGGGCTCCCGGACTTTCCGGGAGCCCCGTTTCGCGTTTCCGGTCTGCGGCGCGCTCGACGGAACCGGCCGCGGCGCGCGGGGTTCTTGTGCGCGTCCCGCTTCTCGTCCCGCACCACCGTTCGGAGGCACACCTTGAGCGAGGTCAAGATCACCATCCGCGAGCACGGACCCTGCCGCGTGGAGGGCGATGTTCCGCTGTTCGATCACATCGGGAACCGGATCGAGCCGTCCAAGCCGGGCGCCTACTCCCTCTGCCGGTGCGGCGGCTCGAGCAACAAGCCGTTCTGCGACGGAACCCACTCGAAGATCGGCTTCGTCGGGGCGCGTGCCGCGCTCGAGGCCGTCGACGCAATGAAGAAGAAGGAGCTCTGAGCGCCGCTTTCGGCCGCCGTTACACACGCGCCAGGGATCCGATGAACAGCTGACAGAGCGGCGCGCCTACGAAGGTCATCGAGACCCCCACAGGAAGAGCTTCCTGAAGAGCCCCGGCGCGTTCTCGCTCGCCGGCAACATGCCCTGGCAGACAGTGGTGTCGAGGTGAGCCCCACCCCACCCCGACACTAGCCGCGAGCGGCTGCTTCAATCCGGTGTGCATGTAAGTGTGCATGTTCGGCTTCCCAAACAGTGCAAACACACCTCTACAGGCACGCTCGGCCCAAGGCCCGTCCGAGTCCTGCCCTAGGATTCCCTCGGAAGAACCGCTGAAACGGCCTCACGGAGGGAATCTTGAGTGAGAGGCTTACGGAGCACTCGTCTGGCTCCGTAGTCCTCCGCAAGCGGAAGCTGTTCGGGGCTCATCCCAGAGATCGCGATGATGGCAGCGTCGGGAGCAAGCGCGATGATCTCCTTGATCAGCCGCAGTCCACCGAAGGTCGGCATGACAAGGTCCGTAACCACGAGATCAAACGAGTGTTTCCTGTAGAGAGCCAGAGCCCTCGCACCATCCTCGGCAAACGTCAGGTCGTGGCCCTCCTGAGTCAGAAGCGACTCAAGAATCATGCGGTCCACCGGGTCGTCATCGACCACGAGAATGCGCGCCATGTTTTTTGACACTCCCGATTCGTCTTGATCGTCCGCGCGGACGGAGGGCCCGCGTGGGGCGCTATGCCTGCCAAGGTTTAAACTCCGTCCTTAGTGGGCGCTGACAACCCGACCGCTTCACACGCTGTATGCGAAAACCCCCGAGACCTCACCTCGTGAGCGAAACCTCGGGGGCTCTCGATTACGCTTGGTCGATACCCCGTGGGGCTTAGGTCAGACTGTGCCGCAATTGTACCGTAACGTGCGGCACAAGGGTGGTAAGAATGGCATAAAGGGGAGGGTGGGTACGGTCGAGAACTTGGCTCAACCATGCTCTCCTTTGAACATGAAGTTGACCCGGTTTCGTGGACACATCCAAACTGCGGGAACGGAGGTGTCCACGCATGTCGAAGAGGAAGGGTCGTATACGGTACGCGCCGGAGTTCCGACGGCAGATGGTCGAGCTGGTCCGGGCGGAGCGCACACC
>CAUZJY010000102.1:0-7164 GCA_963580305.1 Gemmatimonadales bacterium UBA6960
AATGATCGACATCTACGAGATGATCGGCGTGCTCGCCAGGAACCGGGCCACGGTCCTGATCCGTGGCGAGACCGGAACCGGCAAGGAGATGGTCGCCCGGGCCATCCACGACAACTCGGCGCACGCCTCCGAGCCGTTCATCGCAGTCAACTGCACGGCGCTGACCGACACGCTGCTGGAATCGGAGCTGTTCGGGCACCAGAAGGGTTCGTTCACGGACGCGGTGTCCAGCCGGAAGGGGTACTTCGAACTGTCCGGGAGCGGGACGATCTTCCTGGACGAGATCGGCGAGACCTCGCCGGACTTCCAGACCAAGCTTCTGCGGGTGCTCCAGGAGCGGAAGTTCTATCCCGTGGGCGGGGAGCAGTACCGCACCACGGAGGCGCGCGTGATCGCCGCCACCCATCAGGACGTCGAGCAGCTGGTGGAGGAGGGAAGGTTCCGCGAGGACCTGTACTTCAGGCTCAAGGTCATCGAGATCCGGGTGCCCACCCTGCGGGAGCGGCGCGAGGACATCCCGATCCTGGCGGAGGCGCTGCTTGCCCGCATCCGGAAGGAGACGCACCAGACGGTCCGGCACATCCTGGCGGAGGCGGTCGAGCTGCTCCAGTCCTATGACTGGCCGGGCAACGTGCGCGAGCTGGAGAACGCGCTCACCTGTGCTGCCATCCTCGCACGCGGGGCCGCCATCGGGCCCGAGCACCTCACGCTCGGGGGCGACTACTCGGGGCGCGGCGCCTGCGCGCCCGCCGCGGCGCTGGCCAGCCCGGTGGCCAAGGGCAACGGCCACGCGCAGGTCGGGCGCGTATGGGAAGAAGACGACGAGGCATTGGCGCTCGAGGACGTGATCTCGCGTCACGTGTGCCGCGTGCTCGAGTGGACCGAGGGCAACAAGAGCGAGACGGCTCGCCTGCTCGGGATCTCCCGCTCCCGCCTCCAGCGCTACCTCGACAAGTCCGAGCTCGAGGTGTAGCGGCGGCCGCGGCGCTTGATGCGGCCCGCCGCGGCGGTTTAGGATTCACCATGCCGCCCCGTAAGAAGAACGCTCCCTCCGCGCCGCAGCCGGGCGTATCCCTGCGCTTCTCCCGAGTCAACCTGATCCTGGGCGGGGCCGCGCTGGTCGCGCTGACGCTGGGCTACGTGCTGCTCGCCAACGGATCGATCACGGCCGCGCCGATCCTGCTCGTGCTCGGCTACGTCGTCCTGGTCCCCCTTGCCCTCATTCTTTAGCACCCTTTAGCACCGCCGCCGCGGCGCCTGCCGCGGTAACGACATTATTGACGGCGGCGTGCCCGACACCGACTGTAGGTTCCCCCCTACATCCGTTTCCCCTGGCAGGACAGGCCTATGGGCGTGCTTTTCGGCAGCCGCAGATCGTTCCAGCCGACCCCGGCCGAGCTCCCCGAAGCGCTCCAGGAGCTGCTCGGCGAGGTTAAGCAGGAGAAGGCCGAGCTGGAGGTCCTCCTGGAGCGGCTTCGCCGGTCCACCACGTCGGTGGGCAGGATGGACAAGGAGATCACGGAGCTCTCGAGCCGCCAGGCGGGGATATCGGAGGCGCTCGCCGAGACCGAGGAGCGGGCGCGACGGGTGGGCGAGCTCACGCAGCAGATCGGGCGGGCCGAGGCCCAGGTGGCCGAGCTCACCGAGGCCCGTGACGCCACGAGCGCCGAGATGGCCCACCTGCGCGAGGAGCTGACTCAGGCGGGTGAGGAAGCGGAGGGGGTCCGGACCGCGCTCAAGGACGCGCGTAAGCTGAAGGGTGAGGTCGATGGGCTGGTCGGTCCGTCCGGGCGGGTGGACCAGCTGCGCCAGAAGTCGGAGGAGTTGGCGGACCGGGTGAAGGGCGCGCACGAGGAGCTGCGGGAGCTCGAGAACGCGCAGGCGGCGCTGCGCCAGGGCCAGGTGGCCGAGGAGGCGACACTCTCGGAGGTCCGCTCCGTCGCGCAGCACCTGTCGCGCGACGTGGAGGAAGCATCCGGCCGGCTGACCCGGATGGAGGCTACGATCGCGAAGCTCTCGAAGGTGCAGGAGGTGGCCTCCCGGATGGAGCAGCAGCTCCACAACCTGAACGCCCTCTCCGAGCACGTGACCCACAAGACCGCCGCGCTCGAGAAGCAGCGGGAGACGGTGGACCGCGCGGCCGCCCAGGCTGCCCGGCTTGACGACCTGGTCTGGGATCTCGACAAGAAGCTCAAGAAGGTCACCGAGGACGCCAAGGTGATCGACAGGACTCAGAAGCGCATCGTGGCCGTGCAGGATCTGGTGCAGAAGGTGGAAGGGCAGCTTGTGACGCTGAAGTCGCGGGAGGAGACGGTCTCATGCGACGGCCGCGGGCTCGAGCAGCGGCTGCGCGGGCTCAAGGACGAGATCGAGGCGGGGCTGCAACGCTTCGAGTTGGAGCGCCTCGGGGTGGACACAGTCAACACGCAGGTGCTCGAGGTGCGGAGCGCACTCGGCGACTTCGACGCGCGCCGTGCGGCGATGGAGAAGTCCAGCCGTGACCTGGCCGTCGCCACCGCACGGGCGGACGAGCTGTCCGCGCGGCTGGCGACGCTGGCCGCCGGGATCGGACGGGTCGAGGAGCAGGCGGAGCGCGTGCACGCGCTCCGCTCCGTCCTCGAGCGCGCCGAGACCTCCACGGTGCGGTTGCGGGAGCGGGTCCAGCAGATCGAGGACAGCCGCGCCGGCATGGACGCGGTCGCGGCCGAGATCGCGGCGCTGCGCCAGGAGCACGACGGCGTGGTGGAGACGATCGAGAGCCTGAAGGCGGCCCGGGTGGAGCTGGAGTGCGCCCAGGCGGCGCAGAGCGACGCGCGGAGCTGGGTCGGTGAGACCCGCGAGCAGTTGGCCGATCTGGGGGAGCGCATGGGCGAAGTCGACACCGCATCCCAGCGCATCGATCAAACCCGCGCCGCCGTGGACGATCTGCTGCTGCGGACGGACCTGCTGAAGGAGCGTGTCCCGCTTGTGGTGTCGCTCGAGGAGCGGCTGAGCGCGCTCGGAGAGCTGTCTAATTCGCTGGACGCGCGCATGCGCGCGCTGGAGCAGCAGCGCTCCGCCGTGGCCGAGGCCGAGGGGCACGCCCACGCACTGAACGAGCGGCTCGACGACGCCGACCGCCGGTTCCGGCAGGTGGCCGATCGCGCCGACGAGGTGCAGCAGGTGGACCAGCGCATCGCCACGCTGGTGGAGCGGGTCGGCACCACCGAGGATCGCGTCACCACGGTCGAGCACTCGGTGGCGGCCGCAGACGGCCGCGCCTCCGCGGTCGAGGCTCTGGGCGAGCGCGTGGACGTCGCCGGGCGCGAGCTGGAGGCGCGCGAGAAAACGCTCCAGCGTTCGCTGGCCGACCTGGAGCGAGCCACGGCCCTGCGGCAGGACCTCACCGGAGCGATCCGCGATCTGGGCGACGAGGAGCGGCGGGTGTCGCACGCGGTCGCGGCGGCGGCCGAGCAGGCTGCCCTGATGGCGCAGCTGGCGGATCAGGTCGAGGGGCGTGTCGGCAACCTGCGCTTCACCGAGAAGCGGCTCACCCAGTTCGAGGAGAAGCTCACGGTGTTCGAGCAGTCGGAGCGGGCGCTGGAGCTGTCGCTTCAGGAGGTCGCCGGACGTCAGGAGGCGGTGGGCGCGGTGCAGGCTAAGATCGGGGAGCTCTTCCGTGCGGTGGAGCGCACGGTGAGCGAGGTGCGCTCCATCACCGATGCCCGGCAGGAGATCCAGCACACCCGCGTCGCCCTCGACGACGTGCTGGAGCGCGCCGCGCGCGTGGACGAGCTCGCACTGGCCGTCGACCGGAAGAAGACCGAGATCGACGACGCCGAGGAGCGGATGGCGCGACTCGATGTCCTCGTGGCGGACATCCAGAGCAGCCTCGAGACCGTGCACAGCCAGAAGGCCGTGGTGGACGTCGTGCTCGAGAAGGCTGGTCAGCTCGCGTACCAATCGAAGGAAGCCGAAGCGCTGATCACGGCGCTCCGCGAAGAGCGCGACGTGTCGGGCCGCGTGCTCGAGGCGGTGCGCGACGTGCGCGGCCAGGGGGGCGCGCCCGGCGCGTTGAGCGTCGGCACCTAGTGACGGCGGCCCCCCGGACGCTCGTCCGGGGGCGACCGACGGCGGGCGCCCAGGACGGAGCCCCCGGCCCCGCCGCGCGCTCCTTCCTCGTCCTCGTCGTTTACATCGGCGGCGTCTTCCTCGCGGGAGCGCTGCTCGCCCCCTGGCTGTACCGCGCGGTGGCCGCGCTCTCCGGGCCCGTCCCGGTGTTCGAGATGCTGGCGGACCACTCCTTCCGGCGCTACGTGCACCGCTCGATCCTTGCGCTCGCCCTGCCCGGGCTCTGGCCGTTCGCCCGCACGCTCGGGGTGCGCGGCTGGCGCGACCTCGGGCTCACCGCGTCGATCTGAGCGACCCGGATGGGCGCGGGGCTCGCGACCGGGACCGGAGCGATCGCCGCGGCCGGCATCCCGTTTTGGTTCGCGCTCGACTTCGTCTCCCGCCTGACCCGGCTGGAGCGGCTCTCCTGGCTCCTGTGGTTCGGGCTGATCGCGTGCGTGGTTCTCAGGGCGCGGAGCGCGTCGCCGTAGACTTACGGTCGGGATCGCTGCCCGTCTGGCTTCCCGGCCTCTTCACGGGGCTGCGCTTCGCACTCATCCCAGTCCTGCTGTGGCTGGCGGAGGAGACGCGCTCTGCGGCCGCGGCCCTTCGGGAGAGCCGACACTGCGGGCGTTATCTTTCGGGAGATGTGCGGTGCTCGGCGGGCTATCCGGACTGCGCCCGCTGGCTCGCGGCGAGGACCGGGATCGACGAGTGGCCGCCGGTGGACCTCCAGGGGTCGACGGTGCTATAGTTTGCTTGCATGTTCTTGCCGCTGGCGTTCCCGTCTCGGGAGCCTCCGGCCGGACTTGACCCGATTCCGACCGAGAGTCTGCCCTCCCATGCCAGCACATCGCTCCGCTTCCCACCGGCGTACGTTTACGGCCCTGTCCCTAGCGTTGCTCCTCGCGGCCGCGGTCTCGCCCGCGGCCTCGCAGGAACTCCGCTCGACCCTGGACGGCGTCTATACCAACGAGCAGGCCGACGAGGGAGCCAAGACCTTCGCAGCGATCTGCAGCAGCTGCCATACCGAGGGGCAGCCCCTCGAGGGCCTCTCTTTCTTGGCGAAGTGGTCGGACCGGTCGCTCTACCAGCTGTGGGAGTACATGAGCACCCGGATGCCCTACGGCGCGCCCGGCTCGCTGAGCAGCGAGGAGTATCTGGGCATGCTCGCCTGGATCCTGCGCGAGAACGGCTACCCGGCCGGAGACACGCCGCTGCCAGACGCCAACTTGGGCGGCATCTTCTACGAGATCGGACAGATCAACCTCGTGCCGCTCCCCGACCGGGAATAGTGCCCGCTCCAGCGGCGGCAACGGATCCCAGACCGGCGCGCATCGGCTTGCCCAGGAAGGTGTTCCGGTCGTCTGCGTCTCCTCTGCGACAAGGGATGATCGTCCTAACACGCTGAAGCTGGCGCGGTAGGGCAGCATCGCTCACAAGCCCGACGGCTCCGTCTTCGACGTGGGACGCAAGACCCGCATGATCCTGCGCGCGCTGGAGACGCGCGACCGGGGCTGAACGTTTCCCGGGGTGTGGACTGCGCTTCGCGGACGCACATCATCGTGCACTGGGCGGATGGTTGTGTGCGACAAGTCCCGAGCGTATCGTTCCAAACTCCAGAATACTCACCCTCGCACGCGGAGGACTCCCGTGAAGCGTTTGGCCCTCCCCCTCTTGTTCGTGTTGGGATCGTTAGCGCCCGTCGGCGTCCGTGCGCAGGCGGCAGATGCCCCTCGGGTCCTCCCCATCCACGACTCGGTATGGCTCGAGGAGCTTACGTGGCTTGAGGTACGGGACCTGATGGCTCAAGGGAAGCGTACCGTCATCATTCCTACCGGAGGAGTCGAGCAGAACGGCCCCTACCTCGTCACGGGAAAGCACAACATCGTGCTTAGCGTCTCTATGGAGGCAGTCGCGCGAAAGCTCGGGAACGCGCTCATCGCCCCCATTGTTCCCTTCGTGCCGGAGGGGGACTTCTACCCGAAGGAACCGACAGGCTGGATGCAGTATCCCGGGGTGGTGAGCGTGACGCAACAGACGTTCCGTGCGCTACTCACGGACATCGCCCGCAGCATGAAGACGCACGGCTTCGACAGCGTAGTCCTTCTGGGAGACAGCGGCGGCAACCAGGCTGGGCTGGAGGCGGTCGCCGAGACGCTATCCAAGGAGTGGGCCGGGACGGGTACGACGATCGCCTTCATACCCGAATACTACGACAATAACCGGGTGAGCGCGTGGCTGGAGCAGCAGGGTATTCACGAGGTCCGGGACGACGAAATCCACGACCACCTCCAATACACCTACACAATGATGCTCGTGGACCCGCAGTCTGTGAGGGCCCATGTGCGCAGGGGGGCTGGACTCTTGAGGACAAATGGTGTCGATCTGAAGTCCATCCGTGAGTCCCAGGAGATCGGGCGGCGATTGGTAGACTTCCAGAGCGACTACACAGTCGACGCCATTCGTCGTCGGCTGGGCGGGCACGTGAGCACCGGGATACAGTAAGCCAGAGCTTCTGATACGAGACCCCAATCACCCCCAGGCGGCGCACCGTTCGGCCCAGGAACGGTGCGCCGCCTGTTGTGTGCCAGGCATCCTCTGGAAGATATCCCATCACCTTCTCCAGGATCTCCATAGGACCCTTCGGGGGGTCTCCGGCGCTAGACAACTCCAAAGTCTGTATGCGTTCTGAGGCCCGCGAGCAGCCTACCTGAGTCCCCAATGGTAGGGAGGATCATCGACGCGGCCTGAGACGGTCTGAGACTGGTGGAGGAGTGCTTCTGTGGCGGGCTGCCTTATCGCACGACTACCGAGCGCACCGTTTCGAAAGCGAAGGGATGGGGCCACTGCTGCCCGACTGCCGGCTGACGTGCCCCCAGGTACGGTACCACTTCCTATGTTTGGACCTGCCCCGATTCCTTTGGACGGGTGAGTGATGAGGTATTCAAGCTCTCCCTATCCCCGGGGAGAGGAAAGCTTCCCCCGCGGAGCGGGGGAGTAGAGCACTCGGACGCGCGCGATCGCCGCTTATATGTCCGTATACGCAATCGGCTGACCCGGATTCGGCCGGCG
>CAUZJY010000103.1:0-7156 GCA_963580305.1 Gemmatimonadales bacterium UBA6960
GCCTCCTCCGGCCTTGAACTCCACCTCAACCGTCCAGCGGTCAAATACGTAGCAGCCCCGAACGGCAGCGACGCATAGCGGAGCGAGTACGGCGATCGCGAGCGTGGCAAGCACGAAATCATTGAGCGCGGGATCGGATTTGAGCTTTTCCAGAATCGTCACCTGCCCCGGAAGCCTGCGGTGCGGTTGTTGGGAGCGCTGTTGGAAGGCGCACGCCCACGTAAACATGTGGTGAACGGGCGCTGCAGGATGGATGATTAGCGGCCACACGGCCGGGTTCGAGCGACGCCGGCTGATGCCGTACCTATCGGACGGGGTATGAGGACCTCGAACGGCGGCGCGCGCAAGCGCATGGGGGTTCGAGTCCCTCCACTCGAGATCGAGGTGATCGGCGAGGCGGTCAAACGTCTCTCGCCGGGCTTCCTACAGGCACATCCTTCGATTCCATGGTCCCGAAAGCGTCCTGCTTCTAGATCTCTCCTCGCGTACTTTACTACGAAGGCGACTGCTTGAGACCCCCCGAAGAATGAGGATCTGGGTCGACGCAGATGCAGCGCCCAGGGATGTTAAGGAGATCGTCTTTAGAGCCTCCGTTCGCTTGCAGTGCACTGTGGTGCTTGTTGCGAACCAGCGGCTCGCGAAGCCGATGAATAATCTGCTTGTGACGGCCGTGGTAGTTGGCGGCGGTCCTGACGAAGCTGATCGCTACATCGCGGAGCACGCTAGTGAAGGCGACCTGGCGATAACAGCTGACATTCCCTTGGCCGCCATCTTGGTCCCAAAGGCAGTGGTGGTTCTTGATTTCCGCGGGGAGGTCTACACCGAGGCGAACGTCCGTGAGCGCCTCTCGATTCGGGACTTTATGGCGTCGCTCCGTGACACTGGCGTTGAGACCGATGGTCCTGGTCCCTACGGTACGCGGGAGAAGCAGGCCTTCGCTGCGGCCCTGGACCGTACCCTCGTTGCCTTGGGGAAGCGGAGAGAGCGAACTGGTGAGGACGGCGCTCCATGACGGACGCCTTCGCCTAACCTGAGGGACTGTGCTGCGCGGCCCCTGCGGGGCCGCGCAGCTGCGGGATTAGATTGCTGCTTCGCCGTACCGGCAGGTCCGCGGCTCATGCGCGCCGCGCACGCTCGCCGCAGACCGCACATATAAGGCGCCATGCCGTGATGTTCATGGGCGTGTGTAATCCGGAGTGCGAACACGATGGGAAAGGAGCGGATGTCCGGTCCCGCGATCGTGCTCGATACCAACGTCTTCGTCGCGGCGGCGTTTCGTCCCGGGAGCGCCTCCCGGCGGCTCGTGGAGGCGGTCCGCCGCGGCGAGCTCCGGCTCGTCTGGGACGACGCGACCCGGCGCGAGACCGAAACGGTGCTCGGAAGGATCCCCGTGATCTCCGCGGACGATATGGTCGAGTTGTTCCGCGAGGAGCACCGCTTCCGGGGTGCTACCGATTCGGCCGCCTTCGCGGCGGTTCCCGATCCCGAGGACCGCAAGTTCGCGGCGCTGGCGGCCGCGGCGGACGCGACGCTGGTGAGCATGGACCGGGCGTTGCTCGGCGCGGCCGGGGCCGCAGGCTTCACCGCGCTTCCCCCCGGTGCGTTCCTGGCGAGGATCACCGGAGGCTGATGGGCGTCAGGCCGCCTCGAGGAAGGATTTCAGATCCCAGAATGGGGTGCCCAGCCGGTGGTACGGGTGGGTAGCAACCCGCACGGTTGAGCCATTTTCCGCCCTTCGCGCGGTGTGCCGTTGTGCCATCCGTACCGCCCTGTTTTCACGGGTTACGGCACAATTACGGCACAATCTAGGGCGCGTCGTCCCCCGGTCCCTTTGCGTTCGCTACAACCAAGCGGGCCTCGCCGGCCCCCAGCCGCCCCGCGTCCATGAGGGCGGTCGCCAAGGCGACTCGACGATCGAGAATATCAAAGCCACAGCGGAAAGAGCGTTGCCTCGTTGCAGAAACGGAGCGATGAATCCACGGATATGATCCATCATTACCAGGATTCACACGACCAGCGTCACCGGAACAGCCGCCACAGCCACCGCCACCGACCCGCAATCCTTGTGACCGCGGCGCCGGCGATGCGCCGTGTCAGGGAGCCGCGACGGACCGCGCCGGTCCTGCCCACCAAGCGAGCAAGGACAATGGCGATGGCGCGGATCCTCAGAAGCGTCAACGATTCCAGCTCCTCCGCCAGCAGCGCGCGCACGTCGTCCCCGGTGAGCTGCCCCTCCGGGGGATCTCTGAAATGCGAAAGCCGCTGCGCCTAGATCGTTCTCCCATGCTTCCTCAGCTGGGCTTTCAGATCCCCTTCGTTGATCTCGGGCTCGCCCGGGCTGACGTTGCTTACCCTCCCCTCGAGCATCCACTCGGCCAGCCGGTTGACCTCCCCGAAGAGATGCTCGAAGGAATCGACGACGAAGAGCAACGGCTGGTAGTGGTGGATCTCGAAGTACTGGTTGACCACCCAATCGAGCTGGAAGGGATAGCGCTGTACCCGCGGTGACTCCACGGCGTGCTGGATGAGGTAGTCGAGATGCCCGGCGTCGCGGATCGTGATGGTGGTCGGGAATTCGCGGCGATGTCGGGAAGAGGCCGGATTACGCCACGCGCGCCCGGACGGGCAAGGTCTCCGGCATGCGCCACGTCGGCGATCGTGGCGAGCAGCGTCGGATAGACCATCGCGGTGCCGAGCCCCAGCAGCGCGGTGGCTCCCGCCCAGAACCCGAAGCTCCGGGCGAGGGCGATGACGGCCAGCGTGATGGTCTGGAGGACCACCCATGTCACCGACCGAGGCCCGCCAGCAGCACGGCGAGCCAGTCCTCATTCCTCAAGAAGGACGGGGTCTGTCCGGCCGCCGGAGCGGCCGCCGGCGGACCCGGCCGTGCTCGCTCGGTTGCCGATTGGCTGGACACGCTCTCGCTCCCTCCTGGGCCGCAGCGGTTACGCCGCGTAGATCTCCCGCACAGAGATGGGCAGCCCGCCGCCCTCGCAGGCGGGCTCGCTCGCCACGGCGCCGATGATCAGCACCCGTGTGCCGGGTGCCCAGCCGTGGATCGGGCCCTGGAGTGAATAGCGCGTCTGATCCGGGCCGTCGAGCGCGAGGCAGCTTCCGGCGTCGGCCCCGAGCGTCCCGATGACGCGCACGGTCCCGTCCGGCGCGGTCACGTGGAAGGGATCCGATAGCGCGTGCGGCCTGCCGCCCCCCAGGGAGAGGAAGAAGAAGTGGACGCGGTCGCGCTCCGCCCAGTAGGGGACCTTGAGGATCTTGCTGAAGTAGCCGCCGGTATCGGCCTGCTCCCGGGCGATCCACTCGTAGCCCTCGAAGGAGCCGAAGCCGATGCGAAGCGGCATGAGGGGCACCGCCCCGATCACCGTGAAGGTCACGTCGCCGTTTCTCGGCCCGCCCCGCGGGGAGATCAGGGGCTTGATCTGCTGACCCAAAGGGACCTGGATCATGGCTCGCGGTCCCGTGGTTGAGGCCTTCGTGAGTCGCGGTACGGCGGCGTCTCGGAGTGCACTGCCGGGCGGGCGTTCAATGATCCCCCTTTCCCGCCGGTTTCACCAGTGTACCGGCCGGGAGCCCACCGGGCCAAGGCGTACGCGGGCGGCGGCCTTTCGATCTGGCCGGAAGCGGCTTCCTTTACGCGCGCAGATCTCGTTCCTCGCACCTCGAACCCGTTCCCGGGGACATCATGCTCGACACTGTCGGATTCATCGGGCTCGGCATCATGGGGCTGCCGATGGCTCGGAACCTCCAGCGTGCCGGGCACCGCATGGTCGTGCAGAGCCGCACCGCCGCGAAGGCGGCAGCGCTCGTCGAGGAGGGAGCGGTGGCGGCCGCCACCCCGCGGGAGGTCGCCGCGCGCGCGGACGTGATCGTCACCGTGCTCCCGGACGCGCCCGACGTGGAGGCGGTGGTCGCGGGGCCGAGCGGCGTTCTGGAGGGGGTTCGCGCGGGCGCGCTCCTCATCGACATGAGCACGATCTCGCCGGGCGTCACGCGCCGTCTGGCGGCACGGCTGGAGGAGCGGGGCGCGTCGATGCTGGACGCCCCCGTGAGCGGGGGGGACGTCGGCGCGATCCAGGGCACGCTCACGATCATGGTCGGCGGCGCCGCCCGCGACTTCGAGCGCGCGAAGCCGCTCTTCGAGGTGATGGGGCGGCACGTCGCGCACGTGGGTGGGATCGGCGCGGGGCAGGTGACCAAGGCTGCGAATCAAGTCGTGGTGGGCATCACGATCGCTGCGGTGGCCGAGGCGCTCGTGCTCGGCCAGCGGGGTGGCGTCCCGGCCGAGACCATCCTGGACGTGTTGGGCACGGGGGTCGCGGGGAATCGCGTGATGGAGCTCAAGCGACAGAAGTTGCTCACGCACGTCTTCGACCCCGGCTTCCGCGCCGAGCTGCACCACAAGGACCTGGGGATCGCGCTGGCCGAGGGGCGCGAGTCCGGAGCCGCGCTGCCCGTCACCGCGCTGGTGGACCAGCTCTTCGGGGTGATGAAGCGGAAGGGCTGGGGGGGCGAGGACCACTCCGGGCTGATCCGCGTGATCGAGGAGCTATCGGCTCAGCGCACCGGCAGCCAGTAGCTGACCTTGATCGCGAGGAAGTGGTCGGCGCCGCCCTGGAAGGCGTCGAAGAGATCGCGGGGGCGCACCGCCTCCCGGGCGCGCTCGTCGTAGCCGTTCTGCTGCCAGACGAGGAAGGCCGTGCTCCCCGGTCGCCACTCCCAGCGCAGCACGACGTTGCTCCGGAGCGAGCGCACGTCGGAGTCCTGATCTGCGATCGTGAAGCTCTCGCCGTCCGCGCTCATCGTGCGCGAGCCGTCCACATCGCGGACGATCGCGGTCCCGCCGGTGCCGTACGCGCGCAGGTCACCCGAGCGCGCGGCGACCAGCTCGCCGAGGCAAGCTCGCGCTGCTCGCGGACCTTGGGTGGACGCGCTCGTCTTCCCGTACTCGAGCAGCTTCGCCGCGCCGATCCGCAATCCGGTCTACGCGCTCGAGGATCCGACGTACGTGCCGTCCAACCGGCCGCAGCCCTGCCGATGACGATCTCGTTCTTCGTCAGGCCCAAGGCACTCTCGCTCGCCAGCATCGCGGTGGACTTCCGGGTGGGCGAGGCGGTGGACCTCACGCAGATCGTGACGGGCTGGATCCCGAAGGAGATCTTCCTCGAGCCCTGGACCGGCTCGTTTGCGGGGGGCAGCGCGCCCGGGCCATGATCTCCCGGTGACCAGCGCGCCGCGAGGGAGGCCCCGCCGATGACAGAGATCTGGGCCAGCTCCTGGATGCAACGGACCGTCTTCGTAGTGGGCGGCCTCCTGCTCGGCATCCTGGTGGAGGTGGCCGTGGTCGCCCGGCTGAAGGCGCTCGCGGAGCGGACCACCTTCCGGTGGGACGACATCATCGTCGGATCGATCCGCGGCGTCACGACGGTCTGCCTGGCGGCCGGAGGCGTCTACCTCGCCCTGGGCGTGGGTCCGGTGGACCCGTTCGTAGACACGACCGTGCGCAGGTTGCTGGTCGTGATCGTGATCGCGTCGCTGGTGCTGGCCACCATGCGGCTCGTGTCCGGCACGGTGGTTGCGCTGGCGGACCGCTCCGCCGTGACGTCGCCCACACTGGTGGTGAACGTCTCCCGCCTCGTGGTCGGCATCCTCGGGTTCTTCATCATCCTGCAGAACCTGGACATCAACATCACCCCGCTGATCACCGCGCTGGGGATCGGCGGCCTAGCGGTCGCGTTGGCGCTCCAGGACACGCTCGGCAATCTCTTCGCCGGGATACAGATCATCCTCTCGCGCCAG
Organism: Gemmatimonadales bacterium UBA6960; assembly: GCA_963580305.1. GTDB lineage: Bacteria > Gemmatimonadota > Gemmatimonadetes > Longimicrobiales > Gaopeijiaceae > UBA2988. The sequence goes on from CAUZJY010000103.1 coordinate 5,812, forward strand.
GTCCGGACGGGCGACTACATCAGGCTCGCGAGCGGCGAGGAGGGCTTCGTCACCGACGTGAAGGGGCGGAACACGACCATCCAGACCTTTCCGGACGGCAACCTCGTCGTGGTGCCGAACTCCTCCCTAGCGTCGTCGATCGTCAAGAACTTCACGCTCCCGCGCACCGTGCTGTGGGTGAGCGTGAACGTGGGAGTGAGCTACGACAGCGACCTGGAGCACGTGGAGGCCGTGACGCTGGAGGTGGCGCGCCAGGTCCTGCGGGACGTGGAGGGCGGGGTGCTGGAGAAGCCGCCGCTCGTGCTCTTCCACGCATTCGGGGACTCGAGCATCGACTTCGAGGTGCGGATGATGGTGAGCGAGTTCACGAGTCAGGGCGTCGTCCGCCACGAGTTCATCAAGCAGCTCCACCGCCGCTTCAACGAGGAGGGGATCCAGATCCCCTTCCCGATCCGGACGCTGGTGTTCCGCTCTCCGCTTCCCGTCGCCGCCCCGGGCCCTGCGACGGCCGTCCCGGCCGGCGATGGGGGGAGCCTACCGCTGTGACGCGGGGCACGACATGGGGCGTAACGCGGGGGGTGATCCTAGCCTCGGTCGCGACGCTCGTGCTGGGCTGCGAACCTGGGAGGGAGGAAGGCGCCGGTCCGGTCACGGTGACCTTCTCGGCGAGCGAGGTCGGCCGCGAGGCCCAGCTGCTGCGTGCCCAGCTCGCGCGCTTCATGCGCGACCGTCCCGACGTCCGGGTCGTGATCCGCTCCACTCCCGACGCCGCGGACCAGCGCCACCAGCTCTACGTGCAGTGGCTGAATGCGCGGGTGGGCGAGCCCGACATTCTCCAGCTCGACGTGATCTGGACGCCCGAGTTCGCCGCCGCGGGGTGGATCCTCCCGCTCGCGCCTGCGGCCGACGACGAGGCCGACTTCTTTCCGGCCACACTCGCCGCGCACCGCTGGAATGGGCGGCTCCACGCGCTGCCCTGGTTCGTGGACGTCGGGATGCTCTACTGGCGCACCGACCTGCTTGAGCGCGCGCCAGAGACGCTCGACGAGCTGGCGCGGATGGCCGCGGCCGCCCGCGGCCCGACGGTGCCGTACGGCTTCGTCTGGCAGGGCGCGCGCTACGAGGGACTGGTGACGGTCTTCCTCGAGGTGCTGGGCGCGCACGGGGGACGGATTCTGGACGCGGAGGGCGCCGTCGCGGTGGCGCGCGACCCGGCCGTGCGCGCGCTCCGCTTCCTCCGGCGTGCGATCCACGAGCGCGGCATCGTCCCCACCGACGTGCTCGGCTGGCAGGAGGAGCAGACCCGCTTCGCCTTCCAGAACGGTCAGGCCGTCTTCATGCGCAA
>CAUZJY010000104.1:0-7077 GCA_963580305.1 Gemmatimonadales bacterium UBA6960
CCGGTAGCGTAGCTCGAAGCCGGCGGCTGCGATCAGCTCGTCGGCTCGCTGCCACGCGAGCGCTTCGTAGAATCCCGGCTCGCCCCCCTCTTCCGTCCCGAGCCCCACCTCCGCGACGAACGCGCCGTCCGGTTTGAGCACGCGGTGGACCTCGGCGAGCACGCGCTCAAGCTCGTAGACGTGGTCGAGCGAATTCGTGTACACGATGTCCACGGAAGCGTCCGCGAACTGGAGCGCGTGGAAGTCCCCCACCACGACCCAGCGGTTGTCCCTGCCCGGGTTGAGGTCGATGCCCACCGCGAACGCCCCGCGCTCGATGAACACCCGCACCTCGGTGCCGACGCGTGCGGCGAGGCAAAGCACGGATCGGCCACGGAGCTCGAGCGGAGCACCTTCGAGCCGCTGGCTCAACGCGGCGTGGAAGCGCCGGTCGTGACCCTCGATCGACTGTCACCCGCAGGGCGTTGAGCTTGAGGCGCTGATGCGTGAGATAGGTGTCGTAGCCCGGGTAGATGCGCTGCGCGAGGCCGGAGCCGGCGGAGGAGTGGCCCCAGCGCTGCCCCAGACGCAAGCGCAGCGCGGCCTTGCGCACCTGCGACCAGATGCGGCACAACTCGCGCTCGAGGTGCGCTGGGAGCATGCGAGACCTCGTGGGGGCGTGAACGCGCGAAGCGTCGAATGTAAGCGCGTCAGCCGAGCAGCGCCTGAAGTCGATCGATCAGCTCAGCTTGGGCAGGGTTGATGCACAGGCGCGCCTCCGCGGGGGGAAACCATGCGAACCGGTCCACCTCGGGGAAGGATGCCGTCCGCCCCGAGCGCGGCGGCCACTCAATAGTGAACGTGTTGCTCGCCAGAGCGGCGGGATCCGCGTCGCCCTCGCACGCCCAGGCGCGCACGCGCTTCCCTCCCTTCTGCCGGATCTCGCCCAGATCCTGAAACGGCTCCGCGAGCGCGAGCCCGGTCTCCTCCTCGAACTCGCGGCGGGCGCAGGCGAGCGCATCTTCCTCGCCCGCCGGTTCCCCCTTGGGGATCGTCCACGCGCCCAGATCCTTCTTGGCCCAGAGCGGGCCCCCGGGATGCGCGACCAGCACCTCGAAACCAGCGCCCCGGCGGCGGTACAGGAGGATGCCCGCAGCGAGGCGCGCGCTCACTAGAGGCCTCGGACGAGGCGGCCGCGGATGCGCCTCCCGGGGACCGCACCCGCCACCGGAGCACCCCACACCACCACCGGGACGCCACCCACGATCACCTGCCGGACGGCTGGCGGCTCCGGATCGAGCACTACCAGGTCCGCGGCTGCGCCGGGCCGGATTCGCCCCTTCTCCTGTAAGACGGGCGCCATCCCCTCGAGCCGCCGCGCCGGGAGCAGCGTAACACGGGAGAGCACATCCGCCAGCGCCCTCGGATCGGCGAGATGCGGCGCGAGCGCCCCTGCCGGGTCCTCCCCGCCCCACGCCATGAGATCGACGATGTGGAGGGGGGTTCCGAGCAGCCCGGCCGCGCGCAGCACTACGACGAGCGCGGCCGCACGAAGACCGGAGCGCCGTCGAAGCCCGCCGCCGCGAACACGTCCTCGATCTCCTCGGGGGTCGCGCCCGGCAGCTGGTCGAGCGGGACGCCGAAGCCGAGCGCGCCCTCCGCGAGCCCCGCGCGGAGCTCCCGCACGAGCGCCTCCATCGCGCGGTCCCATCGAGCGGGTGATCGGCGCGCGCGCTGCTCTCCCCGGCCTGCAGCGCGAAGGGCTGCGCGCGAGCACGCCCGTACGCGACAGACGCGCCGAAGTGCACCGCCGAGCGGGCCGCGTGCTCACGGTACCACGACTCCACCGGATGCACGCCCGGCTCGAGGTGGAGCGCGGTCATCACACCGCCCAGCGCGAGCGCGGAGGAATCGCCGGCGGGGGCGTGCAGGTCGATGAATCCGGGCACGATCAGGAGCCCGGTGGCGTCCAGCACGCGCCGTCCGCCGAGCGGGCACTCGGCGATCCGCGTGATGCGCCCGTCCGTGATCGCGATCCAGCGTACGGCGTCGAGTCCGGACTCGGGATTGACCACGCGGCCGCCGCCGAGCACGAGGTCGGGGCGTTCCCGTGAGCAGCCGACGAGGGTGAGGACGAGCAGGAGCAGCGCGGACGCGAGGGGCGGCATCCCGGGGCTGCCCGGCCCGGGGCGAGCTTCCACCGGCGGCCGGCCGCACGCCGCGGGGGCGCCCCCGAGAGACGCAGGTCGCGAGAGCGGCGCCATGTCCAATCTTCCGCGCCCGGCCGCGCTCCGCGCAACCATGCCTTGCGGCCGTGCGCCTTGCCTCGCGACGCGCGCGCCATCCGCGGACATGGGCTCGGACGCGCCCGCATGGCCTTAGCTTCTCGGCATGTTCACCGACCCCTCCCTCGCGCTGCCTGCCACTCCCTACCCGCTCGCCCCGCTCCCCGGTCCGGGGGACACGCTGGCGTACGCCGGAGCCGCCCGCCCCCGCCCCTTCCTGCTCGCGACCGGCGGCTGCTCGCTCCGCGGCACCGAGACGCACGGTGTGGATGCCGCCGAGCATGCCGGCCGGCTGCTGCTCGCCGGGCTCGCGGTCCGGGGAGCTGCCTGTGGGAACGTGCTGCTCGCGCCCGCGCAGGCGCGCCGCGAGCTCCTGACCGCCTCCGGCTCGGTAGTCGAGACGCTCCTGGTGAGCGCGCACGGAGTGCTCGCCGAGTGGGTGGGGAGCGGGCCCGGCCGAGGCGCGAGCGAGCTCGTGCTGGTGCTCCCCGGGATCTCCGCGCGGGCCGAGGGAGCCTTCCTCCGCGTGGACGGAGCGGATGGCGTGCGCCTGCTGCAGCTCACCCCCGCTCCGGAGTGGCGGCTGGAGGCGCGCGGCCGCGAGGGGGTGCTGCGCGCCGTCGCGGCGCTCTCCGGCCCGGGCGCGGCTCGCCTTGCGCTCACCTCGGGCCAAGACCTCGCGCGCGCCGAGGACGCGCTCCGCCACCTCACGCTCATGCACCCGGCCCGTGCGCACGCGCACCTGACGGAGCTGCGCGCGCGGCGGCTCGCGACCCGCACGGGGGTGCCCGAACTGGACGACGGGCTCGCCTGGGCCGTCGCGCGGCTGGAGGCCGCCCTCCCCCCGGGCGGAGACCGGGTTCACGACCTCGCGGCCGGCGAGCCCTTCCCCTTGGATCCGGAGGCGCGGCGCGGTTGGACCGCGCTCGGCGCGGTCGCCGCGGGCGCACCGGTCCACTCCCTCCCCGACGTCAGCTCTCCCCTCGGCATGCTCGCTCGCGCGCGGCTCGCCCTGCGCGCGGGACGCCGGGTGCGCACGGCCGACTTCTCCGCGCTCGTGGCGCGCACGGACCCGCGGCCGGCGGACGCCGCCCGGCGCACCGCCCTGCGCGCGGCGCTGCTCGAGGGGGCGGATGCCCTCGAGCCGTGGGAGGGACGCGCTGCCGCGGACGAGCTGCGGGGGCGCGCGCGGGCGCTCGCCGACGCGCCGGCACCACTCACAGGGAGAGCGGTTCGGCTCCCGACCGTGGGCACCTCTCCGCGCCTGGAGGACGCGGCCGCCGCGGCGCTGGCGGCCGCGCTCGAGCTGCCGGGGCGTGGCCCCTACCGCGCACCCGACGCTGATCCACCTCGGGGGGTGCTCCGCGCACTCAGTGCGTGGGCATGTCTGAACGAAGGCCAGGTGGAGCGCGGCTTCGCCCTCTACCGGACCCACCTGGCCGAGGGGCTCGCGCACGGTGCCGGGCTCTGGCCGGAAGGCGCACGCGTGCACGATCCGGCGGCGGCGGCACTCGTCCCGCTCGTGCTGGTGCACGGCCTGCTCGGCGCCCGGGCGGATGGCCACTACGGACGGCTGAGGCTCGCTCCCCGCCTGCCGGGACACTGGACCCGCTTCGAGGTCGGGGGGCTCGTGGTCGGAGACGCGATGGTGCGGATGGTCTACGCGCGCGAGGCGGGGCGGCACCGCTTCCGATTCGTGCAGGAGAGCGGAGCGGTGCCGGTCATGCTGGTGTTCGAGCCCCTGCTCTCGCTCGCGCCCACCGCACCCGTGCGCGTGGACGGTGAGCCGGCGGCGCTCGACCTCCGCCCCGGACCCCCGGAGGTGGGCGGTAGGGTGCGGGCGGCCGTCCAGCTCCCCCTGGACCGCACGCGGGAGCTGCTGTTCGGGTGAAGCCGCCAGGTTGAAGTCCGGCCGCGCTCAGCGGGACCGGCGGCCCTTGGGTTTGGCTTTGGATCTGGGCTTGGGCTTCTGCCGCGTCTTGGCGGCTGGGCGCGCCGGCTTGCGTGTGAGCTTAGCCTTGCTCGTCTTGGCCCGCGGGGCGGACTTGGCCGCGCCGCGCGGGCGGGCCGCCTTGCTCTTCGTCCCGAGCTTCACCTTCGGCCGCGCCTTGGCCCCCGATTTCGCCGATGCCGGCACCACCTTCGCCGCGGGGGCCGCCCCCGCGGGAGCGCTCTTCGCGCCGCCCGGTTTGGCGGTGAGGGAGGCCGAGCCGGGGCGGGGGGCCGCCGGAGCCGCGCTGCCCGGCGCGCCAAGCGCGGCCGCCGCGCTCGCGGGGGCCTTGGAGCGGCTCCTGCGCGTCTTCACCGGAGGCGGCCCCATGTAGCCCCGGTCCGCAAGCACCTGCCGGAGGTGCCGCTCGCGATCGGGGAGGTTGGTCTTGGTGATCAGCCTGGCGAGCTCGATGCGCTCGACCTCGGAGACGGCGTCCAGGACGTTGATGGGGGCGCCGTAGCGGAGCAGAATCCGCTTGGCGTCAACGGCAACATCGTCCACGTACCCCCCCTGGTTTTGCGATGAGGACGGCGGATGGGACCGGGGGGCCTACACTCGTTGGGCAGTACTTGTTTCCGGCACGTCGCCGGCGCCCGCGGTCAGCCCCCGATCACGAGCCCGATCGTGAAGAACACGTCGTGCTGGAGCTGGTCGCTCTCCCCGACGTCGTCCTCGGTGTCGAACTGGGAGACCAGGTCCGAGATCTCCCCCACCAGCCGGACCAGTCCGAGATTCAGCTCCGCCCCGATCCCGAGGTGACCCGTCAGCTGGTTCTGGTCGTTGAGCACGGCCGCGAGCCCCTCGTCCTCAAGATCCGCGCGGGTGAAATCGTAGCGCTTGACCCCGACCCCCAGCAGCAGATACGGCTGTACCAGGATGGGGGTGGGGATCGGTCGCAGCGCGAGCGTCGCGGAGGCGGCGATCACGGTGCTCCGGACGCAGTCGACCTGGCACCCCACGTCCTCCACTGGCACCTCGGAGTCGGTGGCGTGCAGCACGTTCACCCGGAACGAAACCGCGTCGGGAGTGCCCAGCTCGAGCGCCCCGCCGTACGCGAGCGTTGCCTCCTTCTTGAACTCCTGGGCACCCTCCCTCGGAGACGGAAGGTCTGCGAAGGGCGTGTAGATCCCGATCTGCGGGATCAGGCGCAGCTGAGCGGCGGCGGGCTGCGCGGCGAGGAGGAGCAGGGCCCCGAAGGTCCAGCGAGTGGCACGGATCATCGGAGCGTCCTTGCTCTGAGAGTCGAGCTGTGGAGTCGGGGCCGCGAAAGGGACCCGCTAGTTCATCTGCTCCGCTTGGTCCTCGTCCTCGACGAGGGTCGGCAGCGGAGCCTGCAGCTGGAAGCGCGGGATCGCGACCCGGAAGCGGGTGCCATCGGGCCGGACGAAGGTGTAGTGCCCCTCCATGAATCCGAGCGGAGAGCTGAGCACGCAGAAGCTCTGGTACTCGTGAGCCTTACCGGGATCCAGCAGCGGCTGCTGGCCCACCACCCCCTCGCCATCCACCTCCTGGTCGTCGCCGGCGAAGTCGTGAATGCGCCAGTACCGGAAGAGCAGCTGCGCGGCCTGCTCGCCCAGGTTCTCCATCCTGACGTGATAGGAGAACACGAACTCGCGCTCGCCCGGAGCGGACTGGGCGAGCGAGAATTGCGGCCGGACGGTGACCCGGATGCCGTCGGTCAGGCTTTCGTACTCATTCGTCATCGAATCATTATACCGGTCCCGCGCGCTGCGTGTTTCCGTTCCGGCCGCGCGCGGCCGGCGCAGGCCGCCCACAGGAGCACCGGAGTGTGATGAAGGAAGCCCGCGAACCGCTCTCCCGATCGGTCGAGGACTACCTCAAGGCGATCTTCGCGATCACGGAGCGCGGAGAGGCGTCGTCGACGAGCGTAATCGCGGCTGCGCTCGACGTCCAGCCCGCGTCCGTGACCGGGATGGTCAAGCGGCTGGCGGAGGCCGGGATGCTCCAGCACGTGCCGTATCGGGGCGTGCGCCTGACCGGCAAGGGGATCCGCGAGGCGCTGCGCGTGATCCGCCGCCACCGCATCCTGGAGACGTACCTTCTCCAGCGGCTCGGATACACGTGGGACGACGTGCACGAAGAAGCCGAGCGGCTCGAGCACGCCGCGTCCGATCGGCTAATCGACCAGATGGCGTCCGCGCTCGAGGATCCCTCGCACGATCCGCACGGCGCGCCGATCCCCACCTCGGCCGGAGAAATCGAGACGGTCGATTTCGCGACGCTGGCCGACACGGCCGCGGGCGACCACGTGCGCATCCGCGCGGTGGACGACGAGGAGCCGGAAGGGCTGCGCTCGATGGAGGCGCAGGGACTCGTGCCGGGGATCTTGCTCCAGGTGGAGGACCGTCAGGCGGGGGACGGAGACGTGACCGTGCGCGTGGCCTGGTCGACCGGGCCCGGCCAGGTGGTCGAGCACGAGCTGGCGCGCCGCATCTTCGTCACTCTGGAGCCGTAGGGCACGTCGGCATCCCCGGTTCCTGGTCGCCGGCCACGACCCGGAACGTGCGCATCACCGCCGCCGCGCACCGGCTGGTGGAAGTGGTCGCCGAGGCGCGGCCGGCCACGAGCTTCCCCCTGCACGTGACCGTATCCGCGGGCTTCGCGGTCTGTCCGGTCCACAGGAAGCGCTCGGACCAGATCTTCCAGGCGGCCGACCACGCCCTCCTCAGATCGAAGGCGGACGGTCGGAATCGGGTGACTCCGGCGGCTCTGGTGGGCTGACCGGCGCGCTCCGGATCAGCAGGATACCGATCAGGAGGAGCGCCGCGTCCAGCAGGGTGATCCAGCGTGTGGGCGGAA
>CAUZJY010000105.1:0-6924 GCA_963580305.1 Gemmatimonadales bacterium UBA6960
GTCTGATCGTCTCTGGGGCCGGGGGACGCCCACCGCAGGCGCTGTGGGGTTGAACGGTATTGTACAACCGTCTCCACTGCTCGACGAGGACGACGGCCTCGGGCAGCGAGTCCCTCCAGCCGCGGCCGACGAATGAGCCGAACTTCGACACTCGTCATAATGACCGCTTGCGCTGCGCTCCTGGTCCCGAAGCCCATGGGTGCGCAGGACTTCCCCACCGACGATCCGGTCCTGCACGCGATCTGGCAGGCGGGCATGGTGGACTCCCGCGCCGGCGAGCTCGCCCAGGTGCTCCTGGACTCCCTCGGCCCCCGGCTCACTGGCACCCCGAACTCCGAGGCGGCCGCCGACTGGGTCGGGCGCATGTACCGGAGCTGGGGGATCGAGTCCCGGCTCGAGCCCTATGGGACCTGGACCGGCTGGCGACGCGGGATCACCCATATCGATCTCCTGGAGCCGCGCGTGCGGAGCCTCGACGGGATGATGCTCGCCGGGAGTCCGGGCACGTCCGGCACGGTGACCGGGGAGGTGATCACTCTTTCCCGGCTCGCGGCGCCCGCGGAGCTTCCCGCCTTCCTCGAGCGCGCGCGTGGCAGATTCGTGCTGTTCGCTCCACCCGAGCCTACCTGCCGCCCGGAGGAGAATTGGGAGGAGTGGGCGACGCCGGAGTCGCTCGCGCGTATGCGCGAGGAGCGGGCGGCCGCGCGCTCCGACTTCGCCGAGCGACTGGCCTTGACCGGCCTGCGCTTCGTCGAGCTGGCCCGCCGGCTGGACGAAGCCGGGGCGGCTGGGCTCGTCGGCACCAACTGGCCGGACGGATGGGGAGTGCAGCGCGTCTTCAACGCGGCCACCGAGCGCGCGCCCCACGTGACCCTGTCCTGCGAGGACTACGGGCTCCTCTGGCGCCTCACCGAGCGCGGTCAGGGGCCGGTCCTGCGGGTGGAGGCCGAGGCCGAGATACTCGGGGAGGTCGCGGTCGCCAATCTGATCGGCATGATCCCCGGCACCGAGCGGCCGGACGAATACGTGATGCTGTCCGCACATTTCGACTCCTGGGACGGCGCCAGCGGGGCCACCGACAACGGCACCGGCACGATCACGATGATGGAGGCGATCCGCATCCTCGGCCTCGCCTATCCGCGCCCGCGGCGGACCATCCTGGTCGGGCACTGGAACGGGGAGGAGCAGGGGCTGAACGGGTCAGGAGCATATGCAGCCGACCATCCCGAGGTGCTCGAGGGGCTGCAGGTGCTCCTCAATCAGGACAACGGGACCGGACGGATCACCACCATCTCGATGATGGGGCTGGTCGATGCGGGCGCGTTCTTCGGGCGCTGGCTCTCGCGCATTCCGCAGGAGATCACACGCCACATCACGCTCACCACCCCAGGGACGCCCGGCGGCGGCGGGAGCGACTACGCATCCTTCATCTGCCGGGGCGCCCCCGCAATCGCGCTCTCCGCGCACCCGTGGGACTACAGCACCTACACCTGGCACAGCACGCTCGACACGTACGACAAGGTGGTCCTCGACGACCTGAAGAACAACGCAACGCTGGTCGCGATGCTCGCCTACCTCGCGTCCGAGGAGCCGGAGCGCATCCCTCGCACGCGCCGGGTGATGCCGCTCGATCGGCGCACCGGTCAGCCGGCTGAGTGGCCGAGCTGCCGGCAACCCCAACGGAGTCTAGCCCGCTGAAGGGTGAATTCGGCCTCACCCTCCTGATCTGCTTGGTCGTCGTGCGTCCCGCGGCGGCTCAGGGCCCGAGGACGGGACGCCCGGGCGGGTACGGGCGGCTCCCGAGCTCGCCGTCACCCGCTACGCGGGCGCGTGGGTCGCGCGGGCGGTTCGGTCTCGCTCCAGATGGGTCCTCGGGTCCAGATCGGAGGCGCAGGCCAGATCGGCCTCGATCACCTCACCGTGGAAACCGACGGGAGCCGCGTGCGCGCGCGCTTCGGCTACGGCAGGCTCACGGTCTCCTGGAGGCCGACGTCGGCACGCTGGCCCGGACTGTCGATCTCGTTGCTCGCGGGCACGGGCAATGTGGACGTCGAGGAGCCGAACGGGGGCGCCATGCTCGATTCGGACAATGGCGCGATCGTGGAGCCGGCATTGCGCATCAGCCGCCCGCTCGCGGATCGCCTCGCCCTGGCCGGCGCGCTCTCCTGGCGGCTCGCGTTCGGGTTCGACGCGCTCGGCGGGATCGATTCGGGCCGGCTGTGCGGGCCGGGGCTCGCGCTTGGCGTCGTGGTCGGACCGTTCTGAAGTTCTGAACTATACGCGACAATCTCCGACACAGTTCTTGACATCGCCGCATAGTCGGGCGTCCTTTTCGGGCCATAGTCCGTATCCGGAGCGATACATGCCCCCGATGCTCAGCCGAGGATGCCTACGTGACGAAGACCGACGAACGCGTGATGAAGATGGTCGAACAGGAGCTCGCCAAGAACCCGGATGTGTCGGTAGAGCAGCTGTTCGAGAAGGCGAAGGGCGTCAACAGCGGCGTTGCGCGGATGAACCGCCGCCAGTTCCATGCCCGCTATCCCTTGCAGGTGAAGCGCCGCAATGGAGGTGGGCGCAAGCGCAAGGCGGTCGCCCGCAAGGGCCTCAAGCGCGGAGTCACCCGTGGGCGCACAGCGGCGGCGCGCGGCACCGACCGCAGCCGCGACGCCGTCCGCCAGGTGTTTCTGCGCTTCGCTCAAGACGTGGCGTCGGCCGCCGAGTCGCCCAAGGATCTGGTGAAGCTGATCATGAACGTCGATCGCTATGTCGACGATGCGGTTCGGGCGAGGCGCTGACTCGCGGGCGGTGACGCCGAGTCGCCGTTCATCCGCTCTGATAGACTGGCGATCTCGCGCACCGTATCGATCACGACCGGCCGGTCGGAGACGAGCGCGTACACGGCGGTCGCCGTATTCGTCGCCACAACCTCGACGTTCACCCGGTCGGGCGAGGCGCGCTCGAGGAAGCTGAACACGTCGAGCACCGTGCGCGCGCGCGCCTCGGGGCCGCGCTCCTGGAGTAGGTCGGCGGGCGCCTTGGCCAGCAGGACGTCCGTGAATGGCCCGAGCACCTTCACTTCGTCGGATCCGGCCAGCCGCTCTACCTCGCGCCGGACGGGCGCCAGGGAGGGGGACTCCCGGCGGTCGGGCGCGAGCGCCGCCTCGCTGCTGTGGCTCATGGGAGGGACCAGCCGGCGTGAGGTGGTCCAGGGATGGATGCTCGAATCTGCAACTTCGGGTTGCACCGCCGAAAAGGAAAGCAGCCGCAGGCGGCTCTGGCCCCACTCTCGGCGCCGTCGCAAGTTCGAGGTCGATGCGCTTTCTCCATCTCGCCGACGTCCATCTCGACACCCCCTTCGCGGGACACTCGGACGCGGTGCGGCGGCGGCTGCGCGAGGCCTCGCGCGAGGCGCTCAGCCGCGCCGTGACCTGCGCGATCGCCGAGCGCGTCCAGGCCGTGCTGCTGGCCGGCGATCTCTTCGACGGAGACCGCCTCTCCTTCCGCACCGAGCGCTTCCTGCTGGACGAGCTGGGCCGCCTGGCCGAGGCGGGAATTCCGGTCGTGTACGCCACGGGCAACCACGACCCGGGGCGCGACGCCTACCGCACACGCCCCCTCGCGTGGCCGCCGAACGTCGAGATTGTGGGGGATGCAGCCCCGCGGCTGATCCCCATCCGCGACCGCGAGGGGTGCGAGGTTGGACGGGTGACCGCCGCGGGCCACGCCTCCCGGCGCGAAACCGGGGACCTGGCGGCCGGGTTCCCCTTGCCGGGCCGGGACGAGCTCCCGCACGTGGCGCTGCTGCACACGCAGGTGCACGAGGCGCGCGGGGCCGAGGAGCACGAACCCTACGCCCCCTCCGATCTGCTCCGCCTGCTGGCGAGCGGCCACGACTACTGGGCGCTCGGGCACGTGCATTTGCGGCAGCGGCTCGCGGAGGCGCCGCAGATCCACTATCCCGGCAACCTCCAGGGGCGCACACACCGCGAGAGTGGCCCCAAGGGCGGGCTGCTCGTCGAGCTCGATCGGCGTGGCCCCGCGCGCGTGGAGTTCCGCTCATTCGCTCCGGTGCGCTTCGAGACCGTGGTGGTGGGGGGGCTCGAGGAAGCGGACACGCTCGAGCGGCTGCTCGCACGCTTCCGCGCGGAGTGGGAGGCGGCCCGCAGGGCAGACCCGGATGAGCCCGGCGCCGAATGGGTGGTGCGCTTCCGCACGGCGGGCGGCACCCCCTCGTGGAAACGGCTCGGCGACCAGGAGGAGCGCGCCTCGCTCGCACGCGAGACGGCGAGGGAGCTGGGACTGCTGGACGTGGAGGTCCAGCCGGGGCCGCTCCACCCCGTAGTGCGGGTGGCGGAGCACAGGGGCCGCGCGGACGTGCTCGGCGCCGCGCTCCGTCTGCTTGCGCAGGTGCGCTCCGGCCAGAGCGCGGTCCCCGGGCTCACCGTCGAGGAGCTGGCGGGGATGGACCGGGCCGACGCCGGCGAGCCGGACGCGTACGTGCGCGCGCTGCTCGAGGGCGCGGACGCGGAGCTGCTCGCGCGCATGCTGAGCCCCGATGCACTCGAAGAAGGCGCGCTCAAGGAGGGCACGCCCCGGCAGGGGACCGCACGCGGGGCGGGGCCGTGAGGGTCGAGCGTATCCGGGTCCATGCGTTCGGGCGGCTCGAGGGGCTGGATACCGGCCCCGAGCCGCTCGGCAATCTGATCGTCGTATCCGGCCCGAACGAAGCGGGCAAGACGACGCTCTTCCACTTCCTCGCCACCCTGCTTTACGGTTTCGCGCCGGCTGCGCGCGAGGCGCACCCCTACGCGCCCTGGTCGGGCGCCGAGCCAGCGGGGACGGCGCGCATCCGGCTGAAGGACGGCCGCTGCTGGGAGGTGCACCGCCACCTGCGCTCCGCCCCGATCGGCTCGCTAGTGCGGGATGGCGTGGCCGAGGAGCTGCGCAACCGGCCGCTCCCCTGCGCCGAGCACGTCCCGGCCACGGTCTTCCGGCAGGTCTACGCGGTCACCCTGTCCGAGCTGGCCGGGCTGGACGGCGAGGGGTGGGCGCGCATCCAGGATCGGCTCGTCGGCGCGCTCGGCGCGCCCGATCTCCGCCCCGCGCGGGCGGTCGCGGGGGAGCTGGAGCAGGAGGCGACGCAGCTCTGGAGGCCCAACCGCCGGGGCCGGCAGGCGATCCGCGAGCGGCGGGAGCGGCTGCGCGAGTTGGCGGCCCATCGCCGCGAGGTCGCCGGCGCGGACCACGACCTGCGCGAGCGCGTGCAGGAGCGCGACCGGACACAGGCGGAGCTCGGGGCCGTGCGCGCGGAGCGCGAGGCCACCAAGCTCTATGTGGAGCGCATGGGCGCGCTGCTCGCCGTGCGCACCTCGCTCCTGCGCGTGCGCGCACTCGAGCAGGAGGCCGGCCCGCCCGAGCAGCTGGCCGCCCTGCCGGCCGACCCCGGCCGCCGGCTCGAGGAGCTGGCAGACCAGGCGGCCGCCCAGCAGGCGCGGCTGGACGAAGTTATGCGTGACGCCGAGACGGTCCGGAGGAAGTACCGGGGGCTGCCGCGTGTCGATGCGCGGGTGCTCGAGCGCGCCGCCGAGGTGGACCGGGTCGCCGCGCGCGTGGAGGTGGCGGGGTGGATGAAGGCACGCGCCAATCACCTCCAGCAGGAGCTGCGGGAGTTCGAAGGCCGGATCGAGATCGAGGCGAGCGACCTGTTCACGGTCCCGTGGGAGCGCCTCGCTCTCGACCGGCTGCGGGCCCTCCCGGTGGGGGAGCTCAGGGCGCGCGCCCGCATCGTAGACGAGTCGCGCGCGAAGCTGGAGGCGCAACGCGCGGCCGAGCGCGAGATCGAGCACCGGATGGCGGAGGACGCGGCGCGGGAGGCGGGGGAGCGGCGCCCCTCCCGCGCGCGCGCCGTGCTCGTCCTGGTGGTCGGGCTCGCGCTCGTGTTCGTGGCGCAGGGTGCCGAGCAGCTCGGGCTGCTGCTCGCGGGCGCGCTCGCGGTTGGGGCCGGCTCCGTCATGCTGCTCGAGGCTCTCCGGCATGCCCTCCGCGCGCCCGCACCTCCCACACCCACCGAGACGGGCCCGCTGCAGGCCGCACTGGACGAGGCCGAGCGCGCCCTCGACGGGCTGCTCACCGGGCTCCCCCTGCGCGAGGGGCTCACTCAGCGCTCGCCCACGCCGCTCGGGGCCGGCCTCGAGCGGCTCCAGCAGGCCATCCGGGATCGCCGCGACCGCGAGGCCGAGCTGGCCGGGCTCCGCGAGCAAGAAGCTGCGAACGCCCGCGAGGTGAGCGCGCTGGCACTCACCTGCGGCGTGCAGGCGCCCGACGACGCGCTGGCCGCCGCCCACCTACTCGCCTCCACGGTCGCCGACATGCGGCGCCGCCAGGCCACCGCGGAGCGCGCCGCCGAGGAACTCAGCCGCCTCGAGCGCCAGCGGGACCGCGAGGCCGACGCACTCATCCGCATGCGCACCGAGGAAGGCGCGCTCCGCGAGCGACTCTCCGATCTGGGCAGCGGCGACCCGGCCGAGGGCATGCGGCTCTTCCAGGCGCGCGCGCAGGCGGCGGCCGGCGCGGCGCGGCTCCGGCAGGACCTGATCGCGGCGCACCCGGATCTGGACGAGCTCCAGGACCGGATCCGCGCGGCCGAGGGCGAGGACTGGACCCGGGACGACGACGCGCTGGCCCGGAAGCGAGCGCAGGTACAGGAGCTGAACGAGCGCATCGAGGTGCTGATCGCACGCGCTGCCTCGCTCGCAGCGGAGATCGATCAGCTCGGCGGTGGCGAGACGCTCGACCGGGTGGACGGCGAGATCCAGGTGCTCGAAGAGGAGGTGCGGGGGCTCGAGCGCGAGCGCGACCGCCGTTGGGTGCTCGCCCGCCTGATCCGCGAGGCCGATCGCCGCTTCCGCGAGGAGCACCAGC
>CAUZJY010000106.1:0-6751 GCA_963580305.1 Gemmatimonadales bacterium UBA6960
AGCCTGTGGAGGACGAGCTGGACCTCCGCGACCTCTGGAACTTCACGGCGCGTAATCGCCTGCTGATTGCGGGGTTCCTCGTCGGCGGCCTGGTGGCCGCGGCGATCTTCACCTGGCGGGCCGTCCCCGTCTACGAGTCCGAGGCTTCCGTCCGCATCGAGGACAACGACCCGTTCAATCCGATGGCCTCGATTCTGGGGCCCGGGCTCAGCTCCATGTCGCTCCGGGTCGAGACCGAGATGGGCGTGCTGCGCAGCCGATCTCTGGCCGAGGACGTGGTCGACTCGCTGGGGCTGATGGTTCGGCTCACGGAGCCCCGCGGCGTCCCGCGCGATCTGCTCCTCGAGCAGATCCATGTCGAGCCGTGGGCGCCCGCCGAGACCTACCGGCTCCGACGGTTGGATACCGGCCGCTTCGAGATCGAGGCGGAGCGGGCCAAGAGGCTCGATACGGTTTCCGTCGGCCAGGCAGTGGTCGAGCAGGACGCGACCTTCCGGCTGCTCCCGGCCGCGAACGCGCACGATCGGCTCGTCGTCGAGGTCACGTCCTTCCCCCGGGCCGTGGCCCGCCTCAGATCCAGCATGCGGGTGACGCGCCCCGATCGGACAGCGGCCATCGTGGCGATCGGATTCGAGTCGACCGACACCATGTTGGTGGACGACGTGCCGAATCTGCTGGCGCACCGATACATCCAGCGCCGCATGGCGAGCCAGCAGACCGCTCTCTTCAACACGGTGCGCTTCCTTCGCGGACAGCTCGACAGCCTCTCCCTCGAGCTAGCCGGCGCCGAGGAGGACCTGCAGGTGTACCGCGAGGGCGCGCAGGTGGTGAGCCTCGAGGCCGAGGCGAGCGCGCAGGTCACCCAGCTCGCACGGCTCCAGGCGGAGCGGAACCTGCTCGATGCGGAGCGGGGTGCCCTCCAGCAGCTCCTGGACGGGATCAACCAGGAGGCCGCGGACGCCCCGGTCCGTCGCGGCGAGCCCTCCCCGTCCCGCCAGCTCATCGCGTTCCCCAGCCTGCTGCGGAATGCGGCCGCGTCGCAGATACTCCAGTCGCTCAACATCCTCGAGAATCAGCGGGCCGAGCTGCTCCGCCGCCGCACGATGGAGGACCCCGACGTCGAGTCGCTCACCTCGCGCGTCGAAGAGCTGGAGGTCCAGCTCCGCTCGATCGCGACGACGTACCTCCAGGGGCTGGGGAACCAGGTCGGCTCTCTGGATCAGACGCTCGATCGCTTCGGCGGGGAGCTCTCCCGCATTCCGGCCAAGGAGCTGGCCGTGGCGCGGTTGGAGTGGCGGGGCGACTTCCTGCGGGAGATCTACGGGCTGCTCCAGACCAGGCTCAAGGAGGCCGAGATCGCGCAGGCCGCGGAGGATCCATCGGTGCGGATTCTGGATCGCGCCATCGTGAATCCGGAACCGGTGAGCCCCCGGCCAAACCTGAACCTCCTCCTGGGTGCCCTGCTCGGGCTCATGCTGGGCGTGGTTGTCGCCGCGGGGCACGACTTCCTGGACCGGTCCGTGCACACGCTCGAGGACGTCGAAGAGGCGACCGGAGGGCTTCCGCTGCTGGGCATCATCCCGACCTTGGAGCTTGCGGGCGCGGTGAACGAAAATGGCGGCCGCAAGGGGGTCGGTAAGGTCGCCGCGGGCGCGGCCGGACCGAGCGTCGAGCCGAGGCTGGTCGTGATGCACAGCCCGACAGCCCCCGTGACCGAGGCGTATCGCGCGCTCCGCACCAGCCTGCGCTTCTGGAGGATGGGGGATCCGCCCAAGACCATCGTGATCACGAGCGCGCTCCCGCAAGACGGAAAGTCCACCACCGCGGCCAACCTGGCGGTCGCGCTAACGCAGCAGGAGGGCACGAGGACCTTGCTCATCGATGCGGATCTCCGTCGCGGCGTGATCGCGGCCATGTTCGGACTGCCCTCCCGCAAGGGGCTGTCGAACGTGCTGATCGGCGATCTGCCGGTGCGGGACGCGATCAGCCAGGTAGAGGTCGCCGAGGGTGAGTTCCTGCACGTCCTCTCGGCGGGTGCCTTCCCGCCGAATCCGGCGGAGCTGATCGGATCGGACCGGATGGAGGCGCTCCTCCGCAAGCTCGAGGAGCACTACGACGCGATCATCCTGGACAGCGCGCCGCTGAACGTCGTTACGGACGCGGTTCTGCTCGGCGTGCACGCGGGTGCCGTGATCCTGGTCGCGCGCGCCGCCGTCACGGACCGCGGCGCCCTCCGCTACGCGGCCGACCAGCTCAGGCGCGTGGGAGCGCCGGCGCTCGGGTTCGTTCTCAACGATGTCGATCACACGCGCGACGCGTACTACGGCAGCGAGTACGGCTCCAACTACGGCTACTATCGGAAGTACTACGCGGAGAATCAGTCGAAGAAGGCGAAGGTCTGAGGGCAATGCATCCGGTCGCATGACCATTGGGGCCTCGCGGCCGATCCCGGTCGAGGTCCGAACCCTGGCGCACGCGCGCGGGCACCGCGTCCACTGCATGGCGCCCCGTTCCTGAGCGGCCCCGCATGATCCTCCGCAAGCCGGAGCTCGTCCGCTGGGGGGAGCGGATCGGCCGCGAGGTGCGGCCCCCGCTCGTGCTGGCGCTCAAGGGTCCGCTCGGCGCCGGCAAATCCGTGCTCGCGCGCGCGGTGGCCCGGGGGGCGGGCGTCGAGGGCCCGATCCCCTCGCCGACCTTCAACCTGCTCTTCCGCTACGAGACGCCCGCCGCGGACGTGGTGCACCTGGACCTCTACCGCATCCGCGATCCGGGGGAGCTGCGCGAGCTGGGCTGGGAAGAGCTGGGCACGGGGGCCGAGTTGGTCCTGGTGGAATGGCCCGAGCGCGCAAGGGACCGGCTGCCCCCCGACCGGTGGGAGATCGAGCTCGCGGTCCCCGAGGGATCCGCCGAGCTGCGCGCGGTGACCGTCCGCAAGATCGGCGATCCCCCCGGGCTCCCCTCCTTCCCGATCTCGCTGAGTAGTGCGTCCGAGGGGGCGTCCGGGTCAGCGGACCCTTCCTGATCGCCCGCTACGCGGATGGGGAGTACGTATACTTCTCCTGTACTGGTACGTATTGGAGGACGACTTTGTCTCGGAAGAAGCTCACACTCTCCATCGATGAGGCGGCGATTCGCAAGGCGCATCGCTTCTCGCGACGTCATGGAACAAGCATCTCCTCGCCAGCTACAGGGAGCACCTCCGAGAGAAGTATCGGACGTGAAGCTACCTCGACGTCAACGTCCTTCTCGACGTCCTGGCTGACCGCGACCTCTGGGCAGACGATGCAGCCGCCCTTCTGTCCCTTGTCGAGCGAGGCGAGGCGGTCGAGCTGATTGACGCCCAGGCCGTCACCACGCTCTCATATCTCCTCGGGCGCGAGCTGGGCGCCGGGCGTGCCGGCAAGGCGATCGTCGATTTGCTCAAGCTCCTGACCATCGTTCCTCTCGATGAGGACCGACTCCTTCACGCCCTCCCCTCGGATGGGCTGACTTCGCGGATGCCGTCCCGGCGGCTTGCGCGCTGAAAGCCGATGCCGACTACATCGTCACCCGGGACATGGACGGGTTCGCGGATGCCGAGGTCCCAGCCATCGCTTCCGCCGAGTTACTCGCACTGCTCCGTTCTTCCGGCTGACGAAGCCAGTCGACATCCGCCAGCGCCCGGATCCCTTCCAACACGCAATAGCCCGCGCCGGACACTTGTCCGGGCGCCCCCGCGGCCTGAACATCCCGCATGCCTGCCCCCCGTCATCCCGAGGGTCCGTCCGAGGGTGCCTATCTCGCGCTCGAAACCTCCGGTCCGCTCGGCTCGGTCGCGGTGGGCAGGAGTGGGAAGGTGCTCGCCCGTGCGTTGTTGGAGCGGCAGGGTCGCCACGCCGCCGAGGTGATCCCGCGCGTCGCGGAGGTGCTCGGCGCGGCGGGCCTCCCCGTACGCGACCTGGCCGGGATCGTCGTGGGCGCGGGTCCAGGGTCCTTCACCGGGGTGCGCGTCGCGGCGGCTACGGCCAAGGGGCTGGCGCACGCGCTAGAGATCCCACTCTGGGCCTTCTCCAGCCTGGAGGCGGCGGCCATCGCCGAGCGGATCGCGCTGCCGCCTTCGGGGGCGGCCGGTCACGTACCTTGGGACGGGTTCCGCTACGTCCTCTTCGACGCCCGGGGAGACCGCGTGTACGCCGCCTGCTACGAGGTGCAGGAGGAGCGCATCGCCGGAATCGTCGAGCGCGTCCCGCCCCACGCGACTCGCATTCGGGACCTGCTCGAGGAGGAGGTCCCGACCGGAGCCTGGTTCACGGGCGACGGCGCGGTCCGGCACGAGGCAGCGATCCGGGGGGCCGGATACCGAGTCCTGCCGGCGCCGGCCGGGCTCCCCAGGGCCGACGGGTTGATCCACCTGCTAGCGCTCCCTCCGGGGCGCGCGCCCGAGCACGATCCGGCCCGCTGGGAGCCGGCGTACCTGAAGGCCTCGAGTGCGGAGCGGGCGTGGGTCGGGTGAGCATGGCGGCCATCGAGCGACTCCCGGAGCGGCTGCCGCGCCTCGGTCGGCCCCTTCCCGAGGGTACCCGGGTGCGTCCGATGGAGGAGGGGGACATCGAGCGGGTTGGCCATATCGAGGCGGCGTCCTTCACCACCCCCTGGCGAGCGGCGACCTTTCGCACCCTGCTCGACCGGCGGGGCGCGGTGCTGCGGGTGCTCGAGGTGCCGCCCATGTCGGTCGCTGGGTACGCCGTGCTCTGGTGCATCCAGGATCAGGGGGAGATGGCCAACATGGCCGTCGCGCCGCAGCTGCGGGACCTGGGACTGGGCAGCCATCTGCTGGACCAGATCACCGAGGAGGCGGTGGAGCGCGGCGTGGAGAGCCTGGACCTCGAGGTGCGGGTCTCGAACGCGCGCGCGCGAGCCATGTACGCGTCGCGCGGCTTCCGCGAGATCGGCGTCCGCCGCGATTATTACGAGAAGCCCCGGGAAGACGCCCGGGTGCTCATGAAGCGACTGCACTCGGTGGGGTGATCCCGCCTCCGGCGTACGGCCCGGATCACCCTCGATCTCCTCCAGACGGGGTGGACCCCCCTATCTTCTCCGCGGAAACCATCGTCCGTCCCTACAGCCGTTCGCGGGGGATCATCGCCATAATCTTACCTCGAAAATCGAGTGGACATCAATCGAATTTCAAGGAAGTAGGCGATTCTGGATCGAGGAATCCGGCTACCAGGGCGGCGGAGCGGAGCTCTGGACGCAGGATTTGGATTTCGACGGCCTGGAGGTCGTTCGCTACTTTTGGAGGCCCTGACTCCCTGATGGCTGGGATGCCTGCGTGCTCATGAAGCGACTCATTCCATGACATCTTTCCCCCTATGGCGCGGCCGCCGGCTCCGGCGCACCGAGTCGCTGCGCGCGCTGGTGCGCGAGACGCGGCTCATCCCGGACCGGCTGATCCTTCCGCTGTTCGTGACGGAGGGGACGGGGGTGCGGGCTCCGGTCGGCTCCATGCCGGGCGTGTTCCGCACCTCGGTCGACGAGGCGGTGGTGGACACGCGCGAGGCGCACGGGCTCGGCCTCGGCGGGGTGATCCTGTTCGGCATCCCGGAGCACAAGGACGCGGAGGGCAGCGGCGCCTGGGACGACGAGGGCGCCGTGCAACGTGCCGTGCGCGCGATCAAGGACGCGACGCCTGATCTGAACGTCCTCACGGACGTCTGCATGTGCGAGTACACCGAGCACGGCCACTGCGGCGTGCTGCGCGAGGACGGTACGGTCGACAACGATCCGACGCTTGAGCTGCTGGCGCGCACCGCTCTCAGCCACGCGCGCGCGGGCGCGGACGTGGTCGCCCCCTCGGACATGATGGACGGGCGAGTGGGCGCCATTCGCGAGGCGCTCGACGAGGCCGGCTACCAGCAGGTCGCCATCCTGAGCTACGCGGCCAAGTACGCGTCCGCATTCTACGGCCCCTTCCGCGACGCGGCCGACTCCGCCCCGGCGTTCGGCGACCGGAGGGGATATCAGATGGACCCGGCCAACCAGGACGAGGCGCTGCGCGAGGTGTGGGCGGACATCGAGGAGGGTGCAGACATGGTGATGGTGAAGCCCGCGCTCGCCTACCTAGATGTGATCCACCGGGTGAAGCGGGAGACCGGTTGGCCCGTGGCCGCGTACCACGTCTCGGGCGAGTACGCCGCGATCATGGCCGCCGCCGAGCGCGGATGGCTGGACGGCGAGCGCGCGATGGAGGAGGCGCTCGTCTCGATCGCCCGCGCGGGCGCGGACGCGATCATCACGTATTGGGCCCGCGAGTTCGCGCGTAGGAATGGCTGAGGGGGCCGTTCCCGATCCGGCGCCGCGCGTGCTCGTGGTCGCCGAGGTCGCGCAGGCGCACGACGTGTCGCTCGGCACCGCCCACGCCTATATCGCCACCGCCGCGAGCGCGGACTCGGTCAAGTTCCAGACCCACATCGCGGCCGCCGAGAGCACGCCGCACGAGCCCTGGCGGGTCCGCTTCAGCCCGCGTACGGAGAGCCGCTACGCGTACTTGACGTGCCCCCAGGTACGGTACCACTTCCTATGTTAGACCCAGAGCCAGCGGGGGGCCCTGGAGCTGAGGCATCCTGATGAACCAGGGCGAAGGTTTGATCGTCTCTGGGGCCGGGGGACGCCCACCGCAGGCGCTGTGGGGTCGAACGGTATTGTACAGCCGTCTCCACTGCTCGACGAGGACGACGGCCTCGGGCAGCGTGTAGAAGATTTCGCCGTTCAG
>CAUZJY010000107.1:0-6429 GCA_963580305.1 Gemmatimonadales bacterium UBA6960
GAGATCCGTCAGAACCTCGAGTACGTCATGCGCTCGAGTCCTCCGTCCTACCTTGATTGCCAAACACTGCCTCGTGTACTCGTCGAGCACTGTGAGCAGCTTCAGGGCTCGCCCGTCCTCGGTCCGGGTGCTCACGAAGTCATACGACCATACATGGTTCTCGTGCAGCGGCCTGAACCGGATGCAGGAGCCATCGTTCAGCCACAGCCGACCCCGTTTCAGGGGGTCACGCCAGCGGGGCCTTCGATTGGGGCCTTTACGGTTCATCCTGTGTCATGCAACACGAAAGCAACACAGCCGGAGGGTCTCGCAGGGGATAGCAAAGGTAGCGGATCACTTGAGGGAGATGTATGAGGGGTGAGGCCGGCGAAGCCGGGCTGGCTGGATCAATCCGGGTTTAGAGCCTAGCAACGACCGGGGCCGCGAGCCTCGGTCTAAGACTCCCCACGTCCGCAGCCCTCTTGGGCCGCGGACCGGCGAGTAGGTCTACTGCGGCCGCTTGAACAGCCCCATGTAGACGGCCCGGGCAAGGACGTGGCCCTGAACGGCAGCTAGAACCCTCCGGCGTGTCTCGAAGGCGTCGTCCGAAGGCTGGACATCGATCGTGGTGTCCAGGGCCAGGAGCTCGAACACGTAGTGATGGGGCGGACCCGCAGCCCCTGCTCCCGGGCCACGATAGACCTGGCCCGTCGCGCTGATCTGATAGGCGCCGTTCGACAAGCGCTCGCCGCGCGGGACCCCCTCGGGCAGACCGGTCGCCAATCCGGGGATGTTCCAGACTAGCCAGTGCAGGTTGTCCTCGGTGGTCATGCCACGGGCAGGCTCCATGTCGTGCATGTGAAGCACGAAGCTCTGGGTACCCTCTCGGACGTAGGTCCAGCTCAGCGCGGGGGACGTGCCCTCTCCGCGCGCGACGCCCTCTCCGGCCTGGCTGAACCTCAGAGGTATCGTAC
The DNA here is from genome assembly GCA_963580305.1 of Gemmatimonadales bacterium UBA6960. Taxonomy (GTDB): domain Bacteria; phylum Gemmatimonadota; class Gemmatimonadetes; order Longimicrobiales; family Gaopeijiaceae; genus UBA2988. The sequence continues at coordinate 954 of CAUZJY010000107.1, forward strand.
CACCGTCGGGGAACGCGGTGCTCGAAAGCGTCATCCCCGGGCCTCTTCCTCCCATCTGAGCGACGGCCGGCGCAGCAAGCGCGAGCGTCAAGGCGACCACGAGACACGAATGATGGATGCGCATCTCCCGAACCTCCTGACATGACGACGTTGGACGGTCCCACAGAAGGGACAGCAAGGTAGGCGGCGAGCGGGGGAAAGTCCAAGGAGGACAGGTCATCAACCCAACGGCCGCGACGGCGCCGGGAGGCTGCAACGACCTGAGACTCGTCACCCTCCAGGCGTCCGATTTTCAACCGCCAGGAGTGTCCGATTTTCAGCCGGCGTTGACATCCAGTCTCATCGTCCTTGCTCCAGAGATGGACGAAGAAGGGGGATCGGCTCTTTCGGGGGTTTCTGTAGGGCCTGCGATCAGGCGTGGCGCGCGCTGATACGCGCGAAGTCCTCGGGCGTGTCCACGTCCTCGAGGGCCTCGGGGGGCCAGTCCAAGTAGACGGCCTCGTGCGCGTGCTCCTTGACCACCGGCTTGCCGCACCCCTCACCGCTCCACGCCAGCAGCTCGTCGAAGAGCGCGCGCCGAAAGAGGATGGGAGGGGCGGTCACGTCTCCGTAGCGGGAGGCCACGAGCGGACTCTGGGGTACGTTCTTGGCTGTGGCTTTGATGTCCCGGAGCATCTCCGACGAGACGACCGGCATGTCCGGGAGGATGACCAGCGCGCCCGCGACATCGTCGGGGAGTGCCCGGAGCGCCGCGTGCATGGAGAGGCTGCTCGGCCCACCGTAGTCCGGATTAGTCACAATCTCGACCGGGAGCCTTTGGAGCTCGCGGCGCATCCGCTCCTCCTCAAACCCGACGACGACCACGACCGGGACGAGCAAGGCACCCAGCGCATTGTTAGTCGCCCTCAGCAGCAGCGACGCGCCCAGGAAGTTCAGCAGGAGCTTGTTCTCCCCCATTCGGCGGGAGGAGCCGGCCGCGAGTATGATCGCGGCGACCCGCTCCTCGCGTGCCGGCACCGGATCAGTCGCCGACATGGGTGACCTGGGATGGAGCATGGATGGCAGCGCGGCGCTCCCGCAGTGAGGCGGGCGTCCGGCCCGAGCGCACGGCCAGGATCTCGGAAAGGGCTGAAAGCGCCACCTGCTCGGCGCCGTCCGTACCGATGTCGAGCCCGATCGGGCCGTAGATCCGGCGTTCGTCGACCCGAACCGCCACCGACAGCTCAGCGAGCATGCGGTCGGTACGGCTGCGAGGGCCGAGGATGCCGATGTATACCGCATCCGTGTCGAGGAGCGCGCGCAGGAACTCGCGGTCGCGGGCGTAATGGTGCGTCATGACGACCGCGTACGTCTCGTGCACAAACGCGACGCGGCTGGTGAGATGCTCGGGACGCGTCACGATGCGCTCTGCGGCGGAGGGGAACCGCTCGGGCGTGAGGAGCGCGGGCCGCTCATCCACCGCGATCACCCGAAAGCCGATCTCGGCAGCGAAGCGCGCAAGGGGACGGGCGTCCTCGCCCGCGCCCACGATCACGAGCTGGGGCGGGGGAACGAGCAGGTCGATAAAGACATCCCGTCCCCGGATTCGGCGGATTCCCGGTGCACCGATCCCAAGCTCGGAGCGCGCGATGCGCGACCCGGCCACGTCGAGCGCAGGATCGCCCAATGAGCCCTCCGTGCCATCCGCCGTGATCACGAGGCGGGATACCGAGTTCTCCAGCAGGACACAACTTGCGAAAGGGACGGTCCCGTCCAGAAGGTTCCACTCTGCCGTGCGCGGATCCCCGGCAACCTCGACCAGTACCTCGACCCGCCCATCGCACCCGACCCCGAGGTCCCACGCCTCGACCTCGTCCGGACTGCCGCAGTAGGAGCGGAGCTCTGGCGTCCCCGTCCGGAGCACCCCCAGCGCGACCTCGCGCACGTCGGCCTCCAGGCAGCCGCCGCTCACGTTCCCGGTGATCGAGCCGTCCTCGGCCACGAGCATCTTGGCGCCCTCGTGCCGATACGCGGAGCCGCGCACGCGAACGACGGTCGCGAGCGCGGCGACCTTCCCTATTTTCTGCAGCTCCGCCAACCGGTCGAGTGCCGCGCGGGTCTCGAGCCAGTGCTTCATGCCCAGCTCAAGTCATGCTTTGAGAGCGGCAGCGACCGGATGCGCCTGCCCGTGGCCGCGAAGATCGCACTCGTGAGCGCGGGCACGACCGGCGGCAGCGCGGGCTCTCCGAGGCCGGTAGGCGCGTTGACGGAGCGCACCCAGTGGACCTCGATCTCGGGGGGCGCCTGGGTGATCCGGAGCAGCGGGAAATCGTGGAAGTTAGACTGGGCCGTGCGCCCGCGCTCTATCGTGATCTCCTGCCCGAGGGCCTGCGCGATGCCGTCTAGCACCGCGCCCTGCACCTGCTGCTCCGCGCCGCTCGGGTTGATGATCTGGCTGCCGATATCGCCGGCGACCCAGACCTTGTCCACGCTTACGCGCCCTTCGCGCGTCACGGTCGCCTCGACCACCTCCGCGAAGTAGCCGCGGTGGCTGAAGTGGAAGGCGATCCCGCGGCCGGTGCCGCGCTGGAGCTGCGCCCGACCCCAGCCGGATCTCTCGGCGACCAGCTCGAGCACGCTACGCATCCGCTCCGGATCCATGTATCTGCCGCCGGAGGTGGGCGGCTGGAAGGAGGCGAGCATCTCCAGCCGCATCTCGAGCTGGTCACGACCCGCCTCGTACGCCAGCTCATCGATGAACGACTGCACCACGAAGGCCACCCCGTTGCTCCGGGGAGCGCGCAGGAACCCGGTCGGAACGCGGAAAGGAATGAAGGAGGTCCCCAGCTGATAATTCGGGACGAAGCGCGCCGGGAACTCGGTGTCCGACATGTTGGCCGCCGGCGCCGGCCGACCGGACTCCCCGAAGGTGACGAAGTGATCCTGCCAGGCGACGACGACACCGCTCGCGTCCACTCCGCCCTTCAGGTAGTGGAAGCCCGCCGGGCGGTAGAAGTCATGACGCATATCGTCCTCGCGCGACCACAGGAGCTTCACCGCCTCGCCAGTCTCCTTGGCGATCGCGGCCGCCTCAACCATGGCGTCGGCGGTCAGCCGGCGCCCGAAGCCGCCGCCCGAGCGGGTGAGATGGACCGTCACCGCCTCGGGCAAGAGCCCGAGAGTGCTGGCGATCAGGTCCCGGCCCCGCTGCGGCGACTGTGTCGGCGCCCACACCTCCAGGCGCCCGTCGCGGTAATGGGCCGTGCAGTTCTGGGGCTCGAGCGGCGCGTGTGCGATGAAAGGATAGAAGTACTCGGCCTCAACCACGTGGGACGCGCTCGCGAAGCCGGCCTCCACGTCGCCCTCCGGCGGGGACATGCCCTGCGGCTCCTCGCGAGCGAGCGCGGCCGCCTGCCTGGCGAAGCCGGCGCTCGAGTCGCCCGCGTGCGGCCCTTCGTCCCACTCAATCCGCAGCTTTCCCCGGGCGCGGCTCGCCTGCCACCAGCTGTCCGCGACGATCGCGACACCACCGAGCAGCCCGGCGAGATCGTCCCCTCCCTCGATCACGAGCGCGTGCCGCACCCCCGGCTCCGCCCGCACCTCGCCCAGGTTCGCGCGCCGAACTCGGCTACCGAAGACAGGGCACTTCTCGAACACCGCGTATTTCATTCCCGGAACGGTCACGTCGATGCCGAAGAGCGGCTTGCCCGTCACGATGCGCGCGTTGTCCACGTTCGCCACACGGGTGCCGACGATGCGGAAGTCGCGCGGATCCTTGAGCGGGACGACCCCCGGATCGGGCGGCGCGAGGCCGGCGGCGCGATCCGCGAGCTCACCGTACGTCGCCCGCCGGCCGCTCGCGCGGTGCACCACCACGCCCGGCTCCGTCACCAGCTCGCCTGCGGGGACGCCCCATGACGTCGCCGCGGCCGCGAGCAGCATCTGCCGCCCCGCGGCGCCCGCGCGCCGCAGCGCGTCGTAGTTCGCCGGGGTGGCGTTGCTCCCCCCGGCCGACTGGCCGGTGAAGCGCTCGGTGTCGAGCGGCGCCTGCTCGACCGTCACCGCCGCCCAGTCCACGTCCAGCTCCTCCGCCACGAGCATCGGGAGCGACGTCTTGATGCCCTGTCCGATCTCCGGGTTCTTGGAGATGATCGTGACCAGGTTGTCCGGCGTGATCCGGATGAAGACGTTGAGCTCGAAGTCCGCGGGAGCGTCGGCGAGAGCGAGCGCCGCGCTCGGCATGTAAGCCCTCAGCAGCATCCCGCCCCCCGCCACCGCACTCACCCGCAGGAAGTCCCGGCGATCGATCGTCGTCGTCATAGCGGGCCTCCTAGTCCTGGGCCGCGATCGTCGCGGCGCGGTGGATGGCCTCGCGGATCCGCAGGTAGGTCGCGCACCGGCAGATGTGCGCGTTCATCTGCTCGTCAATGTCCGCGTCCGACGGGCTGGGCGTCCGCGCGAGCAGCGCAGCCGCCGCCATGATCTGACCAGCCTGGCAGTAGCCGCACTGCGGGACGTCCACCTCCTGCCAGGCCCGCTGGAGGGGATGGGTCCCGTCCGGCGAGAGCCCCTCGATGGTCGTGATCTCGGCGCCCTCGACCGTGGAAACAGGTGTTTGGCAGGACCGCTGAGGCTGACCTCCCACGTGGACCGTGCACGCGGCACACTGGCCGATGCCGCACCCGAACTTGGTCCCCTTGAGATCGAGGGTGTCGCGGAGCACCCAGAGGAGGGGCGTCTCAGGTGCGACATCTATGGTGGTGGGCTTTCCGTTGACCCTGAAAGTGACAGGCATCTTGGGACAGCTCCGAAGGGGTGGATTGTGTAGAGGATAGAGAGGGAGGCGCGGCAAGGCCAGCGTTGCGCATGCCCTCTACTGATCGATCCCGGAGAGCAGCCTGACCGCGACCTCGGCGCGCGAGCGGATGTCCAGCCGTTGGAAGAGGGCTTCCGTGTGGCGCCGCACGGTCTTGGGGCGGATCCCCAGCGCACCCGCGATGTGCTTGTTGGACCACCCACGTGCGAGCAGCGCAGCGACCTCCGCCTGACGCGCTGTGGGGCCGAGGCGGTGCGACCCGCTCGAGCTCGCCCGAGCGCGGCGGAGCCATGTGCCGCGGGCCCGCTCGCCCGACGAATCTGGGCTGACTCCCGCGTTAACGCGTGCCAGCGGTTACACGCAGTTTATCCATGCCCCGTTCATCCGACCGCTAAAAGTCGCAGAATCGTGTGCCCTCGATGAGGGCCTCGGACGGAGCCACCCAAGCACTAATGCAATCCCCATCAACGGGAGAGCTTCGATGAATGTCATGAACAAGCTCTTCTGCATGGGCGTTGCGATTAGCATCAATAAACCATGAGCTGCGCTAGCCCAGATCGTGAAGTCGATGAGTTGCGTATAACCGTCCTTCTGCGCCTACCTACGCCCACGGGCCAGCTACCCCTTTCGGGACAGCTGGCCCGTGATGCCCTCGAGCACACGCGACCTCAGTGTACGCCT
>CAUZJY010000108.1:0-6128 GCA_963580305.1 Gemmatimonadales bacterium UBA6960
TCGTCAGACCGCCCACGATGGCCGCGTTCACCCGGTCCAGCAGCTCCCGGGGCGCCTCCCGAACCGGCTGACGGCTTTCCGGGCACACCAGGATCTCGAGCAGCTGTGGGTCTACCATGTGCAGATGGCCAGCGTCATTCTTTCGCGGTTCGCGAACATCCCGCCGGTGGCCATGCCACGACCCGGTGGGGTAGAACGTGCAAAGCTAAACGGGCCCCCGCCCCTTGGCCATGTGGGGCGGTCCGATCTCCCCGGCCCGCGCCGGTGTCTTCAGGAGGTTGTCATGATCCCGCTCGGAGCCGCCCGCCGCGGCGGCCGCTCGCTCCTCTTCCTGGCGCTACCGGTGCTGCTCGGGCAGGCCTGCGGGCAGATCGAGGAGCCGCCTGCGGCCCCATCCGAGGCCGCCACACCCGCCTCGCAGGCGCCGGGTGGCGCTCCCTCGAGCGCGACTCGCATGCCCCTGCGACGGAGCGCCTGGGTGATCTTCGGCGCCGATACGGTGGTGGCCGAGGTCGCGCGCACTCCCGAGGAGCGCGAGCGCGGGTTGATGAACCGGAGCCAGATCCCCGAGGGCACCGGAATGCTGTTCATCTATCCCGAGGAGGAGATCCTCAGCTTCTGGATGTCGAACACCTACGTGGCGCTCGACGTGGCCTACCTCGATGCGAGTCTGCGCGTGGTCGACATCGAGCAGATGGAGCCGGAGAGCACGGAGATCCACTCCAGCCCACGGCCCGTCATGTTCGGCCTCGAGGTGCCGAAGGGCTGGTTCGCTGCCCACGGCGTGCAGGCGGGCGATCAGGCCGAGCTGGTGCTCGGGCCGCTTTGAGCGCTCGGGCGAACGCGGCAGCCCGGGGCCCGTCCTTCCGTGCGCGACTTTCACCGGACCGGCGGACGAAGCCTCACGAGACCGGGGCGCGCGCCACCCGGACGATGCTCCGCACCCGTACTTCCAGGGGCACCGGCGCAATCGAGATCTCGGTGGTTCCGCTCAGATCGCTCCGGTACTCCGAGGAATGGAGGTTTCCGGCGCGCGCGTCCCAGAGAAAGTATCCCTCCAGTCCGCCTACCACGCTCTGCGTGAACTCGGCGTCCGCGACGGTCCCGGCGCTCGACTGCTCCGGCTCCCCCGACGCCCGCACGAGCTGGTAGGCGGCGTCCCCCACCGTCGAGTCCCCCGCGGCCGTATAGCTCCACAGGGTGCGGACCGTGGTCTGGGCGCCCGCCTCGGCTGCCGAGTACGACACCGTGTCCACCCAGCCCTCGCCCGGCACGAGGCTCCGTCCGGGGAGGCACGGGAAGAAGCCGTGCGCGATCGTTCCGCCGGTGAAAAACTGGGCCGCCCCCGCCTCGATGCGCGGGAAGCTCACCACGTCCGGATTGCCGCGCGGCCCGAGGGTGAAGACCACCGGCCCCGTCACCTGGGATTCGTCCACCAGCTGCCCAGGCCCGAGGGGGTTGGACATGCGCGCGTCCAGGTCGACCAGGGTCGCGGTCACCCACACGCCCCGGGGGTCAGGCTCGTACTCCATCTGCCAGTCGGAGCGCGCTCCCCCCTCGACCGCCAATGATTGGCCCAGCGCCTGGATCTCGACCCGGACCGTGTCGGCCATGCGGTAGCCGAGCGTCGGCGGGCTTGGTAGCCGGTAGGCGAGCCCCGGCGGAGGGACCGGCGGGGAGGGCCACGCGCACCCTCCGAGCGCACCCGCGAGTGCGCACAGGAGGGGGGCGGCGGCGACTCTCATGAACCTCCCGACGCACGGTTCCGGAAGAGGGAGCGGAGCAACGATGCCGCGCCGGGGTGTCCGGCACAACGACAGCTCCTGCCGCCGCTCTTGGCGCCGCTCTTGGCTCTGCTCCTGGCGCCGCTCTCGGCGCTTACTCTCGGCAGCGGCCATGGGCAGCCGTACTTGGCCTCCTCCCGCGCGTCGGGTTATGCTGTGGTCGCAAATCCTGCCGAACGACGCAGCGGCCTCACGGAGGTTGAATGAGCTTCCGGACCAACCCGGATCGCATCCTCGAGAACATCGATCGCGCGCGCAGCCGCGAGTCGGACGCTCCCCGCGCGGACACCGACCTGCCCGCGAACGTGCGCGAGCTGGATACCGAGGTCCCCGAGGTGGATGCCACCAACCCGGAGCGAATACGCCGCATCTTCCGGCTGGTGGAACGCACCTACATGAAGGTCGCGCAGAGCGCCGCGATCGGCCCGCTCGCGGCGCGCTTCCAGGCGGTTGGCGACCTGCACCATCACCACGCCCACGGAGACGTGAGCGTGAGCGTGCAGTATCTCGACCACAATCGCCCTGAGGACGTGGGCGTGGTGCCCTTCGAGATCACCCTCGAGCAGGTCGCGGACCAGAAGCGCGAGACCCGCACCAGCCGCCCCGACGTGAACGCGATGCGGGTGCTCCGGGCGGCGCTCCGGAGCGGCGTGCTCGCGAGCTACCGGAAGCTCGAGCCCCGCATCCGGGAGGCGCTGCGCGAGCGCGCGGACATGGGGCACGTCGCGCTGACGATCACGGTGGGGCTGCGCTCGGCCGAATGAGCGGGCGCGCGATGCGGTAGCGGGCCGCAGCGTGGTCGATCGCGCGAGCACCGGTCCCCGGCGTCGCCCCCGCAGTCTTCGCCGCGTACCCGGGCGCCGCGGCCGGGCTGCTCGTCCGGCACGAGGAAGAGCTCGCGCGCGGCGAGGCCGTCGCGAGCGACGATCGTCAACACCGGCTGGCGCGTCCACCTGGGCCACGACTTCCTCCCTGAGGTCACCGCGGCCGAGGCGGGCGCCACGCTCGCACGGATCACCGCCAGACACCGGCTCACCCTGTTCGCGCACTACGCGACCGACACGGCAGGACATCGCGGCAGGATGGAAGGCGCGGCCCACCCGCTCGAGCGGGTGGACGCGTTCCTGGGCGGCTACCTGCGCGCTGCGCGACGAGGTGGTGCGCGGGGCCTCGACCGTCCGCATCCGAGGGCTCGCGCAGGCCGCGGGGATGGGCTCGCTCGCCGAGGATGCACGCCGCCTGGTCGCCGAGGGGGTGACTACGCCGCACGAGGTCGGGCCCGTACTCCAGACCGAGCCCGGGGCGTCGCTTCCATGCCGCGGCTGCGGTGGAGCCTGTCCTCCCGAGGCGGCCGGCTGTCCCTGGTGCGGGATGGCGCTTTCGTCCGGCGTGCCTGCGGAAGCTGGGGTGAGGCTGGAGACCGCTGAAATTCGCGGCCTCTCTACCCCCCGTCGCCCGAGGGAGCGCCCGCGGTGGGAAGTGCCTGGGGCGGCACAGGAAGGAGATGCGAGAGATAGGCGAGCGTCATCAACGCCAGGAAGCACCCGATCACGACCCGCTGCGCGAAGGAGAGCCGTCGCGCCACGGGGACGGGGCTCTGCACCGCCGGGGTCCGGCGCAGTCCGTCACTCTCCTGAAGAATGGTCTCCATGCTCGCGCCGCAGTGCGCGCATAGCCGGAACGGCCCCGGGTTCACGTTCCAACAATGGGGACAGACCGAGGGATGCTCGACGCCTGGCGCGGTGAGCGGCCGAAGCCTCACCGCTTGCTCCGGTGCGTGACCTCTCGCGTGACCTCTCGGATGAGACGATTGACGGGATCCCCGCCCCCGGGCCACAGATAGCGATCGGAGAGCTGGTTCAGCGAGGCGCGCACGCCAGTGAAGGTGCGCGCGACGTCGCCGAACAGCTGATCCATACCGAGCGCCGCCGCCTGCCGCGTCTCGGAGGCGAGGCGGTATCCGGTCGTCCCCATGCGATCGTAGTAGTCGATGGGCGGCGCGCCTCCAGGAAGTCGGGGAAGAGGCCCGCGAGCCAGAGCGAGAAGTTCCCCAGGTGTGCGCGCAGCAGGAAGGCGCGCTGCTCCTCTGCCTCGCCCAGCTGCTGAACCATGTCCACGAGATAGTGGAACTCCTGCTCGGAGTCCTCCGAGATCCGGTACGCGCGCTCGGTGCGCGCGAACGCCACCACGACGGAGGCGACGAAGTCCGCGGTCGCGGCGCTGTCGATCCCGCCCTCGAGCAGAGCCTGGCGTACGAGCACGTAGAAGACCAGCGCAGGCGACGCCGCGACGTCCGGATCGGTGAGCAGGGTGTTCCGAACACGCGGGTCGTCGAGCAGGCTGTCGGGGCCGTCCTGCTCAAGCCGCGCTCGAGCCGCGTCACGCAGCTCCGGATCGTTACGGGCGAGCAAGTCGACCAGGTGGAGGGCATCACGACGCCCGAAGGAGGCGCGGATGGTCGGGAGAATCATGCGGTCGCTCCGGGAGCGAGGCATCGGACATCCGAAGAAGTTGTACACGCTCCCCTCTGGCGCGGGTCCGTGGCACCGCGGCACCGGACGTTGTCGATCACGGAAACGTCTCGTGCCGGGTAGCCAGTGCCTCCACGCGTTCGCGATCGGGCTCCACCCCGATCCCGGGCGCCTCGCTCGGCATGAGCGCCCCGGCGGTGAGCTCCCATTCGGGGTGCACCAGGTCACGCTCCCAGTAGCGACGGCTTGCCGACAGGTCGCCGGCAAGAGTGAACCCTGGCAACGTCGCGAGCGCGACGTTGTGCGCACGACCGACTCCCGACTCGTGCATCCCGCCACACCAGACGGGAACGCCAGCGGCACGGCAGACGTCGTGGATCCGACGCGCTTCGTCCAGGCCCCCGACGCGCCCCGGCTTGAGGTTGATTATCCGGCAGCTCCCCATCTCGATAGCGAGGCGTGCATCCTCCACCGACCGGATGGACTCGTCCAGGCAGATCGGCGTGCGCAGCTCCGACTGGAGCTCCGCGTGAGCGCGCAGATCCTCGCGTGGAAATGGTTGCTCGAGCATGGCGAGCCCCACGTCGTCGAGCTCGCGGAGACGTGTGCGGTCGGCCGACCGGTAGGCGCCGTTCGCGTCCGCGCCCAGGACCGCGTCGGGGAAACGCGCGCGCACCCGTGCGAGCGCCTCCACGTCTCTGCCGGGCTCGATCTTGAGCTTGACGCGCCGGTAGCCCTCGCGCAGGCAGCGCTCGATCCGACGGAGCAGCACGTCCTCGTCGTCCTCGAGGCCGAGACTCACGCCGGCCGGCACGGGGCGGACGAAGCCGCCGAGCGCCTCGCACAGAGGCCGTCCCGCGCGTTTCGCGGCCAGATCCCATGCGGCCATCTCGACGGCGGCCGTCGCCATCGGTTGATCGCGGGCCAGCTTCGCCCAGCGAAGCGCCGTCCAAGAGTCCTCAGGCACGCGACCCACGATCGACGGCAGCAGTTGGCCGCTCAGCGCCTGCCACGCGGTCGCCGTCGTCTCGGAAGTGTAGTCGGGGGTGGGCAGGGCCACGCACTCGCCCCACCCGGTTCCACCGTCACCGTGAAGCGCGACCAGCACGACCGGCCGTTCATCAACGACGCCCCCGGAGCTGCGGAAGGGCTCACGCAGGCGTAGCGGGACCAGGAGGAGCTCGGCGCGCTCGACGCGCGGAGCGGCTTGCAGGATCACGCAGAGAGACGCTTCATCAGGATCTCTCACAGCGCGGGCAGCGTCTCGCGTCGCATCAGGTTGAGCGTGCCGATCCCGGTTAGCCGCTTTACCAGCTGGACACCGGCCTCGGTGTTGGCCGTGGGGCCTGCCACCACGTCGGGCCGATGCCCACCCCACGCCTCGATGATGCCGCGCACGGCGTAGGGGTCGGACGCGCACAGGATGGTGCACCGGGTGCCGAGCGCACCCACCACCAGATCGCCCTCGACTACCGGAACGTCCCGGTCCGTGACGATCTCCATGTCGTTGACCATGTCGTATGGTAGCACCTCGGTCACCACGTAGTCTCCCCGCTCCCAACCGTCGCGTGGCAGGATCCGGTACTCGAGCGGCCAGGGCTCTAGAGAGGCGATGCGTGTCACCGAGCTGTAGAGGGCGTTGACCTCGGGGTTCACGCGCGTGGCTCCTCGACGGGGATCAGAAGCAGTCGAGCCAGCAGGGAACATCGGGCGATCACACCCTCGACCCTCACGTGCTCGTGCGGCGCGTGGGCGCCGTCGCCGACCGCGCCCAGGCCGTCGAGCGTCGCCGAGTACTGGCTGGTGATGTTGCCGTCGGAGGCTCCGCCCACAGTAGCCTCCTCCAGCTCGAGTCCGAGCTCAGCGCCGGCGC
>CAUZJY010000109.1:0-6097 GCA_963580305.1 Gemmatimonadales bacterium UBA6960
GGCTCATCCGGCTTCAGCAGCAGCCCGGAGCGCTGCCAGCCGGTTCTGTGCTGTCCCGCGATTACGGTCCGTCTGCGCGGCCATCTTGAGGAACCGCTCGTAGTGACCGATCGCCTCGGTCGCGCGGCCGTCACGGTCGGCGAGAGCGCCCAAGACCAGGTGAGGGGCCGCGTAGTACGGATTGGCCGCGACCGCCGCCGCGGCCTGCTCCTCCGCGCCGGGCACATCTCCCGCGAGCAGCAGGATACCGGCAATCTTCATCCGGAGCGCCGGCTCTTGGGGGGCCAGGTCCACGGCCAGTACGTACTCGAACTGCGCAGTCGCCGTATCGCCGTCCGCGAGCGCGAGCCGCGCTAGGCCTTCGTGTGCCGGATGGAAGCTCAGGTCCTCCTCGATCGCCCTGCTGTAGTCACGTCTCGCCTCCTCCGGATTCTGCAGCACCTCGGCCAGCAGTCCCATCGCGTAGAGCTGGATCGCCTTCGACTCGTAGAAGATGATCAGCTGCTCGTCCTCGATTTTCTGGAAGGCGGCGAGCGCCGAATCGTAGTCCTCCCGTGCGTCCTCGTACCTCCCCGCCACCGCGTGGACGTGCCCGCGCTCGGCGAGGATCCCGCCGCGGGAGAGCGAATCCGCGCGCTCCAGCGCCTTCGTGTAGAGCTCGATCGTGAATGGCAGGTCGTGATTCGAGTAGGCGAACAAGGCCCGGACCCCCAGGCTCCCCCTGCGACGGCCACTCTCGAGGTAGTACTCCAGCTCGCTCGGGTTGAGGACCGCGGTGGGGTCGATCGCGCGGGCGCTGGCACGGATGTAGGCCTGGATGATCTCCCCCTCGAACGGGCGGAACTGAAGGGGATTCCGGGTCTGTGCCACGAACCGAAGCGAATCCGCGAGGCGGAGCGCGTCGTTGCGCCGTCCGCGGTCCAGGTATTCCCTGAGCCCCCGCGCCTGCCCGATCAGGATCGCCGCGCGCCAGCCCTCGAGCGGCTCCGCCCATTCCGGATCCAGGCGCGCTGCCCACTCGAATAGCTCGGCCGCCCGGCGGGGATCCTGGCGTATGATGGCCGCTGCTTCGTCGAAGTACGCCTGCGCGCTGCCCGGGTCCCCCCAGGGGGGCAGCTGGGGGCGCAGCTCGAGCTCCTGCGAGGAGAGCACGCTGGTGTCCGCGAACAGGGCGGCGAGCAGCGCGCCTACGAGGACCGGGGCAGCTCCCCTGGTTCGTGGCCGAGGCACGGCAGCCTCTCGGGAAAAGGACATCACGCCGGGCCCGTCGCCCGGGACCCGTTGAGCAAATTAGAGCATCCTACCCCACTGGGTGAAAACCATGTCGCGAGCGGGACGCGAGCGGGGGCCGGACCGGGAGCGCGACCTCTCCGGCGGCCTCCTGCCCCCGCGACCGAGCGCCTGATTTGACACCAGCTGCGGCACCCCAATATCTTTCATAGAGAAGGGGAGTAGCTTACCGATCCATTCGGCGGTCGGATCGTCAAGACTGCGCCAGGGACTTCCCGGCGCACGGTCCGGTCCGGTCGGGACCGGGACCAAAAGGGTTCCGCGTCAGGGCAAGACCTTCGTTCAGGCTGGGGCCTGGGCGAGGGTTTTTTTGTGTTGCGGCACTCGAGAGCAGGACGGGGATGACGCAGATCTGGTTGTGGATCGGGTTCGCCACCTTCATCGCGGTCATGCTGGCGGTCGACCTCGGCATCGTGAACCGCAAGGCTCACGTCATCTCGCTGCGCGAGGCGATGCGTTGGACGCTGGTCGTCGTGACCACCGCGGCGATCTTCAACGGCTGGATCTTCTCCGCGCGCGGATCGCAGGCCGGGCTCGAGTTCCTCACCGGCTACCTCATCGAGCTCGCGCTCTCGGTCGACAACATCTTCGTCTTCATCCTGATCTTCAGCTACTTCCGCGTGCCCGCCGCCTTCCAGCACCGGGTGCTCTTCTGGGGGATCTTCGGCGCCCTGATGATGCGCGGCGTTATGATCGCGGCGGGTTGGCTGCTGCTCGAGCGCTTCCACTGGATCATCTACGTTTTCGGCGCGTTCCTGGTCTTCACCGGAATCCGGATGGCCACCCACGACAACGTGGACATCGAGCCCGAGGCCAACCCGGTGCTCAGGCTCATCCGGCGCTTCGTGCGGCTGACTGGGTCCTACGAGGGACAGCGCTTCGTGGTGCGTGCCAGGCTCGACGACGGCCGGGTACGGCTGATGGCCACGCCGCTCTTCGTCGTTCTGATCATGATCGAGACGACGGACCTCGTGTTCGCGGTGGATTCGATTCCTGCGGTATTCGCGATCACGACCGACCCGTTCCTGGTTTTCACCTCGAACGTGTTCGCGATCCTGGGGCTCCGCTCGATGTACTTCCTGCTGGTCGGGATCATCGAGAAGTTCCACTTCCTCAAGCTGGGCCTCGCCGTTGTGCTCACGTTCGTGGGCGTGAAGATGCTGATCACGTACTTCAACTGGGAGATTCCGATCGCGATCTCGCTCGGAGTGGTGGGGACCGTGCTCGGAGTCTCCGTGATCGCCTCGCTCCTCTTCCCGAAGACCGCGGAGGAGCACACGCCGATCGAAGCCCCGCGCCGGGCCGATTCCGTTTAGGGCGCGGCGCCCAGCGGATGGCACGGTACCTCCCGGTCCGTGAGATCGAGAAGCGTCACAGAGGCATCGATGCGGTTCGCCCACAGCCGCTTGATCAACACGAGGCTGAAGCCGGGCCCTGCCGGGAGCTCCGGCGTGACCGCGCCGCCGCTCCCCTCCGGGGCGTCCGTCGCGTAACCTGTCCAGAGGACGGCGCTGCGAAGCTCGGCGGACCCGATCACCTCGAACTGGGGTCGCGGATGCCAGACGTTGTCGTGGCGCAACCGGTGGCGGGGAAGCGCTTGATGCGCCTCTCGGAGGGCCGCATCGCCCTCCAGGAGAGCTCGCACGGTCCAACTCGCCTCGCCTTCGAGCGCAGACCACGCCCAGCGTGCGCGCCCCCCGCCGCTCGCGATGGTTTCGCACCCGGCCTCGACCACTAGCCGGAGCGAGCGCCTCGGGAACCGGTTCCCCCCCAAATGGCCGGACGCTCCAGGACGATTCCCGCCATGGACTCCACCCCCATGCTCACCTCGAGGCGACCGAAGATCCGGTCGACCGCGACCGAGGCGCACTGGACCGGGTGCCGCGACCCGCGTACCCTTGAGCCCCCATGCCGCTAGCAGCTCCGGCTGGGCGGCGCCGGCTCACCAGAAGGAGGCAGCGGCGAGCGCCGCGGGGACCTCCTGGCGGAAGACGCCCACCTGGACGGAGCTCCCTCGCCAAGCCGCTCCCGACAGCGCGATCGATCCGCCCCACGCGCCGTCGCTCCGCACCACGGTCCCCTCCACGATGGCCGTGACCGACCCCGCGAAGAGCCGCCCCCCGGAATAAGTCGAGGCGAGCCGCACCGTCCATCCGTCCGCCGCGCTCCACGCCGCCGGATCCTCCCGCCCGGGATGCCCATGGACCCAGCTGATGCCCGCATCCACGGACGCAAAGTCGCCCGTCCCCCGAGCCTTGGCTGCCTCGGGTGTCTCTGAGGGGTATCCGCGACGGCCTCGGTCGCGAACAGAACCCCGAGGAAGAGGGTACGGAAGATGCGGAAGGGGCAGCTGCCGCGGTGTGATCTCACCAGCATCTGACCAGAAAGGTGCTCTGCAGGATCCGGGGTTTTCGGATGTTCGTTCCGTTTAGTCCGCAACGTATCGCGCCTGCGCCAGCCGTGTGGCTCGGCGCGTGCGCACTCGCCCTGATCGCCGTCGGGTGCAGCGCGATCCGGTTCGATCCCGAGCCGCAGAAGCCCGAAGCACCCCGTGTCGCGCTGCTCGCGGGTCGCTGGACGGGAGCGCTCGAGGTGGATGGGCACCACATCTCCGGCACGCTCCTGCTCCGACAGGAGGGAGAGGATCTGGCCGCGAGCTTCACGGCCCCTGATCTGGGAGGCGAATCGAGCGGTGCAGGCACGATCCAGGAAGATGGTAGCGTGCAGATCGAGCTGCGCTACCACACCCAGTGCCCCGGCAGGGTGCAGCTCAACGGTGCGGTGCTGGACGATGCGTACCGGCTCGCGGGCAGCCTGGCCGTGACCGACTGCACCGGACGTGCGGCGGGGGCGTTCACCTTCGTGCGCAGGTGATCGGCAGGGCTGGATCGTTCGTTGCATCCTCCGGAGGCCGCTCCTAGGTTCCCGCACGAGTTTCCCCGACGCGTGTCGAGCGCTGATCCCGACGGCGAAGCGCCCTCCGGCGCTGCATTGTCAGGATGCGGTGGAGTGTTCGCGCCGCCGGGCTTCGGGGCGCCTGTAGCTCAGCTGGATAGAGCATCGGCCTTCTAAGCCGAGGGTCGCAGGTTCGAGTCCTGCCAGGCGCGTGAGACCATGTAGCAAAAGAGGGAACCATGAGCCCGCACCGAGCCCCCGGATGCTGGGTCGTGGCAGGTCCGTGGCGCTGAACTCCCGGGTCCAGGTGCAGGTGGCCCCGATCGGGCTGGAGGACGACTGGATCGACATCCTGAACGAGCCTGGAGACGTCGTGAACAACCGGGGTCACGACTTGATGAACGAGAGCTTCGAACCCGGCAGCCGCGGCCAGCTCGCCTTCCGGGAGGCGGTGGACCAGGCCCAGGAGGAGGGCACCCTGGCCCGGCTCACATGCGACACCCACATCTGGGCCCCCGCCTGCTGGGTGCAGCGGAACGGGGCAGTGGTGCGGTAGTCGAGGGTCCGGCGCACACGTGGGTTCGATGCGCTGCGGGGGGCCGGCTCGCTTGAGCACACCTCGCCCCGCTGCTAGGTTTTTATGCTCGCCGGTCACCCTCCCCACGCTTCGCGTGCGGGCCCGCTGGCGGGTCCCGGTGGCCTCGGCCACCCGTTCGCGGTGGGCGTAGCTCAGTTGGTTAGAGCGCCAGACTGTGGCTCTGGAGGCCGGGGGTTCGAATCCCCTCGCTCACCCTTTCGCCTTTCGGGTCTCCCTCGGGACGATCCCGGCCCTCGGCGGACGGTCGTGCACGTCATCCCAAGGGTGCGCCTCCCACGCCATGAGCGACCGGACATCCAGCGCGCCTGAAGGTCCGTTGACACCGGCAGCACGAGAAGGTTAAGATCACTGTCATCGCGGCGTGCCGAGGTAGCGACGCTGCGTTTCGTTTGTGGGTACCAAAGGGCACGACCCGAGGAGCCGCTCCTGGCAATCCGGGGTCCCATCCTGAGCGCAGCTAGCTCCGGGGAACCTTTTGCTGACTCCGGCGTAAGTTGTAGGCTGCCTCGGAAGGGGCATTCAAACGCTGATTGACAATCGAGGTCGAGAGAGTGGGCGGGCCCATCGAACAGAAGGCACTACGTCCTTCTGTTCGCGCGATCTGATCGCGCATGGGCAAGCAACGTAGCAATTCCGAACGTTCGATCCGCCGTGCACGGCAAGTGCGCGATGACGGATCTGCGTTCTAATGAGCTGTTCAACACTCTACGGAGAGTTTGATCCTGGCTCAGGACGAACGCTGGCGGCGTGCCTAACACATGCAAGTCGTACGAGGACGCTCCTTCGGGGGCGAGCCGAGTGGCGGACGGGTGAGTAACACGTGACCAACCTGCCTTCGAGAGGGGGATAACCTGGGGAAACCCGGGCTAATACCGCATGACGTGTCGTGCTCGCATGGGCATGACACTAAAGGGAGGCCTCTACTTGTAAGCTTCCGCTCGAAGAGGGGGTCGCGACGTATCAGCTAGTTGGTAGGGTAATGGCCTACCAAGGCTACGACGCGTAGCGGGTCTGAGAGGACGACCCGTCACATTGGGACTGAGATACGGCCCAGACTCCTACGGGAGGCAGCAGTGGGGAATATTGCGCAATGGCCGAAAGGCTGACGCAGCGACGCCGCGTGTGGGAGGAAGCCCTTCGGGGTGTAAACCACTGTCAGGGGGGAAGAAAACCGGGCTCCTGAATACGGAGCTCGATTGACGGTACCTTCAGAGGAAGCGCCGGCTAACTCCGTGCCAGCAGCCGCGGTAAGACGGAGGGCGCAAGCGTTGTTCGGAATTACTGGGCGTAAAGCGCACGCAGGCGGTCCCTTAA
>CAUZJY010000110.1:0-6067 GCA_963580305.1 Gemmatimonadales bacterium UBA6960
GTCATCCTCACGGCCGGCACCAACTACTGCACGAGCGTGACCCTCGTGGACGGCACCCAGGGATCGCGGGTCTTTCGCGTGACGTCCTCGAACGGGACCACTACGTTCGGGGGGCACCACCTTCTGAGCCGCGGTCGCGACGGCCGGATTGCGCACGCAACGAATCCCGTCGTCGTCTTGACCCCCGCTCCGTGGCCGGAGTACGTTCAGGGACGTGGTAACTCCCGCCGCGCACCGCCGCGGGCCCCTCGAGGCCCGGTGACCAAGAGCGTTCTGGGGATCGTCCCCGCTCGGCTCGCGTCCACTAGGCTCCCCAACAAGCCGCTGTACCCGATCCTTGGCCGCCCCCTCATCGAGTGGGTGTGGCGCCGGGTCCCGCAACTCGCCTCGCTCGACCACGCCGTGGTCGCCACCGACTCGGAGCAGGTCGCGGACGTGTGCCGCAAGCTCGGCGCGCCCGTGGAGATGACGGCCTCGGAGCATCCCTCCGGAACGGACCGCGTCGCCGAGGTTGCCGCCCGCGAGGAGTACCGCGGCTTCGCCGTAATCGTCAACATCCAGGGCGACGAGCCGCTGCTCGAGGAGCGCCAGCTCTCGGCCGCGGTCGGGCTCGTGCGCGACGAGGGTTGGGAGATTGGGACGTGCGCGACGCCCCTGATCGAGGACGACGCGCGCAAGGATCCGTCGGTGGTCAAGGTGGTGCGCGCGGCGAGCGGCCGCGCGCTCTATTTCTCGCGCGCGCAGATCCCGTACAGGCAGGATGGCAAGCCCACGCGCGAGGAGCTGGAGCGGGCACCGTTTCTGCGCCACATCGGGATTTACGCGTACACGCGCGACGCGCTCGCGGCCTGGGTGGCGCTTTCGCCCACGCCTCTGGAGGAGCTGGAGAAGCTCGAGCAGCTGCGCCCGCTGGAGGCGGGGCTGCGCATCGGGGTGGCCGTGGTGGGCACCGCGGATCCCGGAGTGGACACCCCGGCCGACGTGGCGCGGCTGGAGGAGAAGTTGATCGAGATGGGACATGCCCAGACCGTACCTGACCCTTACGTGGCGAGCCGATGACAGATCGCAGCGACCGTCCGACCAAGTATGTGTTCGTCACCGGCGGGGTGGTCTCCTCCCTCGGGAAGGGGATCGCGGCCGCGTCGCTCGGCCGGCTGCTCAAGGAGCGCGGGCTGGAGGTGACGCTCCAGAAGTTCGACCCGTACATCAACGTCGATCCCGGCACGCTGTCGCCGTTCCAGCACGGCGAGGTGTACGTGACCGACGACGGGGCGGAGACCGATCTAGATCTGGGCCATTACGAGCGCTTCATCGAGCGCTCCCTCTCGCAGGCCAACAACATCAGCAGCGGGCGCATCTACCAGAACGTCATCAACAAGGAGCGCCGCGGGGACTACCTGGGATCCACTGTGCAGGTGATCCCGCACGTGACCGACGAGATCAAGGCGACGATCCGCCGGCTCGCGGCCGAGCACGACGTCGTGATCACCGAGATCGGCGGCACGGTGGGCGACATCGAGAGCCTTCCCTTCCTGGAGGCGATCCGTCAGTTCCGACAGGACGTCGGGCGCGAGAACGCGCTCTTCATACACCTGACCCTGGTTCCCTACGTCGCGGCGGCGGGGGAGCTCAAGACCAAGCCCACCCAGCACTCCGTGCGCGAGCTGATGAAGATCGGGATCCAACCCGACATCGTGATCTGCCGCACCGAGCGCCCGCTCGACGAGGACATTAGCGCCAAGATCGCGCTCTTCACCAATGTCTCGGTGGAGGCGGTGATCGAGGCGCGCGACGTCGAGACCATCTACGAGGTACCGCTCGCGTTCCGCCGGCAGCGGCTGGACGACGTGGTGCTCGAGCGGCTGGGGCTCGACGCGCCGGCACCCGACCTGGGCCCCTGGACCTACATGGTGGAGCGCATCAACCAGCCCGGCCGCGGGGACGTGCGCATTGCCGTCGTGGGCAAGTACACGGAGCTGGTGGATTCGTACAAGTCGGTACAGGAGGCGCTGATCCACGGCGGGATCGCGAACGACGTCGGCGTCGACATCGATTGGCTTGCGAGCGAGCAATTCGAGCACGACGCGGGCGCGGAGCGGCTCCAGGCGTACGACGGGCTCCTCATCCCGGGCGGCTTCGGGCCGCGCGGGATCGAGGGGATGCTCGCCGCGATCCGCTGGGCGCGCGAGCGCGAGCTGCCCTTCTTCGGCATCTGTCTGGGACTCCAGTGCGCGGTGATCGAGTTCGCGCGCAACGTGGTGGGGCTCGCGGAGTCGGACTCCTCCGAGTTCGCCGAGGCCTCGCCGGATCCGGTGATCTGCCTGATGGACTCCCAGCGCAACGTGACCACCAAGGGCGGGACGATGCGTCTGGGTGCGTACCCCACGCTGCTGCGGCCCGACTCGCGCGTGGCCGAGATCTACGGCGAGACCGAGATCAGCGAGCGGCACCGGCACCGCTTCGAGGTCAACAATGCCTACCGCGAGCGTCTCGAGGCCGGAGGGATGGCGATCAGCGGCACGTCGCCGGACGGGAAGCTGGTCGAGATGATCGAGGCGGCGAGCCATCCCTGGTTCATCGCGTGCCAGTTCCACCCGGAGCTGAAGAGCCGTCCGCTCTCACCCGCCCCGCTCTTCTCGTCCTTCATCGAGGCTGCCGCGCGCCACGCCGGGTTGCTCGCGGTGGAGCCGAGGGCGGCGCACGGCGCCGCCCTCGGGGCGGCCGGCTGAGGTCACGGTGCTCGAGCGCTTCACCCTGATCGCGGGACCCTGCGTGCTGGAGGATGACGCGCTCAATCTCGAGGTCGCGGGTGCGCTCGCCCATCTGGCCGCGGAGCTCGATCTGCCGGTGGTGTTCAAGGCCTCCTTCGACAAGGCGAACCGCGCGCGCCCCGACGCGCCGCGCGGACCGGGGCTCGAAGAGGGGCTCCGCCAGTTGGCGCGCGTGGGGGCGGAGACCGGGCTGCCGCTGCTCACCGACGTGCACGAGCCTGCGCAGGCGGAGTGCGCCGCGGCAGTCGTGGACATGCTGCAGATTCCCGGCTTCTTGATCCGGCAGACGGAACTGGTTGTCGCGGCTGGCCGGACCGGCAAGCCGGTCAACCTGAAGAAGGCCCAGTGGATGGCGCCGGAGGAGATGGCGGGGGCGGTCGCCAAGGCGCGCGGCGCGGGCGCGGCCGAGGTGGCGGTGACGGAACGCGGCACCTTCTTCGGCTACGGGGATCTGGTCGTCGACATGCGCGCCTTCGCGCGGCTGCGCGAGGCGTGTGGCTGTCCCGTCGCGTTCGACGGCACGCACTCGGTGCAGCGGCCCGGGCGTGCGGCGGGAGCGAGCGGAGGAGATCCGGAGCACACGCCCGCGCTCGTCCGCGCGGCGGTTGCGGCGGGGTGCGACGCGCTCTTCCTCGAGGTGCATCCGCGACCGCAGAGCGCACCCTCCGATGGCGCGACCATGCTCCCGCTCGACCGCCTCCCCGCGCTGCTGGACGAGGTGCTCGCGATTCGGCAGGCGCTCGGCGGCGGGCGGGGCGCGGTTCCCCTGCCGGGCTGACCCCGCCTGACATGAACGCTCCGACTGCCGGAGAAGAGCCCGCACCCGGGTACGGGGAGGGGCTCCAGGAGGCGTGCGCCCGCTCTGTCCGCCTGGTGATCCTCGACGTGGACGGGGTGCTGACCGACGCCGGTGTGTACATGGGGACCTGGCCAGGGGGCGGTGCCGTTGAGCTCAAGCGCTACGACATCCAGGACGGGCTCGGGATCCAGCTGCTCAAGCGCGCGGGGATCCGCGTGGCGTTCGTCTCCGGCCGGCTCTCGGAGGCCACTGCGCTGCGGGCCGCGGAGCTGGGGGTCGACGAGTGCCATCAGGATCCCGACGCCCGCAAGATTCCGCTGGTCGAGGGAATTCTCCGGCGCGCCGGCGCGTCCTGGGAGGAGACCGCGATGCTCGCCGACGATCTTCCCGACATCGCGGTGTTCCGTCGCGTAGGGCTCAAGGCCGCGGTGGCGAACGCGCAGCCGGAGATCGCCGCGCTGGCCGACTGGCGGTCACGCGCCCGCGGAGGGCACGGCGCCGTGCGCGAGTTCGCCCGCGCACTGCTCGCGGCGCGCGGCGAGTGGGAGCGGCTGATCCGAGAGTACGAGCGTGAGCGGAGCTGACGGAAGCGGGGATTCCGCGCGGCTGCTCGAGGAGGGAAGGCGGGTGCTTCGCCTCGAGGCCGCCGCGGTGTCGGCGCTCGAGGCCCGGCTGGGTGACGGCTTCGTGAAGGCGTGCACGCTGCTCGCCGACACGGCTGGCCGCGTGATCGTCTCCGGCATCGGCAAGAGCGGGATCGTGGCACGCAAGATCGCCGCCACTCTTACCTCCACCGGCACGCCCGCAACCTTCCTCCATCCCATCGAAGGGCTGCACGGCGACCTCGGGATCGTCTCGCGGAGCGACGTCGCGCTTCTCGTCTCGAAGAGCGGGGAGACGTCCGAGCTGGCGGGGCTCATCGACTACCTCCTCCGGTTTGGGGTCCCGATCGTGGCGCTCACCGGGGAGCCGCGCTCCTCGCTCGCCCGTCACGCCCGGGCCCTCCTCGACTGCTCCGTGGCGGAGGAGGCCTGCCCCCTCGACCTGGCTCCCACCTCCACCACCACCGCCGCGCTCGCGATGGGCGACGCGCTCGCGGTCGCGGTGTTCTGTCGGAAGGGGTTCCGCACGGAGGACTTCGCCCTGCTGCACCCCGGCGGAGCCCTGGGCCGGAAGCTGAGTCTTCGGGTAGAAGAGGTGATGATGGAAGAGCCCTATCCGTCGCTCTCGGAGGGTGCGCTCATGCGCGACACGGTCATGCCGATCGCGGAGCTGCGCGGGACGGTTCCCATCGTCGACGGGGAGCGCAGAGTCGTGGGAGTGGTCACAGCCGGGGACCTCACCCGCCTGATGGAGCGCGACGAGCGTTGGCCGGCGCGTTCGGTCGCCGAGGTGATGACCCGGAGCCCCCGGACCGCGCGCGTGGGTGATCTCGCGTCAGCTACGGTGCACCGCATGGAGCAAGCCCGTGTGATGGCCCTTCCAGTGGTCGACGAGCAGGGCGTGCTGAGGGGGGTGGTGCACCTGCACGATCTGCTCAGATCGGGAGTCGTATGACGATGCGGCGGCAGGCAATACATCGGATCGCCGGATTTCGGGCC
Organism: Gemmatimonadales bacterium UBA6960; assembly: GCA_963580305.1. Taxonomy (GTDB): domain Bacteria; phylum Gemmatimonadota; class Gemmatimonadetes; order Longimicrobiales; family Gaopeijiaceae; genus UBA2988. Next base: position 5,172 of record CAUZJY010000110.1, read on the forward strand.
GGGGCGCTCGCGCCCAGGCTCGTGCTCGTGCTCGCGGCGTGCGGCGACGGGCCCCCCACTCCCGTCGCCGGGGAGGACCTGCTCGAGATGCAGGCCGATATGGTGAGCTACGACATGGTCACCTACTTCACCAACGCTGATGGGATCCGCACGGGGAAGATCGAAGCGGACAGCGCGTTCTTCTTCCAGGACTCGACGGTCGTGCACATGCGAGGGGTCGATATGACTGTCTATGCCGAGACCGGCGAAGTGCGCGCGACGGTCACTGCCCACCGCGGACGCTACGAGGAGCGCTATCAGAAGATGCACGCGCTGGGGGACGTGGTGCTCGTTATGTCCGCGGACAGCCGTCGGCTGGAGAGCGAGGAGCTGCACTACGATCCGCTGACCGAGAGGATCTGGAGCGACTCGGCCTCGACCTATCGGTATCAGGGGCAGGTCACGATGGGCACCTGCTTCCGCTCGGATATGAGCTTCCAGAACTACGAGGTCTGCAACATCCGCGGGTCCGCGGACATCGGGGGCCGGTGATCTGCGGAAGCTGCGCCTGGCTGCGCGTCCTCGATCCCGTCGGCAGACGTTCCGAGCGGGTTGGTAGCGCGCCGGGCCTCCAGTGAGAACTGAGACCCCCCAGCGCGTCAGCGGCGCGTTCCTGGTTTTGGTGGTCGCCGCGCTCGGGGCGTCGCTCGGCGGGGCCGAGAAGCTCGCGCCTCAGGAGAGGTGCTCGTTCGTGGAGGGCTCCGGCAACCTGCGGACCATCGATTTCGGAGGCAATCCGATCACGTACGTGAGCACGCCCAACCTGGTGTGCCGGGACGGCGTGCGGATCCGGGCGGACAGCGCAGTCGCGTATCAGGCCTCCAACTACGTTCAACTGATCGGGACCGTGCGTTTCG
>CAUZJY010000111.1:0-6037 GCA_963580305.1 Gemmatimonadales bacterium UBA6960
AGATCTCGGTGGACGTGACCGGGCTCCAGATTCACGACTCGCTGCACATCTCGGATCTCCGGGCTCCCGAGGGCGTCGAGATCCTCGCCGATCCGGAGCAGACGCTGTGCATCGTGTCCGCGCCGCGGCTCGAGGTCGAGCCGGTGCCGGCCGAGGCCCCCGTCACGGAGGTTATCGGGGCCGAGCCCAGAGAGGGTGCCGAAACCGAGGAGAAGGACTGAGGTTCGTCCTCGGGTTGGGCAATCCGGGGCCCCGTTACGACGGGACCCGGCACAACGTCGGGTGGTGGGTGGCGGACCGGCTCGCCTACGACTGGGAGATCGGACCCTTCCGGCGCGAGGGGCCGGCGCTGGTGGCGGACGGCACCGTCCATGGCCACGAGGTTTGCGTGGCCAAGCCCCTCACCCACGTGAACCGGAGCGGAGCGGCGCTGGTCTCACTCCGCCCCGAAGCACTCAGTCCGTCGCGGGACCTGCTCGTCGTCGTCGACGACGCCGCGCTCGAGGTGGGGCGCGTGCGCTTCCGTCCGCGCGGCAGCGCCGGGGGGCACAACGGCCTCAAGTCGGTCGAGGCGGTGCTCGGGACGACCGAGTATGCGCGCCTGCGCATCGGGGTGGGACTCTGCCCCCCCGGGGTGGACCTGGCGGACTGGGTGCTCTCGCCGATGCCCGCCGCCGACGAGGAGGTCGTGGTGGAGCTGCTCCCCGAGCTCACGAAGGCCGTGGAGACCTGGCTCGCGGAGGGAACCGAAGCGGCGATGAGCCGCTTCAATCGGTAGCGGGGAGCCCGCGGGCCCGGAGCCGGCCTCTGGGCTCCGTTCCGCGCTGGCCCGGCCCCTGCTAAACTTCACCGCGTCATGGCCTCGCGCTCCCACCTTTCCGGCCCCGACTTCGACGGCACCCTCGCATTCGCCCAGGATCTGATCCGGATCCCCTCGCTCCCGGGCCACGAGGAAGAGGTCGCGGCGCGCGTTCGCGACGAGCTGACCCGCCTCGGCTTCGACGACATCGTGGTCGACGAAGTGGGCAACGTGATCGGGGTCGTGCGCGGCACGGCCGGCGGCCCGCGCGTGATGCTCTCCTCCCATCTGGACGTGGTCGCCGCGGGCGACGCGGAGACCTGGGAGCATCCTCCCTTCGCGGGTGCCGTCGCCGACGGCTTCCTCCACGGCCGGGGCGCGATGGACATCAAGGGCCCGCTGGCGATCCAGACCCACGCGGCGGCCGCGGTCAGGGGACGCGCTCTCGGCGACGTGATCGTGGCGCACACGGTGCTGGAGGAGCGAGGTGGGCTGGGCATGTAGCACCTGCTCGATTCACGCGCGGTGGTACCGGACGCGGTGATCATCGGGGAGGCCACCCACGGCGACATCTCCATCGGCCATCGCGGGCGTGCCGAGCTGGAAGTCGTGATCCAGGGTCTCGCGGGGCACGCGAGCGCCCCGTCGCGCGCGCTGAACGCGCTCGCACTGCTCCCGGCCGTGCTCGAGGGGTGCTGGGATCTCCGTGGGGACCAGCCCTGCGATCCCGTACTCGGAGCGGCCACGGTGACTCCGACCAGCGTGGAGGCCCTGCCGGAGAGCCGCAACGTGATCCCGGACCGCGTGACCGTGGTGCTCGACTGGCGCATCCTCCCCGACACTGAGGAGGAGGCGCTGCTCGCGCGCGTGCGCGAGGTGATCGGGGCGCGCCTGCCCGATCTGCCCGAGGGGTTCGGTGTCGAGGTGTGCATGGCCCGCGAAGGGCAGAGCACCTACACGGGGATCACCCGCGAGCGCGCCATGATCACCCCCGGGTTCCTGCTCGCTGGCGACCATCCGATCGTGGGCGCAGCGGCCGGCGCGGTCGGGCGCCGGGACGGGAATGGCGAGCCGGCCGCCGTGCGGCCATGGACCTTCGCGACCGACGGCGGATGGACCTGCGGAGTGCACGGCATCCCCACGATCGGCTTCGCGCCCGGCGAGGAGCGGTACGCGCACACCAACCGCGAGCGGCTCGCGCTGGACGAGGCACGCTGGGCGCTCGAGCGCTATCCGGAGCTGGTGCTTGGCCGTGCAGGGGGCGCTCGGGGCGTGACCTCGGCCGCCTGGCCTTCTCAACGCCCCACCGTAACCCGAAGCTCGTACGCGCCGGTCTCACCCTCCGCGAGCACGCGCAGCCCCCCGCTTCCCGCAGGTCCCCAGGAGGTCTATACTTTCGAGTTCGATTCCCGCTCCGCCCGAGGGCCGGCCCCGGGCGGAGCCCGTGGGACCCACACGGTCCGAGGGAGACCATGCGGCTCTACGAGGTGGTGTACATCTTCGACGCGGCGCTCGACGAGGCCGCTGTCAACGAGAAGCTCGAGCGGTTCCACGGGCTGGCGGTGCTGGGTGGCGGCGAGGTGGTGTCCGTCGACCATTGGGGCAATCGCCTGCTCGCCTATCCGGTGAACGGCAAGAAGACGGGTTACTACGTGGTGGCCCAATTCAAGGTCGCGCCCTCCTCGCTCCCCGAATTCGAACGCATCGTAAAGCTGGACGAGTCGCTGATGCGGTATCTCGTCGTGCTGAACGAGGGTGAGCCGACCACGGGGATGTCGATCCTCGCGCAGCGTCCCGCGAAGCCTGATTCGGCCGTGCGCGAGTTCGAAGACGAGGAAGACGAGGAGGAGGACGAGGACAGACCCCCGGAGTTCAGCGGCGGGCGCGGCCAGCGGCGGCGGATCGACGGGCCGGCGATCGAGCTGCTGAATTACAAGGACGTCGCGACGCTCTCACGCTTCCTCACCGATGGCGGCAAGCTGCTCCCCAAGCGGACCACCAAGGTGAACGCGCGCTTCCAGCGGCAGCTCAGCACCGCGGTCAAGCGCGCCCGCTACCTGGCGCTGATCCCGTACGTGCGGGATCACAAGGTCTGACGCGGGGAGCGGAGCCGACCGATGACGGACGAGTCGGCGGCACGCCCGGGGCCGGCTCCGATCCAGCGGGAGAAGGGGTGGCGCCGCGCCGCCGCGCTCTTCCTGCTCGCGTTCCTCATGCTCAACGCGGTGCGGCCGAGCGTGATTGTGAGCATCGCCTACGTGCTGATGGCGATCCTCCTGCCGGTGCGCAGCTGGTCAGCCTACACGCTCGGCGCCCTGCTCGTGGTGCTGGTGCTCAGGGGAGAGCGCGAGGGGCTGTGGTGGGTGGAGCGGGGCTGGGCGCTGCTCCTGGGCGCGTGGTTCATCGCGTTTACCCTGCGCTGGCCGAGGGCGCGCCTGATGTCGCGCGCGCTCGGAGCGGTGGGGTGCGCGGCTACAGTCGCGGTCGTCCTGCTGGCGGTCCGGGGCGGCGGGTGGGAGATGCTCGACTGGCAGGTCGGCGAGCAGTTCCGGCGGGGGGCTGTATGGCTACTGGAATTGGTGCACCGGAATCCGCAGGCCGAGCCGCTCGCTCCGGCCATGGTGGACGTCTTCTATCGGGTGGCCGAGGAGCAGGCGCGCCTGTTTCCGGCGCTGGTCGGTCTCGGATCGCTGGCCGGCCTGGCGGTGGCCTGGTGGATCTTCGTCCGCGTCGCGCTCGACAGCGACGGGGCGCTGGCCCCGCTCCGCGAGTTCCGCTTCAGCGACCACCTGGTCTGGGTGTTCATCGGCGGGCTGGCGCTGAGGCTGCTGGAGACGGGTGAGGGCCTCGACCGTGCGGGTGACAACGCGATGGTATTCATGGGTGCGCTGTACGCGCTCCGCGGCGCGGCCGTCGTACGCTTCTTCGGGGTAGGACAGTCGCTGTTCGGATTTTTTCTCCTGGCCCTGGCCCTGCTATTCGCGACTCCCGTCGTGCTCACCGGAGCGCTGGTGATCGGCCTCGGGGACACGTGGCTGGACCTGCGCGGACGCGCGCGGACCTTGATGGCATGAGAAGCGGCACGCACCGCGCGGCTGCGCGCGTGATGGATGCCTTGACGAGTGGCATGCGACGCGCGCCCGTGCAGGGCGGCGGCGGCGCCGCGATCACAGGAGCGAGACGATGAAGGTCATCCTCAAGGAGGACTTGTCCAACCTGGGCTCGGCCGGCGAGGTGGTCGAGGTCAAGCCCGGCTATGCCCGGAACTATCTCATCCCGCAGGGGCTGGCCTACCTCGCCAGCGCGGCCAACGTGCGGCGCCTGGAGGAGGAGCGGAAACAGACCGAGGAGCACGCGCGCCGGGAGTACCTGGAGGCGCGGCGCCGCGCCTCGCAGCTCGAGGGCAAGCGCCTCGTGTTCCACGCCCGGGCGGGCGAGGAGGGCAAGCTGTTCGGCTCCGTGACCAATGCGGACGTGGCGGACCGGTTGAACGAGCAAGGACTGGACTTCCAGATCGACCGCCGATGGATCCACCTGGAAGAGCCGCTCAGGCAGCTGGGTGAGTTCGCCGTGCCGGTGCGGTTGCACACGGACGTGACCGTGGACGTCGAGGTGCGGGTCGAGCGCGCCGAGTGAGGGCGGTGCCGGGCTCCGCGACCTTCGAGCTTCCCGCCGAGGTCGCGCGCGCGGGCGAGCTGGCGATGGAGCGTAAGGCGCAGGAGCTCGCCGTGCTGGACCTGCGGGGCATCTCGAGCGCGACCGACTTCTTCTTGCTCGGCAGCGGTACGTCGGATATGCAAGTCCGGTCGATCGCCGAGCACATCATCGAGGAGCTCAAGAAGGAGGGCGTGCGTCCGGGTCACGTCGAAGGGCTCGAGGGCGGGCGCTGGGTGTTGATCGACTACATCGACTTCTTGGTGCACATCTTTCACCCGGAGGCCCGCTCGTTCTACCAGCTCGAAACCCTTTGGGGAGACGCGCGGCGTCTGGACCTCGAGGACGCGCCTCCTGCTGTGCCAGTTTGATTGCACGGGTCGTCGCTGGCCGCTTAAGTTGCTCGGGGCCGGCATGCGCGATGCGTGCGCACCCGCGCGGTCGGTCTGCCTTATGAGCACGCGCGCCCACCGTTCGCCGCCCGTGCGCGGCGATTGTCTCGGTGGACGACCCCACCCAGAGTGATCGCGGACGCGCCCATGGAACGGCCGAGAGAAAGTGTTGTTCCCGAGCCTCAGCGCTTCGATCCGGCGCGCTCGGACGTCCCCCCCCTTCCCGTCACGGCGGACGGTGATCCCGGGGTCGTGCTGCTCGTGGCCCCTTCCCCCGTGCGCCATGACGACTGGGCCGAGCGGGCCGCGGCCGCGCTCGCCGGAGTATGGGCGGACCAGGGTCGGAGCATCCTGCTCGCCGATTTCGCGCTCGCGCGTCCGGGACTCCACCGCGTCCTCGAGGTCGCCAACGGCGAGGGCGTGACCGACGCCCTCCTCTTCGGCAGCTCCGTCCAGCGCGTTGCCCGCCCCGTGGAGGGGGGCCGCTTCCTGTTCATGCCCGCAGGGACCGCGACCGCGCGCCCGCAAGCGGTCACCGCGAGCCCGCGCTTTGCGGCGATCGTAGAGGCTTGCAAGAGCGTGCGCGCAACCCCGGTCGTCTTCCTCCCCTCCGATCTTCCCGGAGGAGAGGCCCTGCTCGGCTGGGCGACCGATGTGCTGCTGTTGACCGATCCGGCCCAGGTGCGGCATGAGGCTCTCGCGCGCGGGATCGGAGAGCGGCTGCGCGGGATTCTGATTCCGCCAGGGGAGCCGGCGCCTGCTGAGGTGGCCGAGCCTGCGGTGCCCGCCCTCCTCGTGGAGCCCGCCCCCCTCGCGGAGCCCGAGGCCGTCGAGGATCCGGAGCCCCTCGGGGAGCCCGAGCCCGCTGCCGGGGAGCCCCTCCTGCTGCTCTCGAGCGAGCCAGAGGAGGAGGAGGCCGACGAGCCGGTCGAGGCGCTTCCGATGTTCGATCTTGACGCATATGTCTCGGACGCGGATGTCTCGGCGGAAGTGGAACCGGACGAAGAGCAGCCGGTCGAGCCCCTTCCCACGCTGGACATCGAAGTGCCGGCGGACAAGGAGGAGATCGAGCAGGATGCGGCCACGATCCCCCTGCTCGGGGGCGAGGCCGAACCGGAAGGAGGAGAAGAGGAGGGCAGACTGGAGACGATCTCAGCGGACGAGGTGGAGCCCGCCGACCCTTGGGCCGAGG
>CAUZJY010000112.1:0-5861 GCA_963580305.1 Gemmatimonadales bacterium UBA6960
TGTAAAAAGAGAGGCGACGTACCTTTCCGTTGAGCAGTTAATTAACGAATCCCGGGTTGGTGCCTGGGGAAAGGTGCCGGCGGCGGGGCGCTCCCATGGTCGGATGGGACGACCCCGTAACACAAAGCGTTCCTTCGGTGGCACCGCGGAACGTGCGCGGCCCCTGCGGGTTTCGTGAGCGCGCGCTCCGGGATGGTAGCCCGGCGCGGCCCTCGAAGCCTCCGAAGAGTCCATGAGCCAGACCGTTCGTTTCACGCTCCCCGATCAGAGTGTCCGCAAGCTGCCCGCGGGCTCCACCCTGATGGACCTCGCCCGAGCGATCGGCCCGGGGCTCACCAAGGCGGCCGTAGCGGCGGTCGTCGACGGCGAGGTGCGCGATCTCATGTACGCGCCTGCGCGCGACGTGAGCGTGCGCATCCTCACCGAGAGAGATTCCGAGGCGCTCCCGGTGCTTCGGCACTCGGGGGCGCACGTGCTGGCCACTGCCGTACGCGAGTTGCGCCCGGAGGCCGCCATCGGGTTCGGGCCCCCGATCGAGGACGGCTTCTACTACGACTTCGGCGTGGACGCCCCCTTCACCCCCGAGGACCTGGCCGCCTTCGAGGAGGGGATGCAGCGGGTGGTCGAGGCGGACATGCCCTTCGAGCGCCGGCGGGTCACGCGGGAGGAGGCGCGCGAGCTGTTCGCGGGCGACCCGCTCAAGCTCGAGCGGCTGGAGGAGCTGGGCCCGGACGAGGAGATCACGGTTTACCGGAACGGACCCTTCCTGGACCTGTGCCGCGGGCCGCACGTCCCGAGCACCGGCCGCCTCAAGCACTTCAAGCTGCTGCACGGCGCGGGTGCGTACTGGAGGGGCGACGAACGCCGTCAGATGCTCCAGCGCATCTACGGCACCGCGTTCTTCAAGGAGGCGGATCTCGCGGCCTACCTGAACCGTCTGGAGGAGGCGCGCAAGCGCGACCACCGCGTGCTCGGCAAGCAGCTGGACCTGTTCTCCATCCAGGAGATGATCGGTCCCGGGCTCGTCTTCTGGCACCCGAAGGGCGCCCGGCTCAAGTGGCTGCTCTCGCGCGCAGTCGAGGACGACAACCTCAGGAGCGGCTACGAGCTCGTATACACACCTAACATCACGCGCGAGGAGCTGTTCCGAGTCTCGGGGCACCTGCCGCTCTACGAGGCCAACCAGTTCCCCGCCATGTCCGCGGGGACGGGCGAGGACGAGGACGTGCGCTACCGGGTGAAGCCCATGAACTGCCCGATGCACGCGCTCATCTTCAAGGCGCAGCAGCGGAGCTACCGCGATCTGCCGGTGCGGCTGTCCGAGGTCGCGAACGTCTACCGGAACGAGAAGTCGGGGACGCTACACGGCCTGCTGCGCGTACGCGAGCTCTGCATGGACGACGCACACATCTTCTGCACACTGGATCAGGCAGAGGACGAGATCTTTCTCTGCCTCGACCAGGTGGACCGGCTGGTCCGGGCCGCGTTCGGCTTCGAGCTGGACTTCGAGGTCTCGACCCGGCCCGCTGATCGGCTGGGCGACGATGCGACCTGGGAGCGCGCCGAAGCCATCCTGATGCGCGCGCTCGAGCGCAAGGGGATCGCGTTCCAGATCGACGTCGGCGGAGGAGCGTTCTACGGCCCCAAGATCGACATCCAGTTCCGGGACGCGATCGGCCGACTCTGGCAGGGCCCTACCATCCAGCTCGACTTCCAGCTCCCCGAGCGGTTCGAGCTCGAGTACGTGGGTTCCGACAACCGGCCGCACCGGCCGGTCATGATCCACCGCGCGATCTACGGGACGCTCGAGCGCTTCATCGGCACCCTCATCGAGCACTTCGCCGGTGCGTTCCCGCTCTGGCTCGCTCCCGAGCAAGTGCGCGTGCTCCCGATCTCGGAGCACCAGGCGGAGAGCGCACGGGAGCTGGTGGCGCAGCTCGAGGGGGCCGGGATCCGCGCGAGGCTGAACGACCGCGACACGCTCTCGTACCGAATCCGAGACGCCGAGCTGCAGAAGATCCCCTACATGGCGGTGGTCGGCGAGAAGGAGGCGACGGTGGGCACCGTCGCGGTACGCCGGCGCGGCGCCGAGAAGAAGCAGCAGGTGATGCCGCGCGAGGAGTTCCTCGCACGGCTGGTCGAGGAGATCGCGAGCCGCCAGCTCGACTGAAGCGCGCTATTCGGTCCCGCCCATGCGGTGCGGCAGCCACTGGACGCCCAGCGCGAGGATGCGCTCTAGCAGCCGCGAGTAGGAAAGGTTCCCCCGGATCGCGGACTGTGCGAAGTCCTCGTGCTTGGCGAGCTGCGGGTTCGGGTTCGCCTCGATCACGTAGGGCCTTCCCTCGGCGTCCATGCGGAAGTCGACGCGCCCGTATCCCGAAAGCTCCAGGGCGCGGTACGTCCGCTTGGCGAGGTGCTGGATCCGGAGCGCGACGTTCTCGTCGAGGTTCGCCTTACCCGTGTCGATGCCGTGGCGGTGCTGGTACTCGGCGTTCCCCTTCACGTGTGCGGTCGCGATCCGCCAGCTGTCCTCCGGCATCTTGCTGAAGTCCAGCTCCCAAACGGGGAACACGCGCAGCCGATGATTCCCGAGCACGCCGACGTAGAGCTCGCGGCCGGCCACGAACTGATCCACGATGGCCGGCGTGAGCAGCACGTCGTGAATGAACTGGACCCGCTCGTCGAGCTGCTCCTCGTTCTCCACCACGGATGCCTGCGAAATACCAATCGAGGCGTCGAAGGTGAGGGACTTCACGATCAGCGGATAGCGAAGCCGCTTGGGCAGCACTGGCTCTCGGCCCATCGGCACCACGACGAAATCCGGGAACGGGATGCGGTGATAGGCGAGCAGCTTGCGGGCGAGTGCCTTGTCGCGCGCGAGCGTGAGGCCGCGCGGATTGCACCCCGTGGAAGGGACCTTCAGCAGCTCGAGGTAGCTGACCACGTTCTGGTCGAAGATGCCGACCCCGTGGAACGCCTCCAGGAGGTTGAACACGATCGTGGGCTGGAACTCCTCGATCGATCGGCGGATGGGGGTGAGGTCGTCATGCACGCCGATCGTGAGCAGGGTGTGGCCCCGGCGGCGCAGGGTGGTGACCACGTCCCACTCCATGCACCACTCGTCCTCGACCTCGGAGGCCGGGACGTTCGGTGGGACCAGGTCCTCGTCCACCAGTACCAGGACGCGGTGCTTCTTCACCGTGCTGCCGGGGCCGGGGCGACCGTCACATGGCCACCCGGTGCTGCCCGCTGTGCAGGTAGTTCATGGTCTGCACGGTGACCAGAACCGTGAACTCGTAGCGCGCCTGCTCCTCCGGTACGGCCAGCCGCAGCTTTAGCTCCTGGCACCGTTCGGTCATGTCCTGTAGCACCCGGTCGATCGTGTACTGATAGGTCCCCGTCCAGCCCGCGACCAAGCGCCGGGCCGGCTGGCGGATGCGGCGGATGAACTCCGCTGCCGTGATGTTGCTTTCGTACTCGGGGGCGTCCGAGAAGAGACGCCGGAGGTCACGGTCGTTGAACTCGGGGTGGTCGATGCCGTATATGCGGCGCTTGCGCCGATAATGGTGTCCGAGGGTGTGGCGCAAGCGCCGCAGCAGATCGAGCTCCTCGATGCTGGTGACGGGCGGGTTCCTACCGCGCAGGCGCCGCATGACCGAGTCCACATACTCCAGCTTTTCCAGCGCGGGCCATCCGGCGTAGCGCGGGCGCCAATCGGAGTCGGGTGTGAGCCAAACCGCGAAGGTCTCGGCGAAGTCCTCGTCCGGGTGGCTCTGCGCGTACCAGTGGTCGATGTGCAGGACATAGCTTTTGCTGTAGGGCTTGGGATCGTAGAACTTCGGGTAGGGTCGGGACGAGGGGCCGAACAGCGCACGCCGCTTCCGCCTGCGCCTGAGCCGGAAGAGGTTGTCGACCACGTGCCCCAGCTCGTGACGCAGGAGACGCATGCACCACGCGTGGTCGCCGCCTTCGACCTCGAGCATCTGCGCCTTCTCGAGCCGCTCGAGCCGGGGGTGGGTGAGATAGAACGGCACCGCAAGCGAGGCGGAGCCGTCCGGCGTGAACCACGCGTCCGAAATGTAGAAGTGGATGGGCACGCGGAGCTCGCGTGCCTCCAGCTCGGCCTCGAGCTGCTCGATGCGCCCGTCCAGCACGCTCCCCTCGATGCGGACCGGAAGATCCGACATGCGGAGCTTAAGCAGCTCCTCGTCCGGCAGGTCGGCCCAGTCGGGCGGCACCTTGGGGGCGGTGCGTCGCGGCATCCGACCATAGTCAGCGCTTTCGGGACGGTTTCGCAACGGGACCCTCCGGTCTCCGGCTCGGTGTTGGCCGCGGCCCTCTCACGCTGGAGGTCCTTGAGTCCTTCTGCTCCCTCGCTCGCGGAGGCCCCATGCCTCCGGCCCGTGCCTGCCCTCCGCTCCCGCGCTCCTGCTGCTCACGGCCTGCTCGCTCGCGGATGCGGGTCCATCCTCCCGCAATCCCCTCCAGGCGCTCGCGCGCGAGTCGCTCCCCCAGAGATCCTACCATCGGAAACGCGTCCAACGAGATGGGGCTCGCCCTCGACGTGGCGAGGCTCTGGGTCGAGGAGGCTAACCGCCGCGCCCGCCCCGATCCGTGGGACGAGCTCGAGGTGCCCACCGAGCTCGACGTCTCGGGCATCACGGAGGAGGCGGTGCGGGCGGTGGACCGGCCGCCTGTCGGACACGGATCTGCCCCGGGAATTCAACCCGGAGCGGGGCTTCATCGCTACGGCGAGCAACAATGTCCAGCCTCCGGACTACACGCCGCCCCTCATGTTCAAGCGGGTGAATCCCTTTGAGCGGATGCGGCGGCGATCTGGGACGCGTTCACGGACGAGGCGGACGAGGACCTGATCCGCGACGGGGGTCTGCCTGCGGCCGAGCGCAACGCGCGGATCGAGGAAGGGCTCCAGGCCGTGATCGCGGTGGTCCGGGATGAGCAGGGGGAGGACTGGGCACAGTGGCGCTGGGGGCGGGCGAACGCGATTCGGTCCCGCCTACCCGATGGCGAGCGTCTTCGACCTTTCCGAGAGGGAGCGGATGGGGGACGGGGGCTCGCCGGCCGACGCCGCCCAACGGCTCGTCCTCCAGCCCGGAGAGAGCGCCACCAAGTGAGTTGACGCGTCTTCCTCCTCGCGCGAGCTTTCCATTTGCCTCGGGGCGTCCTCCCGGGGGGATGGAACGACGACAACGATCGAAGTGAGCCGCCCGCCGCGGCTCCACCTTTGCGATCCACCGGGCTTCTGGCCCGCTGTGATCGTCGGGTCGCTCGGCGCCGGTCGCGTGCGCGCACGTGGCCGCCGTCCGCTGGTCCGGATTTTCCGGGCCGTTTTTTTTGCGCCAGGGGACGGGCCCCCGGCCGCCACGCCAACGGAGGTCACGGCTATCACCGAGAAGCGGATCCGCGTCAACGAGCAGATCCGGATCAGCCCGATCCGCTTGATCGACGAGGAAGGCAACCAGGTGGGCATAGTTTCCCTGGAGGACGCCCGGGAGCGTGCCACGACGAAGGGGCTGGACATGGTGGAGGTGGCGCCGGACGCACGGCCCCCCGTGGTCCGGTTGATGGACTACGGGAAGTTCAAGTACGAGGAGGCCCGGGCGGGCCGGGAGGCGCGGCGCAAGCAGCACACGATGCAGGTCAAGGAGGTGAAGTTCCGGCCGGGGATCGAGGAGCACGACTACGATTTCAAGCTCCGCCACGCACGCCGCTTCCTCGAGGAGGGCAACAAGGTCAAGCTGACCATGATGTTCCGGGGTCGGCAGGTGACCCACCCGGAAATCGGGCTCGAGGTGCTCAAGCGGGTGACCGGCGATCTACAGGATCTCGCCAAGGTCGAG
>CAUZJY010000113.1:0-5861 GCA_963580305.1 Gemmatimonadales bacterium UBA6960
GTGACGCTCGACGTGCTGGTCCGGGACTATTTCATGCGCCGGCCGTACAACTCGTTTCCGGTGACCGACGATGGGATCGTGATCGGACTGATCACGCTCTCGCAGGTCAAACAGGTGGACCACTCCGCGTGGAAGATCCGGAAGGTCGCCGACGTGATGACGCCGCTGGTCGAGACGCTGATCGTGTCGCCGAGCTCCCCGATGAACGACGTGATCGAGCGCATGAGCGAGAACGAGACCCGGCGCATGATCGTGGCGCAGGACTGGGAGCTGCCCGGCATCATCACGGGCGGAGACGTGGCCAGCTGGCTCGACCGCGCCGGTCTCATGCGATCGTGAACGGCCGGGACGGCGCACGGCGATGAGCGACCCGCGCGCGACGCTCCCCTTCGACCAGCTGCCGGAGAGCTTCGCCCGCGCGGTCGCGCACCCGCCGGAGCACCCGGTGGCACCCCGGCCCGCCGCCACGGTCGTGCTCGTGCGCGCTGGCGCCGCAGGTCTCGAGGTGCTCCTGCTCCGGCGCGTCCGCAGCGCGGGCTTCGTCCCGGGCGCGTGGGTCTTTCCCGGCGGGAGGGTTGACGAGCAAGACGCGGCCCCCGCGCTCGCGGAGCGGCCCACCGGGCTTACGGCGGCGGCGGCTGCCGAGCGGCTCGGGCTGGCGCCGGACGCGCATCCACCCGCGCTCGCCTACTGGCTCGCCGCCGTACGCGAGGTCTTCGAGGAGACCGGCATCCTCCTCGCCCAAGACGCGCAGGGCCATCCGGCACCCAGCGCCGCCGCGGTCCCGGAGGTGCGCGAGCTGCTCGAGGAGGTCCTGGCCGACCCGACCCGCTTCGCCGGCGCGCTGGAGCGGCTCGACGTGCGCATCCACGCGGGAGCCCTCGAGTACGTAGCGCACTGGATCACGCCGGTCGTCGAGCCACGCCGCTACGATACGCGCTTCTTCGCCGCCGCGGTCCCGCCCGAGACCGAGCCCTTCATCAATCCGCGCGAGTTGAGCTCCGCGGTCTGGCTCACCCCCGCCGAGGCGCTCGAGCTGAACGTGCGCGACACGCTGCCGATGGTCTTCCCCACCATCCACATGCTCGAGGCGCTGCTCCCCTTCCACACGCCGGAGGAGGCGCTGGAGGCGTACCGCGGCCGCCCGATCCCCACGATCACCCCCCGCCTGGTGCGCACGCCGCGAGGGATTGCGATGGAGCTTGAGTAGACGCGGACACGCTTAAGGTTCGTCCGCGAGCCGGTCGGCCCCCGGCCAGGACTCGAACATCCGGCCCACCAGTGCGTAGACCCAGGACCGCATCGCGTCCGGATCGGCGATCGCAGCGTCCACGTCGGCCAGCGCCCATCCGACCCAGACCTCCTTGCCAGTCATCGCGTCCAAGATGTGCACCATCACGCTCCCCTCCTCGGCCGTGAACTCCTCGGTGCGCGTGTATCCGCCTTCCTCGGCGATCTCCTCCTGCCAGCGACGATCCGTGAGGCTCAGGTGATGGTGCACGCGCAGGGCGGGCGTGGCGGAATCGGTCCAGTGGATGCCACGCAGGGCCAACTCCCACTCGATGGCCTCGTACAGACGGTCCTCGAAGAACCGGTTGCCCTCGAGCCGCGGGTCGCCGTACGCGCGGTCTGACTCCTGATCCCACCCGAACGTCAGGTCGCCATCCAGCGCCGCGCCCGGCGCGCTGTGCATGCCGGACCGGACCGCAGGAGGCGAGCAGGGGGACCAGACCTGCCGCCACGAGCGAACCAAGCCGAGCCTTCATGGGCTCCTCCCTTCCAGGGTTGCTGGTGCGCGGAATTAGCCGCGGACCACGCATCAATGATACCTTTGCTGGGTAGTGCGTCCTGTAGGGATCGACCCCGAGCGCGCGGTCGCGAATTGGCAGCTCTTAACGTCCGGAGCGGCTCCGTCGTCTCCATCTCACACGGGCCAGCCCGGGTGGGCCGGCCTCGGACCACCAATCGGAGGGCGATTCAGATGAGGATTGGAAGCAACGCCGTCAGAGCTGCCGCCCTGGGGCTCGCGACCGCGGTGACCCTGGCCTGCGCGGCGACGCCCGCCGAGCCGGAAGATCCGCTCGCGCCGGGAAGCTTGGCGGAGAGACGGGGCGTCGAGACGCGTGGTGGGATCCTCGAGCTGCGGGAGCAGCTCGGGCTGACGTACGCGCAAGTCGCCGAGATCCAGCAGATCATGAAGGACCTCGAGGCGGCGAACGCCCCGCTGCGCGCGCAGCTGCGGCCCGCGGACGAGCAGCGCCCGGGCCGCGACGCGGCGCGCGCGGTGATGGAGCAGATCCGCGACCATGTGCGCACGGCGCAGGAGCAGATCCGCGGCGTGCTCACCGACGCTCAGGAGGCCAAGCTCCGCGAGCTGCGCCCCGAGCGGCCGGAACGCCCGCACGGCGAAAGGGGCGGGCGCGGCGGGCCGGGCTTCGGTGGCCCGATGCTGGACCTGCTCCGGCTTCGCGAGCGACTCGAGCTCACGGACGACCAGGTCTCCCGTCTGCGCGAGATGCGGCAGCAGCTCGAGCAGGAGAATCGCCCGCTGCTGGAGCAGCTCCGGCAATCGGGGGAGCGTCCCCGCGGCGCGGACGCGGCGAGCAATCCGCTGATCCAGCAGATCCAGGAGAACGTGCGCGAAGCCGCGGAGCAGATGAAGGCGGTGCTCACGGCGGAGCAGACCACGAAGCTGGAGGAGCTGCGCCAGCAGATGGAGGAGCGGCGAGGCCGCTGGCGCGACGGAGCGCCTGGGGAACCGCGCGGAGGGGCCGCGCGCTGACGGCGCGAGGGGCGTGAAGCACACGAGCGGGGCGGGCCTCGGCTCGGCGCGCTCGTCTTTCATTCTACATCTGCCGGTAGCGCGGACCGCTGCCGCCCTCGCGCGGCGTCCAGCGCGGGCCGAGCACGTCGGTCGCCTTGCAGTCGACGCAGTTGGAGGCGTTCACGACCAGCCGGTCGCCGTCGCGCTCATAGACCCCTGCGGGGCACAGGTGGACGTACAGCTCGACGACCTCCGCGGGCACGTCCTTCCCGACGATCAGGTGGGACGGGATGTCGTCGCGGGTCTGGTTTCCCGACTTGTAGACCGCATCGACCTTGCTGAAGCTGAGCTTCCCGTCGGGAGTCACGCTGACCGGCGTGCCTAGCTCGCGCGGCTCGGCAGCGTCCTCGGGCACCGGGATGCGCGCGCGGGGGAATGCGCCCCGCGTGAGCGTCATCAGCCCGGCACGGATCCCGCCGCCCACGAAGCCGTGCTTGAAGGCGAGCCGCATGTTGCGCGTGCGCTCGAGGTCGGTCATGACATACGAGCGGTCGATCGCGTCGTCGTAGGAGCGCAGCCCCTGGGCGCTGGTATCGTTCGCCTGGAGCGCCCGGAAGATCGCGCGCGCGGCCTCGATCCCCGACTGCATCGCGTAGTGGATCCCCTTGAGCGAAGGGACGTCGACGAAGCCAGCCGCGTCTCCCACGATCAGACATCCGTCGCCGTGGCGGCGCTCGGGAATGGCGTAGTACCCGCCCTCGGGGATGGTCTTCGCTCCCCATTCGACCATCTCGCCGCCCTCGAGCTGCGCGCGGAAGAGCGGATGGCGCTTGATCCGCTGGAGCAGCTCGTGCACGTCCAGCCGCGCGTTCCGGTAGTCCAGTCCCACGACCAGCCCGAGCGCGACTATCCCAGGCCCCATCGGATACATGAAGCTTCCCCCGAAGGCGTCGCGCGGCAGTGGCCAGCCGAGCGTGTGGACGACCCGATCGAGCGGCCGGTTTACCTCCCACAGCTCCTTGACCCCGAGGGCGTAGATCTGCGGGTTCTCCGATTCGATCTCCTGCCACTGGAGCCAGCTCTGGGTGAGCAGCCCGCGCGTCCCCTCCGCGAGCACGGTGACGCGCGCCGTCAGCTCCACGGGCGGCTCCCCACCCTGGCCGTCGCGGCTCTGGCCGGCCGGGACCGTGCGGACGCCCACCACCCTGCTCCCCTCCACCAGCAGTGAGCCCACCGGGAAGCCAGGGAAGACGTTCACGCCGAGCGCCTCGGCGCGCTCGCCCAGCCAGCGCACGAGCTCGCAGAGCGAGGCCACGCGGTTGCCGTGGTTCCTCATGGTGGGCGGAGTGGGAATCCGGTAGGCCGCCGACTGGCTGAGTACGTAGACCGCCTCGGCCTCCACCGCACCGCGGAAGGGTAGCTCCGACTCGGGCAGGTCGGGGAAGAGCTCGCGCAGCGGGCGCGGGTTCACCACCGCGCCGGAGAGGCAGTGCTCGCCCAGCTGCGCCGACTTCTCGAGCACCCCGATCTCCACGTCGCCGAGGCTGCCGCCGCGCTGCGCGTCCTGCTCGACCAACCGCGCCAACTCGATCGCGCCGGAGAGTCCCGCCGGCCCGCCGCCCACGAACAGGACGTCCATCGGCACCGCCTCCGGGTCCGGCGGCTCCGCGCGGATCACCCGCTCAAGTGGAAGCGGGGGCTGGTGCGCGAGCGGGAGAACGCGTCCGGCCGGCTCCGGGATGGGAAAGCTACTCATGCGAGTGCCTCTGGCCGCGCGTCCCGCCGCGCGCGGCGTGCGTGTGCCGGACCTCCGGGCGGCGGGAGGGGTAGCGGTAATCACCACCCTTGCTCCAGTCAACCTCGCTTCGGTGACCCGCCGCTCGTTTCGATGACTCGACTGCGCCCACACACCCTCCGAGAGCTCAAGGCCGCCGGCTATCAGCCCCGCACCATCAAGGAAGAGATGCGCGCGAACCTGGTGCGGAAGTTCCGCGCCGGCGAGCGGCTCTTCCCCGGGATCGAGGGCTACGACGAGACCGTCGTCCCGCAGATCGTGAACGCTCTGCTCGCCCGTCACGACTTCACCCTCCTCGGCCTACGCGGGCAAGCCAAGAGCCGCATCCTCCGGCAGCTCGTGGACTTCCTCGACGAGGAGATCCCGATCCTCGCGGGCAGCGAGGTGAGCGACGATCCGCTCCACCCGATCTCTAAGCACGGCCGCACGGTCCTGCTGGAAAAGGGGGACGAGGCGCCGATCGAGTGGCTGCATCGCGATCACCGCTACGTCGAGAAGCTCGCGACGCCCGACGTCACGATCGCGGACATCATCGGCGACGTGGATCCGATCAAGGCGGCGCGCGGCGGTCACATTCTGGCCGACGAGCTGACCATCCACTTCGGCCTCCTGCCGCGGGCCAACCGGGGGATCTTCGCGCTCAACGAGCTACCCGATCTGGCGGGCAAGATCCAGGTGGGGCTCCTCAACATCCTTCAGGAGGGAGACGTTCAGATAAAGGGCTACCCGATCCGGCTCGCGCTCGACGTGCTCATGGTATTCACCGCGAACCCCGAGGACTACACGGCGCGCGGCAAGATCATCACGCCCCTCAAGGACCGGATCGGGGCCGAGATCCGCACGCACTACCCCGAGACCATCGAGATCGGAATGGAGATCACGCGTCAGGAATCCTGGGCGTCGCGCGAGGGCGTGTGTGTCGAGATCCCGGACTTCGTCGCCGAAACGGTGGAACGGATCGCGTTCCTCGCGCGCGAAGACAAGCGGGTCGACCAGCGCTCCGGCGTGAGCCAACGCATGCCGATCACCATCACCGAGAGCATGATCTCGAACGCGGAGCGCCGCGCGCTCCAGGTGGGTGAGGACTACGTGGTGCCGCGCATCGGTGACCTGTACGCCGCGCTTCCCGCGATCACCGGCAAGCTAGAGCTCGAGTACGAGGGCGAGCTGCACGGCTCGGACAAGATCGCCCGGGAGCTGGTCCAGGCAGCCGCACTGAAGACGTTCCACGAGCGCGCGGGCGGCGCAGACGTGGAGTCGATCGTCGAGTACTTCGAGCAGGGAGGTGCGCTCCAGATCGGC
>CAUZJY010000114.1:0-5857 GCA_963580305.1 Gemmatimonadales bacterium UBA6960
TGCGCGACATGCTCACGGTGATCCGCCGGCGCGCGCCTTGGACGCGCGTGCTCGTGCGCCCCTGCCGGGTTCAGGGCGAAGGAGCCGCGGTCGAGGTGGCGGAGGCCATCCACGTCCTCTCTGCGTGCGGTCGGGCGGATGTGCTGATCGTGGGACGCGGCGGCGGGTCGATCGAGGACCTGTGGGCCTTCAACGAGGAGGCGGTCGCGCGTGCGATCGCGGCTTGTTCGCTGCCGGTCATCTCTGCGGTGGGGCACGAGATCGACGTCACGATCGCCGACCTGGTCGCCGATCACCGTGCCCCCACGCCCACCGCCGCGGCGGAGGCGGCGGTCCCGGACGCGGTCCAGCTCGGCGAGCTGCTGGAGACGCTTCCCATCCGCTTTGCGCGCGCGTTCCGGGGCGCGGTGGAGCGTCGCGGGCGGCGCATCGCCGACGGGGGGGAGCGGCTGGAGCGAGCGATGCGTGGGCGGACGGTGCCCATCCGGCAGCGCGTGCTCCGCGCCACGGAGTGGATGGAGCTGGCGCTCGAGCGCCAGGTGGGCGGGCGGCGGCAGGCGCTCCGCGCGGCCGCGGGAAAACTGGACGCGCTCTCTCCGCTCGCGACGCTCGGGCGTGGGTACGCGGTGGCGCTCGGCGAGGGCGGGCAGGTGCTGCGGCGGACCGAGGAGTTCCCGCCAGGGCTCCGCTTTCGGCTACGTGTGATGGACGGCCGGGTGCGCTGCGACGCGCTGGGGCCGGAGCCGGACGAGCAGTCGTGAGCGAGCGGCGTCGCGAGCCGCCGAAGGACGCGCCCGTGGAGGAGCCAGGGCTCGAGGGGCGCCTCCGCCGGCTGGAGCAGATCGTGTCCGCGCTCGAGGCGGACGACCTCGAGCTGGAGCGCGCGCTCGCGCTCTTCGAGGAAGGGGTCGCGCACGTGCGGGCAGCCGAGCAGATCCTGGCGGAAGCCGAGCTCAGGGTGGAGGAGCTGCTCCAGGGCGACCGCACGCGTCCGCTGCGGAGCGGGGATGAGTGACCGCGCGGTGAGCCCGGTCGCCGAGCGCTTCGACCTGGAGGGATATTTGCGTGTGCAGGCCGAGCACGCCGACCGCGCGCTCGAGGCCGCCGTGCGCGAGGCGCAGGCGCTGCTTCCGGAGGCGCTGCACGCGGCCATCCGCCACGGGGTTCTGTCCGAGGGCAAGCGGCTCCGGCTGGTGCTGTGCGTGACCGCATACCGGGCGTGCGGGGGCGAGAGCCCGGACATCCCTGAGCTGGCGGCCTCGCTGGAGCTGATCCACGCGTATTCGCTCATGCACGACGACCTGCCGTGCATGGACGACGCCGAGCTCCGCCGCGGCCACCCCACCACACACCGCGTGCACGGAGTCGAGGCGACCGCGCGCGCCGGAGCCACGCTCATCCCCCTCGCGGTGCTCCAGACCTGGCGCGGCGCGCTCGCGCTCGGCTGCGATCCCGGTACCGGGCGCCGGATCGTGTCCGAGCTTTGCCGCGCCGCCGGCGCCGGCGGGATGGTCGGGGGACAGGCGGTGGACCTGCGCGCCGAGGGAGCCCGGTTGGGAGCCGCCGAGCTCGATCGCCTCCACGCGCTCAAGACCGGCGCCCTGCTGACCGCCGCCCTCCGGATCGGCGGGGTGGCGGCGGGCGCGTCCGCGCCCGTCATCGAGGCGCTGGACTGCTACGGCGAGGCGATCGGGCTGGCCTACCAGATCGCCGACGATCTGCTCGATGCCACGGCCAGTGCGGAGGAGCTGGGCAAGAACCCCTCCGACGCCGCCCTCGACAAGACCACTTATGTGGCAGTGCACGGCCTCGAGGATGCGGCCGCCCGGGCGCACGCGGAGGTGGCGCGTGCGCGCGCCGCGCTGGCCGGCGCGGGGATCGACGATCCGGCGCTCCACGCGCTGGCCGAGTACGTGGTCGAGCGGCGGCGCTAGCTGACTGCCTATTGCAAATCATCGCCGGACGGCCCTTCCGCATGGAGAAATCTGAGCGACCGCTGCGCCAAACCGGCGACCCGGCGTACATTTAGATTTCGGTGCTCGTCGTCCATATGAGCCTCTCCGCCCCAGGAGCCGTCCGGGTGGCATCCATTCTCGACCGCATCCAGAGCCCCGCCGACCTGCGCACCCTCTCCCGTGAGGAGCTGCACCAGGTCGTGGCCGCCGTCCGCGAGCGCCATGTCGACGTCGTGTCGGAGAAGGGGGGGCACTTCGGTGCCACCCTCGGGGTGGCCGAGCTCACGGTCACCCTCCACTACGTGTACGATACGCCGCGCGACAAGGTGGTCTGGGACACGGGTCACCAGGCGTACATCCACAAGATCCTGACCGGGCGCAACGAGCGCTTCCCGACTATCCGGACGCGCCACGGGCTCGCTCCCTTCCTGCGCCGCGACGAGTCGCCGTACGACGTGTTCGGCGCCGGTCACGCGGCCACCTCGATCTCCGCCGCCTGGGGGGTCGCGACCGCGCGCGACCTGAACCGGGACGACTTCGAGGTGGTTGCGGTGATCGGCGACGCCGCGATGGGATGCGGGCTCGCGTACGAGGCGCTCAACAACGCGGGCCACACCGGCCGCGACTTCACGGTGATCCTGAACGACAACGACATGTCGATCGGGCCCGCGGTGGGCGCGATGAACAAGTACCTGACGGGGATGATCACAAACCCCGCCTACAACAAGGTGCGCGGTGTCGTGAAGGAGGCGCTGCACCGGGTGCCCACCAGCCTCGGAGCGCTGATGGAGGAGGCCGTGGGCAAGCTGGAGGAGA
This sequence comes from Gemmatimonadales bacterium UBA6960, assembly GCA_963580305.1. Taxonomy (GTDB): domain Bacteria; phylum Gemmatimonadota; class Gemmatimonadetes; order Longimicrobiales; family Gaopeijiaceae; genus UBA2988. The sequence goes on from CAUZJY010000114.1 coordinate 2,772, forward strand.
GCCTCAAGCACATGCTCACCCCCGGGATGATCTTCCAGGAGCTGGGCTTCCGCTACGTGGGGCCGGTCGAGGGGCACGATCTGGACGCGCTGCTCGAGACACTCGCCCGCGTGCGCAGGCTCGAGGGGCCGATCCTCGTGCACGTGATCACCAGAAAGGGGAAGGGATTCCACCTCGCGGAGGAGGATCCGTGGACGTGGCACGCAGCGAGCCCGTTCGACAAGATCACTGGCCACGGGAAGAAGAAGGGCTCGGCGGCGCCGGCGCTGCCACGCTACCAGAAGGTGTTCGGCACTGCCCTCACCGAGCTCGCCGGCGAGGACCCGCGCGTGATCGCGATCACCGCGGCGATGCCCGACGGGACCAGCACGGACATCTTCTCGAAGGCACACCCCCAGCGGTACTTCGACGTCGGCATCGCTGAGGCACACGGAGTCACCTTCGCCGCCGGGCTCGCGACCGAGGGGATCCGCCCGGTGGTGGCGATCTACTCGACGTTCCTCCAGCGCGCGTTCGATTCGATCGTGCACGACGTCGCGCTCCAGGACCTGCCGGTCGTATTCTGCATGGACCGTGCGGGGATCGCGGGCGAGGACGGACCCACGCACCACGGCGCCTTCGACATCTGCTACATGCTGTGCGTGCCCGGGATGACGGTGACCGCGCCGAAGGATGGGGTCGAGCTGCTCGGGCTGCTCCGCACCGGGGTCGCCCACACGAAGGGTCCCTTCAGCATCCGCTGGCCGCGGGACGCGGTGCCTGCCGAGGTGCCGCCGATCCGCGAGGTGCCGCCGGTCCCGTACGGCACGTGGGAGCTGCTGCGGAAGGGCAGCGGGGTCGCGATGCTGGCGACCGGTACGATGGTGCGGACCGCCCTGGCCGCGGCTACGACGCTCGCCGAGGAGGGGATCCACGCCACTGTGGTCAACTGCCGGTTCCTCAAGCCGTACGACCGTGCGATGCTCGAGCAGGTAGCGGCCACCCATGCCGCCGTGCTCACCCTCGAGGAGGGAGCGGTCCTGAACGGCTTCGGGGCCTATATGGCGCGCGAGCTCGACGCGCTGGCCGGTCCCGCTGCGGTGCGCGTGGAAGCGATAGGCATCCCGGATCGATTCATCGAGCACGGCAGCCGGAAGGAGCTGCTCGCGGAAATCGGCCTCGACGCGGCCGGCATCTCGGCGCGCGTGCGCACGCTGGCGGAGACCGTTCCAATCCGACGGGTGGTGCGGGAGAGCGCTTGACCCGGCCGGCGCCTCGCCGGATCGGAGTGATCGTGCGCGAGCGGCATCTGGGGCTGGATGCCCTGCTCGATCGCGTACGGCGGTCCGCAGAGGGGCGAGGTATGGAGGTCTGCTTCGAGCGGGCGATCGCCGACTACGCTCCTGACACTAATCCGATCGACCTGTCCCGCGACCGGGTCGATATGATCCTCTCGCTCGGCGGAGACGGAACGCTGCTGCGCGCGGCCCGCACCGTGCTCGATCTCGGACTCCCTCTGCTCGGCGTCAACACCGGCAACCTCGGCTTCCTCACCTCCGCTGGGGAGGGGGAGCTGGAGGCCGCCCTCGACCGCCTCGCCGCGGGCGACTACTTCCTCGACGAGCGCTTCACCCTGAGGGCCTGGGTGCTGGACGATCGCGGGCAGGAAGTGGACGAGTACTACGCGCTCAACGACTTCGTGGTGCACAAGGCCGCGGTCGCGGCGCGGGTGACGCGGGTCGACCTCTGGGTGGAGGGGGGGATCCGGCGCGAGGAGATCGGCAGCATCATGGGCGACGGCGTGATCGTGTCCAGCCCGACCGGATCGACCGCCTACTCCCTCTCGGCCGGCGGGCCGATCGTGCATCCGTCAATGGAGTGCCTCGTGGTGACGCCGATCTGCCCGCACACGCTGGCGGTGCGGCCGCTCGTGATTCCCGCGTCGCGCAAGGTGACGATCCGCGCGGTCGACCCGGAACAGGACCTGATCTTGACCGTGGACGGCCAGGAGGTGCGGGGGCTCGGCCACGGCGAGGCAGTGCGGGTCGAGAAGGGGGAGCCGCACGTGCAGCTGGTGCGCTTTCCCGGGCAGAGCTTCTTCTCGACCCTGCAGCGCAAGCTCAGCTGGGCCGTGCGCCCCCTGGAGGGGAGGTAATCCTCTCCCGGGTCGATCACGCGGCGAGAGGGTCAGGGGGCCTCCTGGGCCCTTCCCGGTACCCAGGGTGGCATTGAGAGCGGCCCCGAGCGTGCTCTATGATTCTGCCGTGATGCGCCCTCCGGCTTGCTCCCCGGACCCTCCCGCGTGCTGACTCATCTCCGTGTGCGCGACTACGCCGTGCTGGACGACGTGAGCGTCGAGTTGGGCGCGGGGCTCTCGGCGCTGTCAGGCGAGACCGGGGCGGGGAAGTCGATTCTGGTCGGCGCCCTGTCGCTGCTGCTCGGCGAGCGCGCCACCGCGGAGGTCGTGCGCGCGGGCGCGGAGCGGGCGGTGGTCGAGGGAGAGTTCGACGTGCAGAGCCGCCCCGATCTGATCGCCCGGCTCGACCAGCTGGGCGTGCAGCCAGAGGACGGGGTCATCATCCTGAAACGGGAGGTTGCCGCAGAAGGGCGCAACCGGGCCTGGGTGAACGGCTCGCCCGCAACGGCGGCGCTCCTCGGCGAGCTGGGCTCCGTGCTGGTGGACCTGCACGGCCAGCACGAGCATCAGACGCTGCTCAAGAGCGAGGAGCAGCGCCGCATCCTGGATGGGTTCGCCGGTGCGAGCCACCTCGCGCGCGAGGTGGCGGAGGCGCAAGCCGAGCGCGTCCGGCTGCTCGGGCGGCTCGAGCAGGCCGAGGCGCGGCGGCGCGAGCTGGAGGCGCGCGCCGACTTCCTCCGCTTCCAGGGCGATGAGATCGCGGACGCGCGGCTCGGACCCGAGGAGGACCGCGCGCTGGACGAGGAGGCGCGACGGCTCGATCACGCGGCCGAGCTCGCCGGCGAGACCGGCGCCTTGCACGAGCGGCTCTACGCGGGCGAGGGGGCGGTCTCGGACCGGATCGCCCAGGCGCGCGACACGCTCGAGCGGTTGGGGCGCGTGGATCCCGCGCTCGAGGAGGTCGCCCGGC
>CAUZJY010000115.1:0-5812 GCA_963580305.1 Gemmatimonadales bacterium UBA6960
CGTGCTGCTCAAGGTGATCGGCTCGGTGGTCCAGCTCCGGCGCCCGGTGGCCGAAGAGGGGGTCGGGCTGGACGTCGTGCTGCACGGCGAGGAGGGTTACCGCACCGGCGAGATGGACGAGCAGGTCGCGTGACCCCGATGTCGGAGCCGCTGAACGTGTAGGTACGGCAGAGGGGCTCGCAGCCGCGGGACGGTGCTGTGGGTGTATGTTGCGGGGGGCGCCCGAGGGGCGCCCCCCGCAATGCTTTCGGAGGTGCAATGCTAGCGCGTGCCCGCTCGGTCCTGCTCGCCCTGACGGCGGCCTGGCCGCGTCCGGCCGCCGCCGAGGCGATCGAGGGCGCGTGGACCGCGCAGGCGCGCTTCGAGCGCGACCGGATATCAACCGCGGCGGCGGCCCGTGCGATGAGATCGTCGGGCGTATGTGCTTCCGCCACGACGAAGGAGGGGACTGGTACCCGGGCCCCGAGGATCCGCGGACGCGAGCGGCCCGCGAGGGGCTGATCGGTGCGCTCGCGGAGGCCGGCGCGCTCGCGCCGGAGGACCCGTGGGTCGCAGGTCAGCACGTCTTCTATCTGGGGGAGGCGGGGCGCTGGGAGGAGGCGCTCGAGCGTGCCCGTGCCTGCACCATCGGGGAAGCCTGGTGCGCTGCTCTCCAGGGCCTCGCGCTGCACGCGCTCGGCCGCTTTCCCGAAGCGGGGTCCGCGTTCCTCCGCGCGCTCGACGCGATGGAGGAGCGCGAGGCGGCCGCGTGGTGGGATCCGGAGCTCGTGCTCGACGATGCCGGCCGGAGGTGGTGGTCCGATCTGTCTCCGGGCGAGAGGGCTGGCCGCATGCGCGGCGTGTGGGCGCTCGCCGATCCCCTCCTGATCGTTCCCGGCAACGATCGGCTGACGGAGCACTGGGCGCGGCGCACCGTCTCGCGCATCCGCGAGCGGGCGCGCAACCCGTATGGGATGAGCTGGGGCTCCGACCTGGAGGAGCTGACCGTGCGCTATGGATGGGAGGTCGCCTGGGAGCGCGCGGAGCCCAGCCCCTACGCGCTCGCGGAACCGGCGGCGGCGATCGGCCGGCACCACCCCGAGCGGCGCCCCTTGATGCCTCCCGGAGAAGCGCTCGAAGACCCCTGGGCCGCGCCGGAGGCCGGGTGGATTCCCGACCCGCGATGCCCGCGCGCCACGCACGCGCCCCAGTACGCGGCGGTCGTGCTCCCTGGAGCAGGGCGGGTGGCCGTCTTCCCGCGTGGCGAACGCATCGCCGTGGTCGGCGCCTGGGCCCTGCCCGAGGACACGAGCCGCCACGACGGACACGCCCATCCCGCGCGCGACAGCGTCCCACCCATCTGGCGCGGCCTTCCTGACGAGGCCGGGCTGTTTCTCATCTCCCCGGACGATCAGGCCGGCCCGGTCCACGAGGTGCGTGCCGTCGGAGGAGAGAGCGGAGGGCTCCTGCTCGAGGCGCCCGCCGGGAGGTGGGTCGCGAGCCTCGAGGTGTTCTCGCCGGCGCGCCGGTCGTGCGCGCGTAGGGATCGACCGACCGCCGCTCCCCCCAGACGTCCTCACCGTCTCCGACCTGCTGCTCGTGGACGGCGCGCTCTCACCGGAGGCTTCGCTGGAGGACGCGGCCACTCGGGCGCTGCCGAGCCGCCGCATCCGCACGGGGGAGCGGATCGGCGTCGCGTGGGAGCTGTTCGGAATCGGCTACCGTGACGAGGAGCTCTCCTACACTCTCACCGTCTCCAGGGCCGACGAGGGCGTGCTGCGGCGGGCCGCGCGTTGGCTGCGCCTGATCGGGCTGGAACGCACTCAGCGGCTCGAGTGGAGGGAGGCCGGGCCCGAGCGGACCAGCCCCGCGCTACGCAGCGTCGAGCTCGAGCTGCCTCCGCTCCCCCCTGGACGCTATCGCGTGCGACTCGAGCTGCGCGCGCCGGGGCGCGCGGAGATCACGCGCGACCTCGTGCTCGAGCTCGCACCGTGAGGCTCCCCTCCGGCCGACGCACGGCCGGCGTCAGGGCGGCTCGGGTGAGTCGCGTCGCTTCTCCCGGTGGGCGCGGATCGCCAGCACCGCCAGGGTGAGCGCCGTGAGCTGGAGGACGAACCAGACCATCGCCGCCCCGTACGCCGGAAGCTGCGCGTGCTCGGTGGCGTCGAGCACGAGATGGACGGGGTATGCGACGTAGTAGCCCAGGAAGACGGCACCCTCACCAGCGGGCGATCATGTAGCGCGTGAAGAAGATTGGGAGGGCGGCCACCGCGGCGCCGATCATGACGAGCATGTCGAAGCTGAGCGCCCCCGGCGAAACGGGCACTCCTTCGGGGGACAGCAGGCTGCCGAACCCCACCGCCAGCAGGTTGAAGAGGTTGCTGCCTACCACGTTTCCGACCGCGATGTCGCGCTCGCCCTGCACGCTCGCGAGGACGGAGGTGGCGACTTCGCGGAGCGAGGTGCCCGCCGCCATGATGGTGAGCCCGATCACCAGCTCGCTCACCCCCAGCGCCTCGGCCAGGTCGACGGCCGCGGCAACCAGCCAGCGGGCGCCCAGGACCGGCAGCGTCAGCCCCAGCACGACCAGGGCGACGTTCACGGCCCAGGAGCTTCCCCGCGCAGGCGACGGGCCGAACGCCTCGTCGTACTCCTCGGCCACGGCGGCCGTCTCGCGGCGGCTCTGCCGCACGAGGAAGACGGTGTGCGCGACGATCCCGGCGAAGAGGATCGCTCCGTTCATCCGACCTATCCGACCGTCCAGCGCGAGCGCCGCGCACCAGCAGCTCGGCTCCGCCGATGACGAAGGAGAAGAGGATCATCCTTCGGTGGGCGCGCCGGCGCGGGCCAGGATGAGAGCCCCCGCGATCCCGGAGAGGAGGGAAGCGGTCAGGATGCCGATCTTGGCGGTGTCTAGGAGCCGGTGGTCGGGTAAGGCGATGGTGGCGATGAAGAGCGACATCGTGAACCCGATCCCGCAGAGGAGCGACACCCCCCACAGATGCCGGTACCGGATGTCGGAGGGGAGATCGCCGAGGCCGGTGCGGACCGCGATCCAGGAGGCGGTGAGGATCCCCACCGGCTTCCCGAGGAAGAGCCCGAGGATGACTCCGAGGCTGATGGGGCTGCCGAACACCGCGCCCAGGTCGCCACCGATGGAGACACCTGCGTTCGCCAGCGCGAAGACCGGCATGATGAAGAACGCCACCCAGGGGTGCAGCGCGTGCTCGATCCGGGGGAGCGGCGCCTCGACGTCGCGGACCGCCACCTCGAGGGAGTGCAGAGCGTTCCTCTGATCGGGCGTCGGAACCGCCAGCCCGGGATCCGCCGCCTCCGCGAACTCCGCGACCAGCAGCTCGGTGCGCTGCAGGAACTCCGTGTCGTCGATCGCGCGCCGGGCGGGGATCGTCAGCGCCAGGAGTATCCCCGCGATCGTGGCATGGACGCCGGACGCCAGGAAGGCTAGCCAGAGCACCACTCCGAGGAGCGCGTACGGGAGCGGCCGCAGGACCCCGCCCCGGTTCAGCAGCGCCAGGAGGATCAACATCACGGCGGCCAGCTCGATGGCGCCCCAGCTCAGCTCGGCCGTGTAGAAGAACGCGATCACCAGGACCGCTCCGAGATCGTCCATGATGGCGATCGCCGTGACGAACACCTTGAGCGAGAGCGGGATCCGACTGCCGAGCAGCGCGAGGACCCCGAGGGCGAACGCGATGTCGGTGGCCATCGGGATTCCCCATCCGGCTGCTCCCACACCCCGCGCGTTCAGCAGAGCGTACACGAGCGTGGGCATGGCCATCCCGCCCAGGGCCGCCGCTACGGTGAGCGCGGCCTTCCGGGGCGCGGCCAGCTCGCCCATGAGCACCTCGCGCTTGATCTCGAGCCCCACCACGAAGAAGAACACGGCCATGAGGCCGTCGTTGATCCAGTGGTGCAGGCTCTGGTCGAGCACGAGGTCGCCGACTCCGACCACCAGGTGCGTCTCCCAGATCTCGAAGTATGCCGGCGCGAGCGGCGAGTTGGCCCACACCAGCGCAACGAGGGCCGCGGCGAGCAGAAGGATCCCGCTCGCGGACTCCTGCGCGAAGAAGCTCTGGAAGGGACGGAGCAGGATCTTCCCTGCGGGGTCCCTGTGATGGTGGTCGCGCATGGGCTGGGTTGTGTGCCTGAGAGGCGCGGGCATGGGTGCGGCGCTGCCTACCCGTGTATGCCATGATAGGTGTCGGTGCAGATCTCGCGCCCGAAACCCGCCGCAGGCTGCGTTGACGCCTCCCCGGCGCCTCCTCTAGGTTACCAGGCTAGTTTTGCAGGCTGTCTCGACAGGGGCTGCGCCCCCGTATCACTGGAATGCGAGCCGAGCGGACCCCATGGACGACACCTTCCGGCACGGCCCGCTCCTGCTCGTGTCCGGACGATCCAACCTCGAACTTTCTGAGGAGATCGGGCAACGCCTCGGAACATCGATCGACACGGCGACGATCCAGAACTTCGCTGATGGCGAGCTGTTCGTCCGGATCGACAAGAACGCGCGCGGACGCGACGTCTTCATCCTCCAACCGACGAACGCGCCCGCCGAGTGCATGATGGAGCTGCTGCTCCTCGTCGACGCGGCGAAGCGCGCCTCGGCGGCGCGCGTGACGGCGGTGGTGCCGTACTTCGGGTATGGTCGGCAGGATCGGAAGGACCAGCCCCGGGTGGCGATCGGGGCCAAGCTGATGGCGAATCTGATGGTGGCGGCCGGAACCGATCGGGTGCTCGCGATCGACTTCCACCAGCACCAGATGCAGGGGTTCTTCGACATCCCTGTGGATCACCTGTACGCAGCCCCGGTGTTCACCCGCTACTTCCGGGACAAGGGGCTCAAGGAGCTGGCGGTGGTGGCGCCCGACGTGGGATCGGCGAAGATGGCGCGCGGCTACTCGAAGCGGCTGGGCGCGACCTTCGCGATCATCGACAAACGGCGGCCGGCGTCGAACTCGTCGGAGGTGATGAGCGTGGTGGGGGAGGTGGAGGGGAAGACCTGCATCCTCACCGACGACATGATCGATACGGGCGGCACGATTGCCAACGCGGTGCACGCCCTGGTGGAGCGGGGAGCGAAGAAGGTGTACGCGGTGGCCACCCATGCGCTGCTGTCGGGACCGGCCGCCGAGCGCCTGTCGGCGGCGCCTCTCGAGGAACTGGTCGTGACCAATACGATCCACATCCCGGAGGAACGCCGCTTCCCGCGCCTCACCGTGCTCTCGATTGCGGAGTTGCTGGCGGACGCGATCCGCTTCATCCACTCGAACGAGTCGGTAAGCGCGCTGTTTGAGATCAAGGAAACAGAATGAGCGGCCTCTCCGGCCGCTCCTGAACCGCGGGCGTCTGCCCGCCCAAGGAACGCAGGTGACACATGGCCATTCAGGCGACGTTGAACGCTGAGAAGCGCGCAGGCATCCGCAAGGGAGCGAACCGCAAGCTGCGGGCAACCGGACACGTGCCTGCCATTCTGTATGGAAAGGGCCAGGAGCCGCTGCCGCTTTCGGTCTCCGCGCGCGAGGCCGCCCACCTCTTTCAGCAGATCTCGGTCGAGAACACGATCATCGAGCTCACCGTCGAGGGCGAGGACAAGATCCAGGTGCTGGTACGCGAGGTACAGGTTGCATCGGTCCGCCCCGATCTGCTGCACATCGACTTCTACAAGATTCAGAAGGGGGTCAAGCTCGAGGTCGAGGTCCCGGTGAACCTGGAAGGGGTCCCCGCGGGCGTGCGCAACGAGGGCGGCACCCTCGAGCAGATCATCCACGAGGTGCCGGTCCGCTGCCTCCCCGATCAGATCCCCGAGGAGATC
>CAUZJY010000116.1:0-5717 GCA_963580305.1 Gemmatimonadales bacterium UBA6960
CGCCATCGGGCCGTAGCGCTCAAGCGCGAGCTCCCGCACCCCCTCCGCCAGCTCCTGGCCGGAGATGTGGCGCGGCCGCTCGAACCCCTTCATCACGTGGTGCAGGGCGGAGAGGAGGAAGAGATACGCCTTCCCGTGGAAGCGCGGGTTCTTCTCCTGGAGCTGGAGGAGGATCTCCTCGGCGAACTGCAGGTCCGTCATGGGGAGGAATGTTACAGGCAGCCGGAGCACACGCCAGGGCTCACGACCGGCGCCGGGCCGATTGAGGAGGCAGGCCGCCCCACGCCGGACGAAGCGAGGACGCGCCGCAGCGGAGCGAAGGCGCAGCTTCCGCAGCTCACCGGGCGACCGCCAGCTCGGGATAGAGCGGGAAGGCCTCGCACAGCTCCGTGACCCGGCCACGCACCCGGCGGAGACAGGCCTCGTCCGCGGGGGCCTCAAGCGCCTCCGCGATCCAGCCGGCGATCAGCGCCATCTCGGGCTCGGTCACCCCCCGTGTTGTGAGGGCGGACGTCCCGATCCGCAGCCCGGAGGTCACGAAGGGGGAGCGCGTCTCCCCGGGAACGGTGTTCTTGTTCACGGTCATCCCCGCGTGCTCGAGCGCGGCCTCGGCATCCTTGCCGGTCAGCTCGCCGTGGCTCTTCCGCAGGTCGACCAGCAACAGGTGGTTGTCCGTGCCGCCGCTCACCAGGTGGAAGCCCCGCTCCATCAGCCCCTCCGCGAGCGCCTTCGCGTTCGCGACGATCTGCCGCGCGTAGCTCGTGAACTTCGGCTCGAGCGCCTCCTTGAACGCCACCGCCTTAGCCGCGATCACGTGCATGAGCGGCCCGCCCTGCAGCCCGGGGAAGACCATCTTGTCGATCGCCTTGGCGTACTCGGCTTGGCACAGGATCATCCCGCCGCGTGGGCCGCGCAGCGTCTTGTGCGTCGTGGTGGTGACCACGTCCGCGTGCGGAATCGGGCTCGGATGGATGCCGGCTGCGATCAGTCCCGCGATGTGCGCCATGTCGACCATCAGAACCGCGCCCACCTCGCGCGCGATCTCGCCGAAGGCAGCGAAGTCGATGGTGCGCGGGTACGCGCTCGCCCCGGCGATAATTAGCTTCGGGCGCTCCCGCCGCGCCTGCTCGCGCAGGGCGTCGTAGTCGATGCGGTCGTCGGATTCCCGTACGCCGTACGCCGATACCTTGAAGAACATCCCCGAGAAGTTCACCGGCGAGCCGTGCGTCAGGTGGCCGCCGTGGCTCAGGTTCATCCCTAGGAGCGCGTCGCCAGGCTCGAGGAACGTCAGATAGACAGCCTGGTTCGCTTGCGCCCCGGAATGCGGCTGGACGTTGGCGTGGTCGGCGCTGAACAGCTCCTTGGCGCGCTCGCGTGCGAGGTTCTCCGCCACGTCCACCCACTCGCAGCCGCCGTAGTACCGCTTCCCGGGCAGCCCCTCCGCGTACTTGTTGGTGAGCACCGTGCCGAGCGCATCCAGCACGGCGCGCGACACGAAGTTCTCGCTCGCGATCAGCTCGAGCTGGGTCGACTGTCGGACCGCTTCGTTCCGGATCGCTTCGAACAGCTCGGGATCGGCGCTGCGCAGGTGCTCGTACATCGATCGATTCCCGTAGGGAGGTGTGCTTACTGGTGGTCCCGCATCAGCGCACGGGCTATCCCCACGCGCAGGATCTCGCTCGTGCCCTCGAAGATCTCGGTTCCCTTGGCGTCCCGCATCAGCTTCTCGACCGGATACTCACGCATGTATCCGTACCCGCCGAACACCTGGACGGCCTCATCGGTCACCCACATGGCAGCTTCGCCTGCGGTGAGCTTGGCGATCGCGGCCCAGGCGGCGACCCCATCGAGGTCGGGCTCGGCCGCGTCCTGGCCGCCCGCGAGCGCGGCGTCGGCCAAACGCGCGGCCCCAGCGTGCGTCACCGCGCGCGCCACGGTCACCCGCCGCGCCAGCTCGGCGAGCTTCTCCTGGATCCCCCCGAACGCCGCGATCGGCCGCCCGAACTGTTCGCGCTGCCGCGCGTAGCTAGCCGCGTGCTCCAGCGCCGCTTGCGCCAGGCCGACCGCCAGCGCCGCCGCGCCCAGCCTCCCAACGTCGAGCGCCTCGAGCGCAAGGGAGAGCCCGCCGGTCGGGTTGCCGAGCGCGCGGTCGTGAGGTACCCGCACTCCCTCCAACTCGACCGTCACGGTCTCCGACGCGCACAGCCCCATCGTGCGCTCCCGGTGCGTGACCCGCCAGCCGTCGGCGAGCAGCTCGACGAGGAACGCACCCAGGGCCCGGTCCGCGGTGCGCGCGAACACGACCGCCAGCCCGGCCCGCTCGCCGTTCGTAACCCAGCGCTTGGTTCCGGTGAGACACCAGCCGGTCCCGTCCGGGTGCGCGCGCGTCGCGACGGCCGAGATATCGCTCCCCGCGAGGCTCCCCGCGAGCGGCTCGGAAAGCGCGAACGCGCTCACCCGCGGCAAGCGCGGGGAGGAGCGCGCGCTGCTGCGCCTCGGTGCCGTGGCGGGCGAGCAGCGAGGCGACCGGCCCGTTGTGGACCGAGACCGCGAGCGCCACCGCGGCATCGCCCCGGGCCAGCTCCTCCAGCACCACCAGGTAAGTCAGCGGATCGAGCCCGAGCCCGTCGTGCTCGCCCGGCACCGTCATGCCGAGGAAGCCCAGCTCGCCGAGCTGGCCAAAGACGCCCGGATCGAGCGCGCGGGCCGCGTCCCACTCCGGCGAGTGCGGACGCATCTCGCGTTCGGTGAACTCGCGCGCGAGCGAGCGGATCTCGCGCAGCTCGGCGGAGAGCCTCATGCGCCGACGCGCGCCTCGGGATAGCTGTGGAATCCGCGCCCGGTCTTCCGTCCGAGCCACCCCGCGGCGACGTGCTTGCGCAGGAGTGGGCACGGACGGTAGCGGTCGTCGCCCAGGTCCCGATGGAGAACCTCGAGGATGTAGAGGCAGGTGTCCAGCCCGATCAGGTCGGCCAGCTCGAGGGGGCCCGTCGGGTGGTTCATCCCGAGCTTCATGACCGTGTCGATCGCCTCCGGCGCGGCGACCCCCTCCATGAGCGCGAAGGCCGCCTCGTTGATCATCGGCATGAGCACGCGGTTCGACACGAAGCCCGAAAAGTCGTTCACCTCGACGGGAGTCTTCCCGAGCCGGCGCGCCAGCTCCATCACGGCAGCCGTGGTCGCGTCGCTGGTGGCGAGGCCGCGGATCACCTCGACCAGCTGCATCAGCGGAACCGGGTTCATGAAGTGCATTCCCACCACCCGGTCGGGGCGGTGGGTGTGTGACGCGATCTCGGTGATCGAGATCGACGAGGTGTTGCTGGCGAGGATCGCGGCGGGTGGGGCGGCACGGTCGAGCGCCGCGAACAGCTCCCGCTTGAGCTCCACTCGCTCGGGGATGGCCTCGATCACCAGATCGGCGTCCGCTACGAACCCGGTCACCTCAGTCGCGGTCTCGATGCGCGCGAGCGCGGCCGCGCGCCCGTCAGGATCGAGCACGCCCTTCTTCACCTGGCGATCGAGGTTGCGGCCGATGGTCGCCAGCGCGGGTCCAGTACCTGGGAAGAGACGTCGACCAGACGCACGCGGATATCCGCGACCGCGCAGATGTGTGCGATCCCGTTCCCCATGGTGCCGCCGCCCACCACCGCGATCCGCCGGGTCTCCATTCACTCCCCCTCCGTGCCGCCTGGGTCCCGCCTACCTTGAGCTTCGGATGCGAGGCGTGGGGTGCGCCAGGTCCAGGCCGCAGCCGCCAGCATCGCCGCGGTCGTGAGCACACTTCCCTCCGGACCGAACGCGCCGCCGCTCAGCCAGGCGGGACCCGCAAAGCAGGGCTCGAGCAACGGCGCGTCCACCAGCTCGAGCCCGCTCACGGGCACGTCTGCGAGGAAGGCCTGCGCCCAGTTCCATCCCAGGTGCGCGCCGGTGGGCCACCAGAGCCCGCCCGTACGCAGGCAGAGCGCGCCGAGGAAGACCCCGGCGGCGGCGATGTTCACGAGCCCGACCCACCCCACCTCCGGATTGGCGAGGTGCAGGAGGGAAAACACGGCCGAGGTGAGGAGAATCGCCGGCCACGGACCCCACGCGCCGGCGAGCAGCCAGAGCGGATAGCCGCGCAGGAGCGCCTCCTCGGCCGCAGCCGGAATGGCGAGCAGCCAGAGCGTCGCGGCGCCGATCCGCATCCAGTCGGAGAGGTCTCCGCGGTCCGGCGCCCAGCGGAGCGCTCCAACGAGCGCGATCAACACCACCGCGAGCAGCGCGACCGCCACCCCGAGCGCGAGCCCCGCGCCCAGTCCGGGGAGTGGGCCGGCGCGCCCGCGGAGCCGGAGGGGGAATCCGAGTGCGGCGGGCGCGCCCCAGGCTTCGCCCGGGGGCCCGCCGTCCATGCGCAGGAGCAGCCACCCCGCCACCAGCGCGGCCAGCAGCATGGGCACGCTCGACCAGGGAAGCCGTGGGGGCGCGAGCGGCCCGGTCACGATCACCAGCGCGAGCCAGAGCGCCACGAACAGCAGCACCCGCCAGAGCACGCCCCAGGCGGTGAGGTGCGTAGTAGTGGTCAGGATCGGGCCACCGAAAGCGCGACCGCGTTCCCGCCGCCCAGGCACAGGGTCGCGAGCCCGGTCTCCACTCCGCGATCGGCCATCGCGGCGAGCAGCGTGACCAACACGCGCGCGCCCGACGCGCCGATCGGATGTCCGAGCGCCACCGCCCCGCCGTGCACGTTCACCCGCTCCGCATCCATCCCGAGCGCGCGCATGTCCGCGATCGCCTGCACCGCGAACGCTTCGTTCAGCTCGATCAGCCCGTAGTCGTCGATCCGCTTCTTCTCCTGCCGTAGCAGCTTCTCGACCGCGACCACGGGAGCGAAGAAGAGGTCGCGCGGATCCATCGCCCCCGCAGCGTAGCCGGTGACACGCGCCTCGATCGGGAGCCCGTGCGCCTCCGCGTACGCCAGCGAGCAGAGCACCAGCGCCGCGGCGCCGTCGTTGAGCCCCGGCGCGTTGCCCGCCGTGACCACGAGCTCCTCGATCCCCTCGGGTGCGTCTTTCGGGAACGCCGGCCGGAGCTTGGCGAGCGCCTCCGCGCTCGTGTCGCGCCGCGGCCCTTCGTCGGTGTCCACCACGGTCGCGCCCTTCCTGCCCTGCACTTCCACCGGCACGACCTCGCGCGCGAACTTGCCACAATCGGCGGCACGCACTGCACGGCGGTGTGACTCGAGTGCGAATGCGTCTGCCTCGGTGCGCGTCACCCCCGCCTTGTGCGCGGTGTACTCGGCGTGCCCGCCCATGTGGCAGTACCCGAACGCACACCAGAGACCGTCGAGGACCACCCCGTCCTGCACGGTCTGGTCGCCGAGCTTCACGCCCTCGCGCAGCCCGCGCAGGTAGTAGGGCACGTTGGACATGGACTCCATTCCGCCCGCCACGACGAGCCGCGCGTCGCCCGCGCAGATCGCCTGCGCGGCGAGCATCACGGCCTTGAGTCCCGAGCCACACACCTTGTTGACGGTGAGCGCGGGCACGCTCGCGGGCACGCCCCCCCGGATGGCCGCCTGGCGGGCCGGCGCCTGTCCCGCTCCCGCGGTGACAACGTGCCCCATGATCACCTCGTCCACCTCGCCCGCGTCGATGCCCGCGCGCTCGACCGCCGCACGGATCGCGACCGCTCCCAGATCCGGCGCCGACAAGGGGGCGAGCCCGCCGAGGAAGCGCCCG
>CAUZJY010000117.1:0-5697 GCA_963580305.1 Gemmatimonadales bacterium UBA6960
GCGCCGGCTCGAGGCGGCCACGCTCGAGGTGGGGGCGATGGTGGAGGAGAGTGGGCGAGCCGCTACGGAGTAACGGTATCGGCCGCGCCGCCCTCGGCCGGCGCGAACCGATACAGCAGTTCCCCGTCGCGGATCAGGCCGTACTGCTCGCGCGCGATCCGCTCGAGGGTCTCCGAATCGCTCGCGAGCGAGTCCGCGCGCGCCGCGCGCGCGTCGATCGCGGCCTCGAGCCGTGCCACCTCGGCCTCCTCCGCGGCGCGTTGCGCGCGTGCCCGAAGCACATCCAGCACGGTGTATTCGCCACCGAACACGGCCCAATAGCCGCCGATCAGCAGCGCGGCGGGCAGGAGCACCTTTCTCAGCCGCCCCAAAGTCGCGTCCCCGGATAGGTCGCGCCGGCCCCCAGCTCCTCCTCGATCCGGAGGAGCTGGTTGTACTTGGCCACGCGGTCGGTGCGGCTGGCGCTCCCCGTCTTGATCTGCCCCGCTCCGGTCGCCACCGCCAGATCGGCGATGAAGGTATCCTCGGTCTCCCCCGAACGATGCGACACGACCGAGTTGTAGCGCGCTCCGGTGGCTATCCGCATCGCCTCGAGCGTCTCGGTCAGCGTCCCGATCTGGTTCACCTTCACCAGGATCGCGTTGGCTACTCCTTCCCGGATCCCACGCTCGAGCCGCTGGGAGCTGGTGACGAAGAGGTCGTCGCCCACCAGTTGGACACGTTCGCCGATCCGCTCGGTGAGCGCCTTCCAACCCTCCCAGTCGTTCTCTTCCAGCGGGTCCTCGAGCGACACGATCGGGTATCTCCGCGTCCACCCCTCCCAGAAGTCGATCATCCCGCGCGCGTCGCGCCGCTCCTTGGTCGACCAGCGGAACACGTACTCCCCATCCTCGAAGAACTCGGTCGAGGCAGCGTCGATCGCCAGGGCCACGTCCTCGCCGGGGCGGTACCCGGCCTTCTCGATCGCCGAAAGCACGACCTCGACGGCCTCCTCGTTGCTCGCAAGGTCGGGCGCAAAGCCGCCTTCGTCGCCCACCGCCGTGTTCTTTCCCTTGTCGGAGAGCACCTGCTTCAGTGCATGGAAGATTTCGACCCCGCAGCGCAGCCCCTCGTGGAAGCTATCAAAACCGACCGGCATCACCATGAACTCCTGGATGTCGACGTTGTTGGGGGCGTGCGCTCCTCCGTTCAGGATGTTCATCATCGGCACCGGGAGCACCGGCGAGCGCTCCCCGGCCAGGTACCTCCAGAGCGGTGCCCGGCTCTCCTCGGCTGCCGCGCGCGCCACCGCCATCGAGACGGCGAGGATCGCGTTGGCGCCAAGCTTCCCCTTGTTGGGGGTTCCGTCCAGCTCGATCAGCGCGCGATCCACCTGCGCTTGGTCGCGCGCGTCCAGTCCGCGCACCGCGTCCCGGATCGCCCCGCTCACGTGCTCGACCGCACGGCGGACGCCCTTACCGCCGAAGCGGTCTTTCTCCCCGTCGCGCAGCTCGATGGCCTCGTGCGCGCCGGTGGAGGCGCCGCTCGGCACCGCCGCCCGGCCGCGCGCGCCACTCTCCAGAACCACGTCCGCCTCGACCGTCGGGTTGCCCCGCGAGTCCAGGATCTCACGCCCACGCACGTCAACGATCGCCGACACGTCGCCTCCCCTCCGATGCTCCCGCCGCCCGGACGGGTCGAATCTATGCGTTTTCCGAGGCGCTGGCGTCAGGCGGCGGAGCCCATCCGCGGTGGTGGCCGCCGCGGAGGCGCAGCGGTGGGCCCCTCCCCCCCACGCATCGCCACGATCGCCGCGCGGGTCCGGCTCGCCAGCTCATCCCGGTCCCCGTGCGTGAGGCCGGCGACCGGGATCGGCGGGCCGAAGATCATACGCAGCACGCCGGAGCGGATCCTCCAGTCGCCCTTGTGCATGATATGCCGGCCGCCGACCAGAGCTACCGGGACGACGGGCACGCCCAGCTGGAGAGCGAGCACGAAGGCCCCCTTCTTGAACGGGAGCAGCGCGCCGTCGCGCGAGCGCGTCCCCTCCGGAAACACGACCATGATCAGATCGCCTCCGACGCCGCTCAGCGCGCGCGCACGCTCGAGCGACTGCATCGCGGACTGGCGGTTCTGCCGATCCACCGAGATGTGGCCGCAGCTCCTCCACGCGCGTCCCCAGATCAGGACCTTCTCCAGCTCCTTCTTGATGACGAAGCGGTAGTCACGCGGCATGCAGCCGGAGAGAGCAAAGACGTCGAACCACGATTCGTGGTTCGCGACCAGCACCTTGGGGCCGGGAGCGCCCAGATGCTCGACACCGTCGATACGCACCTCCACGCCGGAGGTCCACAGGAAGGTGCGCGCGGACCAGCGCGGATTGCGGAAGCAATACCGCTTGAGCGCGCGCTCGAGCCCGAGCAGGTCGGCGATCACGATCTGGGCGGCCAGCAGCGCGGTCACCAGCGGCGCGATCATCAGGACCCAGACAGTGCGGATCACCGGGAGCCTCCCGCGAAGTGCGAGTACCCGCCGCCCAGCGGCGCGACCGTTCCGTCGGCGCGCTCCAGCGCCACGCCCTCGCCCTCGACGAGTCGGCCCACCCGGGTGAGCGGAACCCCGAAGCGAGCCCGGAACTCCGCCGCCCGCGGCGCGAGCGCGCCCGGCTGCGCCGTCAGGCAGAGCTCGTAGTCCTCACCGGCGGTCAGCGCGAACTGGAGCGCGCGCTCGGGATCGCCCACGACCGCGGCGACCCCCGGAGCGACCGGCACCGCGCTCGCCTGCACGAGCGCTCTGCAGCCAGAGGCGGCGGCCAGATGTCCGACGTCGCCCGCCAGCCCGTCCGAGAGATCGATCAGCGCGCGCACCACTCCGCTGTCGGCAAGCCAGCGCGCCTCCGCGACGCGCGGGGTCGGGCGCGCGAATGCGCGGCGGAGGGGCTCGACTGGAGGGCTCCCGGATTCCCACACCAGCACCGCGGCGCCCGCCGCACCGAGCCGGCCGGTCACCCACAGCTCGTCACCCGGGCGCGCACCGTCGCGCAGCACGGGCCGCGGGGCGCGGCCGAGCGCGACCACGTCGACCACGAGCGGCCCAGGAGAGCGGGTGAGGTCGCCCCCCACCAGCGCGGCGCCGACGCTTGCCGCCGCGGCCGCCACGCCGCGGGCAAGCGAGGTCGCCCATTCCTCCGTCGCCTCGTCCGCAGGCAGCGCGAGCGCGAGCAGTACCGCGACCGGCTCGGCCGCCACCGCGGCGAGATCGCTGAGTCCGGCGGCCGCCGCCCGCCACCCGACCTCTTCGGGAGCGAGCCACTCGCGCCGGAAGTGCACCCCCTCCACGCTCATGTCGACGGTGACCGCCCACGGGTCGGCGCCCGGCTCGAGCAGGGCGCAGTCGTCCCCCGGCCCGACCAGAATCCCCTTCTCCGGCCCGGACCCCGGCCGAGGCACGCCGCCGAGCAGCGCGCGGATCAGATCGAACTCCCCCCCGGGGCCGAGTATCACCCGGGGATGAAGCCGCGGGTTGGGCGGGTCGGCCACGCTCAGCGCGCCGGGTCGAGGTCGAGCAGGACGCACGGCAGATCGAGGTCGCTCTCCCCCGGGCCGGACTCCGCCAGCGCGTCGCGCAGGTGCGAGACGACGTCCACTGGCAGGATGCCCTCTCCCTTCCCGGCGCGCACCGCCGCGCGCCCCGAGCCGTGCAGCGCCAGCGCGCCGGCCAGGCGTGGGGTGAGCCCGCGCGCGAGGAGCGCGCCGGCGATCCCGGTGAGCACGTCTCCCATCCCACCGGTCGCCAGGTCCGAAGTGCCGACCGAGTCGATCAGGACCGGGGCGTCCGGCGCCGCGACCAACGAGGGGAGCCCCTTGAGGATCACCGTGCAGCCGAGCTCCGCCGCGGTGGCACGCGTGATCTCGAGCCGCCGCGTCCTCAGCTCCTCGCTGCCAAAGCGAGCGATGCGCGTCATCTCGCCCGCGTGCGGGGTGACCAGGCAGGGACGCGTGCGCGCGACCTCCGCGAGCCGACGGGGGCGCCCGGAGCCCAGCAGGGTGAGCGCGTCCGCGTCGAGGACGAGCGGCGTGTCCCCGGCGTCCAGGACCGCGGCCAGCACCCCCTCCCCCTGCGTGTCGGTTCCGATCCCCGGACCCACCGCGATCGCATCCGCGTCCGCGGCGCGCGCGGCCAGCGCCTCGGCGTCGGACGCGTCGACGAAGATCGCCTCGGGAGTGGCCGACTGGAGCACAACGCGGTTCTCGGGGGCGGACGCGACGTGGACCAGCCCCGCGCCGGCCCGCAGGGCGGCGCGCGCGGCGAGCACCGCGGCGCCCGCCATCCCCGGCCGCCCGGCGACCACGAGCACGGTGCCGACCCGGTACTTGTGCGTTTCGGGGTCCCGCCGAGGGCGGGTCGCGGCGGCCCACGCCGGCGTGATCAGGGCGGCGCCGAAGCGTCCCTCGGGCACGGGCGGAAAGCCGATCTCCACCGCGACGAGGCGTCCGCGCAGGACGCGCCCCTCCCCGAGCAGCGTGCCCAGCTTGGGCCAGCCGAACGCGACCGTGACGTCGGCGCGCACGGCCACGCCCTCCGTGACACCGGTCTCGGCGTCCACCCCGGAGGGCACGTCGAGGGCAACCACGGCGCCGGCCGCCACGTTGACCGCCGCGATCGCCCGCGCCTGCCGCGGGCGCGGCGCGCCGCGCGCCCCCGTGCCGAGTATGCCGTCCAACACCACGGCGGCTCCCGCGAGCGCATCCCAGCCGTTGGCGCCCGCCCGCTCCCCTCCGTCGTCGCGCACCGTGGGGAGGGGCCACCCGTGCAGCAGCGGCTCGGGCTCGGGCCGCTCCGCCACCAGCAGCACGCGCACCGAGCGCCCCCACGCGGCCAGCGTGCGCAGCGCCACCAGCGCATCCCCGCCGTTGTTTCCCCCGCCCACCACGCCGAGCACGTCGCCCCGCGGAACCAGCCTCTGGACGACCTCGGCCGCCGCCCTGCCCGCGCTCTCCATCAGCGCGGGTTCGGGGACGCCGAGGCCGGTGACCGCGTGCCGATCGAACGCGGCCGATTCCTCGCCCGTGGCCACGGGTACGGACCCGCGGGCGAACGGACGCACCCGGACGATCACGGATGCGCGGGGAGTGGGGGGGTGCGAGTGAGCGACGGCGGCGAACCGCCCGGGGATCCTACTTGTAGCTCTGTCCGATCGCGCGGCCCAAGGTGATCTCGCCGTTGTCGATGCGGATGTTGAAGCCGCAATCCGGGTTGGAGCAGACCCAGGCCTTGTAGCGGATCGGGACCCCGTCTCTGCCGTAGTCGGAGAGCGGAAGCAGGATTCCGCCCCCGCACTTCTGACAGGGAGGAAAGGCGGGCTCGTCGGCCATGTGAATCGCCTCCCGTCAGGGCTTCGCCCCCCAGGGATACCCCAGCTCGAAGGCTTCCTCGAAGTCGAAGACGGCCCGGAAGTCCTCCTTCCGGTCGTCGTCCCGCTTGATCAGGATCCCGCACTCGACGAGGGTGAAGACGATGTCGCCGAGGTCCTCGGTGGTGTGGATCCCCCAGTGCTCGAGCACGCCGCGCGACATCGGGCCGTAGCGCTCGAGCGCGAGCTCCCGCACCCCCTCCGCCAGCTCCTGGCCGGAGATGTGGCGCGGCCGCTCGAACCCCTTCATCACGTGGTGCAGGGCGGAGAGGAGGAAGAGATACGCCTTCCCGTGGAAGCGCGGG
>CAUZJY010000118.1:0-5588 GCA_963580305.1 Gemmatimonadales bacterium UBA6960
TACGTCGTACCGTGGCTGGGCGAACGCCCGGTATTCATCGTCGTGCTCGACTGCATGCGCCTCGACCAGTGGCGCGTGATCTCCCCGCTGCTCGCCCCGTACTTCGAGATCGAGGAGAGCTGGCACTACTCGATCTTGCCCACGGCGACGCCCTACGCGCGCAACGCGATCTTCAGCGGCCAATTTCCCGACCAGGTCGCGCGCGATCGCCCCGGCTGGTGGGACCAATCGGACGACGAGGGGAGCCTCAATGCGTTCGAAGACGAGCTGCTGGTCAAGCAGCTCAAGCGGCTGACCGGCCGGAACATCCCTATTCACTACGAGAAGATCTTCAGCGACCGGGAGGCCGATCAGGTGCGCGCGCGCGTGAACGCGGCGCTCAAGACACCGCACTCGGTGATCGCGCTGGTCTTCAACTTCGTGGACCTGATGACGCACGGCCGCTCCGAGTCGCCGATCCTCATGGAAGTGGCGAAGGACGAGGCCGCGCTGCGTAACCTCACGCGCTCTTGGTTCGAGCGCTCCACCGCGTACCAGGTGCTGCGCGAGGCGGCTGGCTCGGGTTCTCACGTGGTGCTCACCACCGACCACGGCTCGATCCTGTGCCAGCGGCCCACCACGGTGTTCGCCCGCAAGGACGCGACCTCGAACCTGCGCTACAAATTCGGCCAGGACCTGCGTGCCGAGAATCCGTCCCACACGTTCTCGACGCACGACCAGCAGGACCTGCGATTCCCGCACGGGCGGCTCGGGATCAACTACGTGATCGCCCTCGAGGATTTCTTCTTCGTCTATCCTACGAAGCTGCGCGAGTACCAGCAGCGCTACCGGAACTCGTTCCTCCACGGGGGGATCAGCCCCGAGGAGATGATCGTGCCGGTGGCGCGTCTCACCCCGCGGCCGCGCTGATCGCCCGCTCTCGGGGCGAGCATCCCCGAGCCGGCCTAACGCGCGCGTCAATTAGTCCCGTAGAGCCCCGCCGCCTTCTCCGCGGACAGCAGGATCCCCTTGATCAGCGCCGAGCTGAAGCCCTGGTGTTCCATCTCGTTGAGCCCCGCGATCGTGCACCCGCGCGGGGTGGTGACCCGGTCGATCTCCGCCTCCGGGTGTGAGCCCTCGCGCAGCAGCAGGGACGCCGCGCCGCGCGCGGTCTGAGCCGCGAGCAGCATCGCCTCGTCGGGATGGAAGCCGATCTCGATCCCGCCCTGCGATGCGGCCCGCACCGAGCGCAGGAAGAAGGCGATGCCGCACGCGCACAGCGCGGTCGCGGGAATCATCATGTCTTCGGGGATGACCAGCGTGCGGCCGACGGCGTCGAACAGTACCGCGGCATCCTCGAGCGCGGCCGCGTGTGCGGGAAGCGCCGAAAGGCAGGTCATCGATTCGCGGATGGTGACCGCGGTATTGGGCATCGCGCGGACGATGGGCAGCTCACCCAGGCGCGCGCGCAGCACCGCGAGCGACACGCCCGAGACCACTGAGATGACGTGATGGCGCGCCGGGTCGATGGCGGCAGCGACCTGGTCCAGCAGGTCTTCCACCTGCTGCGGCTGGACCGCGATCACGAGCAACTCGGCCTCGCGTGCCGCTTCCCCGTTGTCGACGCCGGTCCGGATGCCGAGCGCGGCCAGCTCCACCAGCCGCTCGGGGCGCCGCCGGACCACGCGCAGGTTCCTGGGCTCCACCACGCCCGCCGCGACCCACCCGCGGGCGAGCGCCTGCCCGAGGTTGCCCCCGCCCAGAATCGCGATCCGCCGAGTGCGCGCTCTGCCGTCGTCCTCCCTCGTGGTCCCCACGCTTCCACTCCTCACAATGGATGGATCCCCAAGCCGCAACCGAGCCGGGAGCGCCAGATGCTCGCGCCGGACGGCCGTCGGTGGCAAGGCCGGCGGCGCGGGATTGGGCCACCCGCGGACGCCCTCGTTAGCTTTGCAAGGTGAGCCTCTATCTCCGGATGCTGCGCTACCTCGCTCCCCACGCGGCAGTGTTCGCGGCGGGCGCTCTCGCGACGGTCGTGTTCGCGGCACTGGACGCGTTCTCGCTCGTGCTCGTGATCCCCTTCCTCGAGACCCTGTTCCGGGGAGCGGGGGAGGGCGGGGGCACCGGCCCGAGCCCGCTGGCCGGCCTGTTCGCGGCGACCGTCGGGCGGTGGACCGCGCCCGGTGCCGACCCCCTCGAGGCGATTCAGGGGATCATCCTCGTCATCCTGATCGTCTTCGCGCTCAAGAACCTAGTCGACTTCCTGCGCGGCTATCTGGTCGCGCAGGTCGAGCAGGGCGTCACCCGGGACTTGCGCCGGGGAGTCTACGACCACCTGCTCCAGCTCGACCTCGCGTTCTTCGGCCGCACGCGCATGGGCCAGATCGTCTCGCGGCTCACGCACGACGTCGAGCAGCTCCGCACCCTGGTCACGCGCGAGCTGTTGCGGTCGGTCAGCTCCTTCTTCGAGTTCGTGGCGGCGGTCGTCTTCATGGTGGCGATCTCCTGGAAGCTCACGGTGGCCGCGTTCGTGGTCGTGCCGCTCACCATGGGCGTCTGGGGTCCGCTGGTCCGCAAGCTCCGCCGGGGCGACCGCCGCGTCCTCGACCTCGCCGGAGAGGTAAACGTGCACATCCTCGAGACGCTGTCAGGGATCCGGCTGGTGAAGGCCTCGGGCGCGGAGCGGCACGAGCGGGCGCGCTTCCGCGCGCTCACCGGCGACTACTTCTGCACCTTCGTCCGCACCGAGCGGCTGCGCGCGCTCGCCGCCCCGCTCACGGAGATGCTGGCGGCGATCGGCACCGTGGTCCTGCTCGGGTACGGAGCGCGGCTGGTGCTGATCGGCGGAGAGCTCACCGCCGAGGCGTTCATCGGCTTCATCGCGCTCTCGACCAAGCTCTACGCGCCGATCAAGTACCTGTCGAAGCTCCCGGCCCTCGTGCAGCCCGGGCTCGCGGGCGCGGAGCGGGTCTTCGAGTTTCTCGACGCGCCGATCGAGATCCGGGACCGGGCCGGCGCGCGTCCCTTCCCCGGGCTCGAGCGCGAGCTGCGTTTCGAGGGGGTGGGCTTCGCATACCGACCGGGGCACCGCGTGCTCGAGGAAATCGACCTGGTCGTGCAGGGGGGGAGCGTGGTGGCGCTGGTGGGTCCGAGCGGCGCCGGGAAGAGCACGCTGGTGGACCTGGTCACGCGCTTCCACGACCCGACCACGGGGCGTATCACCGTGGACGGGGTGGACGCACGCGCGTTTACCATCAGCTCGCTGCGCGCCGCTCTCGGAGTCGTGTCCCAGGAGACCGTGATCTTCCACGACTCGGTGCGCGCGAACATCGCGTACGGGATGCCCGACTGCTCCCCGGCAGAGGTGGAGCGGGCCGCGCGTGCGGCGTACGCGCACGAGTTCGTGAGCACGCTCCCCGAGGGCTACGACACCGTGGTCGGCGAGCGCGGCACCCAGCTCTCCGGAGGACAACGGCAGCGGCTCGCGATCGCGCGCGCGCTCCTGCGCGATCCCCCGATCCTGATCCTGGATGAAGCGACCAGCGCGCTCGACACCGAGGCGGAACGCCTCGTGCAGGCGGCAATCGAGCGGCTGCTCGCGGGCCGGACCGTGTTCGTGATCGCGCACCGGCTCTCCACGGTGCAGCGCGCGGATCAGATCGTGGTGCTCGACCGGGGCCGGATCGTGGAGCGCGGGGATCACGCCGGGCTGCTCGCCCGGGGCGGACTCTATCGGCGGCTGCACGACCTCCAGTTCGCAGACCTGCCCGCGGAGCGCGGCCCGCGTTCGCAGACCGACGAGGCCCCGCTCGAAGTGGGCGGCGCCGGCTGAGTGCCGGTGAGTGCTCCGCTCCGCCATCGCCTCGAGTACCTCGCCTTCCGCATCGGCGTCGCCTGCCTGCGCGCGCTGCCCGAGCGCGGGGCGCTCGCTCTGGGGGGAGCGCTCGGCTGGGTCGCAGGCACGATCCTGCGCATCCGCCGCCGAGTGGCCGACGAGAACCTCGCGCGCGCCTTTCCCGAGCGGGAGCGGCGGTGGCGCGACCGGGTGGCCCGCGCGAGTTACACGAGCCTCGGGCGCGAGGCCGTAGCGAGCTTCCGGTTCGGCGGGGAGCCCGCCGAGCGCGTGCGCGCGCGTACGGACTGGGTCGGGGTGGCGCCGCTGCTCGAGGCGGTCGCGCGGGGCAAGGGGGCGATCCTGGTGACGGGTCACCTGGGCAACTGGGAGTTCGCGGGAGGGGCTGCCGCGGCGCTGGGGATCCCGCTCGACGCGGTCGCGGTGCGCCAGGCGAACCGGCTCTTCGATGACGCCCTCAACCAGAACCGCGCGCGCTTGGGCATCCGGATCATCCGCAAGGGGGAGGCGCCCCGCGACGTGCTCCGCTCGCTGCGCGCCGGCCGCGTTCCCGCGGTGCTCGCCGATCAGAACGCCCGCCGCGGCGGGATCTTCGTCGACTTCCTGGGCGCCCCCGCCGCGACGCCGCGCGGGCCGGCGCTATTTGCGATCAAAGCGGGCGTCCCCCTCTTCCTCGGCACCTGCGTGCCGCGCCCGGGCGAGCCGGGCCGCTATCTCTGCGAAGTCGAGGAGGTCCGCACCGAGCGCACGGGGAAACTGGACGAGGACGTCCGGC
Organism: Gemmatimonadales bacterium UBA6960; assembly: GCA_963580305.1. Taxonomy (GTDB): domain Bacteria; phylum Gemmatimonadota; class Gemmatimonadetes; order Longimicrobiales; family Gaopeijiaceae; genus UBA2988. The sequence goes on from CAUZJY010000118.1 coordinate 4,608, forward strand.
GGCTGACCGCCGCCCACGCGGCCGCGCTGGCGGAGCGGGTGCGGCGCTGGCCGGAGCACTACTTTTGGCAGCACCGTAGGTGGCGGACGCGGCCGGGGGCGGACGCCCGTGCTCTCCGGGAACCGGAAAGCACGTCGGATGTATGACTTACGCTACCCGAAACGCCGTGCCTCCGATCCTCGCCCGTCCCGTCGACGAGGGGGGTGCGCGGTGCCCTCGTCGGCCGGAGAGCCCGCTCTCTTGATCTACGTCTGCATCCCCGTCCACGACGAGGCGCGCACGGTCGGCGTCCTGCTCTGGAAGGTCCGCAAGGTGCTGGCGGAACTCCAGCGCGACTACGAGATCCTCGTGCTCGACGATGCGTCGACCGACGACACGCCCGCCACCCTGGGCCGCTACCGCAAGGTGCTGCCGCTCATGGTGCTGCGCGCGGAGAAGCGGATCGGGTACGCGCGTGCCACCGAGCGCCTCCTGCGAGCGGCGGTCGCGCGCGCGTCCTACCCGAAGCGGGATATCGTGGTCACCCTGCAGGGGGACTTCACCGACGACCCGGCCCACCTGGCCACCCTGATCAAGACCGTCGAGGGGGGCGCCGACGTAGTCGCGGGGTGCGTGCCGAGGCGGAAGGCGGAACTGCGCGCAGCGCGGGCCGGTTCGGGAGGAGTGACGAGCCCCTCGCCCCGGGCTCTCCCGCGCCCGGTCTGGTGGGCGCGCGCACTCGCGCCCTGGGCGCTCGGCGCGCTCCACCGGCGTGCTCCGGTCTCCGATCCGCTCAGCGGGTTCCGGGCCTACCGGGTGATCGTGCTCAAGAAAGTGCTGCGCGAGGAGGTGGGTCCGCTGCTCACGACCGACGGATGGGCCGCGAACGTCGAGCTGCTCGGGCTGGTCGCGCCGCACGCGCGCCGGATCGAGGAGACGCCGCTCGCGCCCCGCTACGACCTCCAGGTGCGCCCCACCCGCGCGCGCGCGCTGCGCCTGCTG
>CAUZJY010000119.1:0-5572 GCA_963580305.1 Gemmatimonadales bacterium UBA6960
GTCGATTGGTACGAGGCCGTCGACGGGCCGTGGTCAACCCCCGAGTTGTGGGAGGGGCAGACCGTGTACGGCGCCTGGCTCCGGGGCAGGATCTACCTGGCCCGGGGCTATCTGCTCAGCGAAGGCACGGTGAAGCACGAGATGCTGCACGAGCTCCTGCAAGGGGACGAGCGACACGCGCACCCGCTGTTCTTCGAGTACATCGCGGGATCGTGAGTCGTGGCGGGCACGGAGGACCTCGTGGGCACCGTGCCGGCCGGGTGCAAGCGGGAGGCCTTTGGAGCTATTTTTAAGGGCTGCATGCCTTTCTGGGACCTCGGCGAGGCTCGAGGCCAGGGCAGTCAGACCCGCAGTCCATCGAGGTCCCGTGGTCCGTATCGCCGCCATCGAGTCCGGCAGCATCGCAGAGGAGCTGGAGCTTGAGATCGGCACGCGCATCGTCCGCATCAACGGGCAGCGCGTGCGCGACGGGATCGACCTGACCTTCTTCCTAGCCGATCCTGAGATCGAGCTCGAGGCGGTCTCCCCGGAGGGGGACACGGTCGTCTACGAGGTGAGCCGCGACCCCGGCGAGCCACTGGGGATCGTCCCCGCGCCCGACACCGTGCGCGAGTGCGCGAACAAGTGCGTCTTCTGCTTCATCGACGGGAATCCTCCCGGGGTCAGAGACAGCCTCCGGCTCAAGGACGACGACTTCCGACTATCCTTCACGTACGGGAGCTACGTCACCCTCACGAACCTGGGCCCGCGCGGTCTCGCACGGCTGGTCAAGCAGCAGCTTTCCCCGCTGTACGTGAGCGTGCACGCGACCGAGCCCCGTGTGCGCAGGCGGCTGCTGGTGAGCGACCGGGCCGGGACGATCCTCGAGGATCTGCGCTTCCTGCTCGAAGGTGGGCTCGAGGTCCACACGCAGGTCGTGCTCTGCCCTGACTGGAACGACGGCGCGCATCTGGACCGCACCCTCGACGACCTGTGGGCGCTCGGCTCCGGGGTGCTCTCGGTCTCGGTCGTGCCGGTGGGGCTCACCCGCTACAACCTGAACCGGCCGGTCCGGCTCCTCACCCGAAAGGAGGCGCTGGGCGCCCTGGCCCAGGTGGAGCGGGCACACGCGCGCGCGCGTGTGAAGCGCGGCTGGGGGTGGGCGGTCGCCGCGGACGAGCTGTTCCTGATCGCGGGGCAGGAGCTGCCGGACGCGCGCTATTACGACGACTTTGACCTGGCCGAGAATGGGGTGGGCGCGGTGCGCCGCTTCCTGGACGACTTCGAGACCGGGATCACCGCCGTTCCCCCCCTGCCGGGGCGCCGCATCCGGATCGCCACGGCGCGCTCGATGGCTCCCTTCCTGCGGGCGCTCGCCCCCCGGCTGGAGGACGCGAGCGGCGCCACCGTCCAGGTCGTGGAGGTGGAGAACCGCTTCTTCGGGGAGACCGTGACCATCGCTGGGCTGCTGGCGGGTGCCGACATCGCCGACGCGCTCGCCGGCGGGCGGGAAGACGACATCGTACTGCTCCCCGGGGAGGCGCTCAACGGCGACCGGCTCTTCATCGACACCGTGTCCTTCGAGGAGGTGTGCGCGCGCCTCGCGCCCGCCCACGTCGTTCCCGGCCACGAGCTCACGGCGACGCTGCACGCGCTGTGAGGCGCCCGTGAGTGGAACGCTCCCGATCGTCGCGGTCGTCGGTCGACCCAACGTCGGTAAGTCCACCTTCTTCAACCGTGTGATCGGCCGCCGCGTCGCTATCGTCGACGATCGACCCGGCGTTACCCGGGACCGGAACTTCGCGCGCGCGGACTGGGCGGGGCGGCATTTCTTCATCGTCGACACCGGCGGCCTGATCGAGGGAAGCGATGAGCCGATGGACCGCGCGGTGCGCGAGCAGGCGCTCGCCGCGGTGACCGAAGCGGACGCGATCATCTTTTTGGTCGACGCCAAATCCGGGCCGCACCCGATGGACGAGTGGATCGCGGAGATCCTGCGCAAGGCGAGCAAGCCCGTCCTGCTGGTGGTGAACAAGGTCGACAACCTTCCTGAAGACACGTCCTGGCTGGACTTCTGGTCGCTCGGTATCGGGGAGCCGATTCCGGTGGCCTCGTCCTCGGGGAAGGGGACGGGGGACCTGCTGGACCGCGTGCTCACCGCGCTTCCGGACGCCCCCGGTGCGGGACGCCAGCCCCACGAGATCCGCGTCGCGGTCGTGGGCCGTCCCAACGTGGGCAAGTCGAGCTACGTCAACCGCATCTTCGGCCAGGAGCGGGTGGTGGTGAGCGAGAAGGAGGGGACCACGCGCGATCCCGTCGACAGCCCCCTCACCTATCACGGACGCACGCTCGTGTTCGTCGACACCGCCGGGCTTCGCCGCCAGTCCCGCATCAAGGATTCCCTCGAGTACTACAGCTCGCTCCGTACTGCGCGCGTCCTCCAGGAGGCGGACGTGGCACTCGTGCTGCTCGACGCGACCGAGGGACTGCACGTGCAGGACCTCAAGATTGCCGAGATGGCCGGGCAGTCCGGCTGCGGGGTCGTGCTCGTGGTCAACAAGTGGGACCTGGTGGAGAAGGATACGCAGACCGCTCCCCACTTCGAGAAGTGGGCGCACGAGCGCGCCCCCTTCTTAAGCTGGGTCCCTTTTCTGTTCACATCCGCGCTCATCGGCCAGCGGGTGCACAAGGCGCTCGACCTGGTACTCCAGGTGGAGGAGCAGCGGGAGCGCCGCATCGAGACCCACGAGGTGAACGACGCGCTCGAGGAGCTGATGCGCAGACAGCCACCTCCGCACTCGCGGGGCCGGCAGGTGAAGCTCCGCTACGGGACGCAGGTGTCCGTCAAGCCCCCCACCTTCGTCCTGTTCTCCAACCTGCCCCGCGAGATACCGGACCACTACATTCGCTACGTCATGAACGGCTTCCGGGAGCGGTGGGGGTTCCTGGGGTCGCCCATTCGCATCCAACTGCGCGCGTCCGGCACGGCGAGCCGCGCCGGTTGACCACTCGGACGCGGGCGCGTGCCGAACACGGGGCAGGGGTCCTGACGCTGCGTGAGCCCGATCCTACTCGTCCTACTGTCGTACCTATTGGGCGCGATCCCGACCAGCTTCTGGATGGGCCGCGCGGCCTACGGCATCGACCTGCGCGAGCACGGCAGCGGGAACCTGGGCGCGACCAACGTCTACCGTGTGCTCGGCTGGAAGGCTGCGCTTCCGGTCATGCTGGCGGACGTCGCGAAGGGCTTCGTACCGGTCTGGTTCTTTCCGCGCCTCGAGGATGCAGTCTGGATCTGGGCGCTCGCCTACGGCACCGCGGCCGTGCTCGGCCACATCTACTCGCTGTTCGTGCGCTTCAAGGGCGGGAAGGGAGTAGCCACCAGCGCCGGCGTGCTGCTGGGCCTCGCCCCCCTTGCAATGCTGGTCGGGTTCGCGGTGTGGGCGCTGACCGTGCTTGTCACCCGCATCGTCTCACTCGGATCGGTGCTCGCCGCGCTCGCCGTCCCGCTCGCGGTCTGGCTGATCCCGAACGAGGGAGGCCGGACCCTCCTCTGGTTCACCATCGCCCTGGCCGCCTTCGTCGTGTGGGCACACCGCTCGAACCTGCGCCGGCTAGCGCGTGGCGAGGAGCATCGCTTCGGGCGCGGTCCGGACCGGCACGTCCTGCCACCCATGGAACACGAGCGATAAGCGCGTGAGCCGGATCACCGTGATCGGCGCGGGAAGCTGGGGCACCACCCTCGCCGCGCTGCTGGCCGGAAACGGACACGACGTCGTGCTCTGGGCCCTCGAACCTGAGGTCGCCGAGCAGATCACCCGCGAGCGCGAGAACGGCCGCTTTCTGGCCGGGGTCCGTCTCCCCGCGGCGCTGAGCGCGACCTCGGATCTCGCGGCCGCGCTCAGCAGGGCGGAGGTGCTGGTGAACGTCGTCCCCTCGCAGTTCGTGGCCCGGGTGATGGCCGAGGCCGAGCCGCACCTCCCGCCGCGCTGCCAAATCGTGAGCGCGTCCAAGGGGATCGAGACCGCCACGCTACGGCGCATGGACGAGGTGCTCCACGACGTGCTCGGCGCACGCGGCATGGCCGGCTTTACCGTGCTCTCGGGGCCCAGCTTCGCGCTCGAGGTGGCGCGCGAGGCGCCGACCGCCGTGGTCGCGGCGAGCGCGGACCGCTCGGCGGCCGAGCGCGTACAGCAGCTCTTCCAGAACGGCCACTTCCGGGTGTATACGAATGCCGACGTGGTGGGGGTGGAGCTCGGCGGCGCGCTCAAGAACGTGATCGCGCTGGCTGCCGGGATGATCTCCGGGCTCGGCTTCGGCCACAACACGCTGGCCGCGCTGATCACGCGCGGGCTGGCGGAGATGGCCCGGCTGGGGCAGGCGATGGGCGCGCGGCCGGCGACCTTCGCCGGGCTTGCCGGCATGGGTGACCTGGTGCTCACCTGCACGGGCGATCTGTCACGGAACCGCACCGTGGGCGTCCGGCTCGGACGAGGCGAGCCGCTCTCCTCGATCCTAGCCGAGATGCGCGCGGTCGCCGAAGGGGTAAAGACCGTGCAGGCCGCGCGCGACCTTGCCGAACGTCACGAGGTCGAGATGCCGATCACGAGCGAGGTGCACGCGATCCTCGTTGAGGGGCGGAGCGCGCGCGAGTCGCTGTTGAACCTGATGGAGCGCGATCCCAAGCCGGAGGAATGGGCGTGAGCGACGAAGCGATCGTCAAGCGCGAATACTACTCGATGGGCGAGGTGTGCGACCTGACCGGGCTCCGGCCGCACGTGCTGCGCTACTGGGAGTCGCAGTTCGACGTGCTGCATCCGGTCAAGAACCGGGCGGGCAACCGCGCATTCCGGGCCGCCGACATCGAGCAGGTGCTGCTGGTCAAGCACCTGCTGTACGACCAGAAGTACACGATCGAGGGGGCGCGCCGGAAGCTCCTGGAGATGCGCGCGACTGGTCAGCTCGAGCAGGAGCGCCAGGACGTCGCCGCTCCCGAGCTGCTGGCCATCATGCACGGCGAGCTCGAAGCGCTGCTCCAGGTGCTCACCGTGCCGCCACGGAGGGGGTGACCGAGCGGTGCGCGTGCTGGTCACCAACGACGACGGCTATCAGGCCACCGGCATCCAGGTACTGGCGCGCGCCGCGCGGGCGCTGGGTGAGGTCACCATCGTCGCGCCCGATCGCGAGCAGAGCGCGACCAGCCACTCGCTCACCCTCCACTATCCGCTCCGGGCGCGTCCGGTGTCGGACGGCGGCTGGACGGTGGACGGCACCCCGACCGACTGCGTGATCGTCGCAGTGAGCGAGCTGCTCGAGGGGCGGCCGGACGTGGTGCTCTCGGGGATCAACCACGGCCCCAACATGGGCGAGGACGTCCTCTACTCGGGCACCGTCTCGGCCGCCATGGAGGCGACCGTACTCGGCATTCCGGCGATCGCGTTCTCCTATACGGGCGACGGGCCCGAACAGCTCGAGGGGTGGGAGGAGCCGGTGCGGCAGCTGCTGCTCTCGATGCTCGACGAGGAGAGTTTCCCCGCCAACACGCTGCTCTCCGTCAACCTTCCCCCCAACCCGCCAGATCAGGTCAAGGGAG
>CAUZJY010000120.1:0-5571 GCA_963580305.1 Gemmatimonadales bacterium UBA6960
GTGAGTACGCGCTCACCCAGCTGGCGGCCGCCGCGGCCGGTGAGCTGCCGGGCGAGTTCGAGTACCGCATGATGCGCCGCGACGGGCGCGTGGGGTGGGTGCGCGACATTGTTGCCGCGGGCGTGACCCAGGACGGTCAATCCGGGACCCGGCCCGGGCAGTCTACTTCAGCGCTGCCTCGATCTGGGAGCTCGAGCTCAAGGCCGCCATCGGAAAGCTCGAGCTCCCGGATGCGTGACTCGTTGCGGTGGAGCGGGTGGGTTTCCTCGCACTGCCGGTCACCGCGGTCGATGCGCGGGAGAGCGTCCGCCTGCCGTGGCACCACCGAGATCCCTTCGATCGAGTGGTGGTCGCACAGGCGCGGAATCGCGGGCTCCAAACGCGACCCGCGACGCGCTCAGCTCCGCGTATGACGTGCTCGTGATAGCCGTGTGAGCGCGCGGCGCGCTCAACTTCCCGAAGGCAGCAGCGCGAACGGGTCTGCGACCTCGTCGACCCGCTCTGCCAGCGCCGCGACCGCGGCCGCAACGTCGTCGCCCTGTGCCTGGAGGAACGCGTCGAAGTCGTACAGCCGGTGGTAGTAGACCATCCGGGAGAGCAGGGTGGCGTTGTTGAGCGGGACAGTGAGGAAGCTGCCGAAGGAGAGTGCCTCGAAGGTGGGCTGCACCTCGGTGCGGAAGCGCTGCTGCGAGCCGGCGAACACGTCCTCGCGCCGGTGGATCTTCTCCTCGCTCGTGAGGTCGCTGCGGCCGTAGCGCGCGCGCAGCTCCTCGATCAGCCCGTCGAGAAAGCGCGAGAAGCGCACCTCGTCCCGCCAGCGCGCGCGCGCACGCACGCATTTGACTGAGTCGGGCCCGCTCCCGGGGCGCGTGCAAAAAAACTGCGCCGCTCCGGTTCGGCCGACGAAGGTGGCGAAGCTCTCGTTGAAGGTGACCTGGCCGGGTACGAACAGATGGTTGTGCGAGAGCTCGTGCAGGATGGACTCGACCAGGTCGACGTCGTCTTGGCGGAGCAGCGTCGAGAGGAGTGGATCGGCGAACCAACCGAGGGTGGAAAAGGCGGCGGTCGGACGCAGGTAGCTGTCCCACCCGTCCGCCTCCAGCTCGCGCTGAGCCTCGAGCGCGTCGTCGAGGTCGAAGTAGCCCTTGTAGGGAACCCGTCCGACGATGGGGAACCACCAGGTGCGGGCCTCGAGCCGGTCGCGCCGGGCCCCCGAGAGGATGTGCGCGAGCGTGTCCGACTCGAGGCGCGTGAAGGACGTGTACGAGTCGCCCACGTCCAACTCCAGCTCTTCTGCCGCGAAGGCGCGCGCCTCCATCGCGATCGTGAGCAGCCCCCGCGTGCGCGTGTCCGTGCTCGGGTCGAGGATGACCTCCGGGATCGGACGGCGCGCGGCCAGGATCTTGGCCTCGGCGATCCCCGCCTCGATCACGTAAAGGGGGGAGCAGCCGGCCAACAGGAGTGCGACTCCGAGTGCGAGCCCGCGCGCGAGGCCCGGGGAAAGCCGGGCGGCCACCGTACCTTCGAGCCGACGCATGCCGAAGGGTGACGGGGCGTCCTGAGGTGGTCAATGGTGGGACGCGGGCGTGGCGGAAGGCTGTGACGCTAAAGTGTGGCGCCGATCCGGGAACTCGCTCTATCGTGGCCGCCGTGTCGACCCTGGAGCGCGCGTACCGCACCCTGAGCGGGGTCGCCCGGCGGGCGGCCCCCCTGCTCGCGCGGGGCGACTCCAAGCTCGCCCGTGCGGTGCGCGCGCGGCGCGGCGCCGCCGATCAGTTGATCGAGTGGGCGCGGCGGGGGCGCGATCCCGACCGTCCTCTCCTCTGGGCGCACGCGCCGTCGGTGGGGGAGGGGCTCCAGGCCCGCGCGGTGATCGAGGCGCTCCGCGCGCGCGCTCCGGAGGTCCAGGTGGTGTTCACCCACTTCTCCCCTTCGGCGGAGCGGCTCGCCGCGCGCATGCCGGCGGACTTCGCAGGGACGCTGCCGTGGGACGTTCCGGACGAGGCGGGGCGCGCCGTAGCGGCGCTCCGCCCCGACCTGCTCTGCTTCACCAAGACCGAGCTGTGGCCGGTGCTCGCGCGTGCCGCGCACGAGCGCGGCGCGGCCACCGCGCTGATGGCGGCCACGCTGCCGGACGGATCCTCCCGCGCGCGCTGGCCGGCGCGCGCGGTGCTCCGGCCCACGCTGACGGCGCTCGATCTGGTGGCGGCGGTCGGCGAGCCGGACGCAGAACGGCTGGTCGCGCTGGGCGCCTCTGCTGGTGCCGTGCGCGTGACCGGTGATCCGGGGATCGACGCGGCCGCCGAGCGGGTCTTGGCGACCGATCAGGAGGCGCCGCACCTGCGTCCCTTCCGCTCGGCTATCCGCGGGTCCGGGCGCCCCACCCTGGTCGCGGGCTCGACCTGGCCGGCCGACGAGGCCGTGCTCGTGCCGGCGTGCGTGGAGCTCCGGCGCGCCTACCCGCTGCTCCGCGTGATCCTCGCGCCGCACGAGCCGGAGGAGCGCGGCATGCGGGCGCTCGAGGCCCGCCTCCGCGCGGAGGGGTGGCGCACCGCCCGGCTCGCCGAGATCGAACGCGGCGGGGCCGGCGACGCGGACCTGGTGGTGGTCGACCGCGTCGGCATCCTCGCCGAGCTGTATACGGTGGGGGAGCTGGCGTGGGTGGGGGGCGGCTTCCACGCCGCCGGCCTCCACTCGGTGCTCGAGCCCGCGGCGGCCGGCCTCCCCCTCGTGTTCGGTCCGCGGCACCAGAACGCGCGCGCGGCCGGCGAGCTGCTGCGGCGCGGCGCGGCGCGCGTGGTGGAGAATGCGGCCGGCGCCGCGGCGGTGTTGGGGGCGTGGCTCGCCGATGGGGCCACCAGCGCCTCCGCGGGGAGCGCCGCGCTCCACTATATTCAGAGTCATCGAGGGGCCGCGGCGCGGACCGCGGCGCTCCTCGCCCAGCGCATCGACGATCCTGTCGCACGGTAGTTGCACCGGACGGCGCCCGTCCGAACTCTCGCCAGGACACCATGACCTCTCCGGATGGCCTGCAAGCCCCTGGGTTTCCCGAGATCACCCCGATCGAGCTGAAGGATCGGCTCGAGCGGAAGGATCGGCTCGTGCTGCTCGACGTGCGCGAGCCGCACGAGTACGCGATCGCGGATCTCCCCGAAGTGGGGCAGCTGCGGATCCCCATGAAGCAGATCGTAGCCCGAGCGGGCGAGCTGGATCCCGCGACCGATCTGGTGATCTACTGCCGCTCCGGCGCGCGCAGCGGGCAGGTCGCGGTGCACCTCCTGGCCAACGGGTTCGAGCAGGTCTGGAACCTCAAAGGAGGGGTGCTCCGGTGGCGTGAGGACATCGATCCCACGCTCCGCGCCTACTGAGCGATCCCGCCGGGCCGTCCATGCGCAACCTTCTGCTCTCCCTGGCCCTCGTGTGCGCCTAGTGCATCGGTGACCGTCGGCCCGAAGGCGCCGCCACCCCCGGCTTCGCCAATGAGCCCGCCGCCCTTACAGCCGCCACGAGCGCTCCTTCCGCGGTCCCCGAGACCGGCCCACCGCCCGTGGCCGGCCTGATCGTGCCGGCCCGCGTTGGTTACCCGGGACGGAGCGGCGGTGCGCTCGGAGGGAGCGGCCGGAGGGTCCGCGGGCACGGAGACCCCGGACGAGGCGTCCGTGCCCGGCGCCTTTCCGGGGCGGAGCCGGCTGCACTCGGGCGAAGGCCACTGAGAGAGCCAGGGGCGTGAGCACCGGGCGGGTGGACGCACATCCCGTTCCTTCCTGGGTCGACCACGAGCTCTATCCCTTTGAAGCCCACTGGCTCGAGTTGGAGAGGGAAGGCACCCTTGCATTACCTGGACGAGGATCCCGCCGGAGGAGGAGCCGGTACCGTCGTCTTCTGCCACGGCACCCCCGCCTGGTCCTTCGACTGGCGGGGTCTCATCGCCGCGCTCTCGCCCACGCACCGCTGCGTGGCACTCGATCATCTGGGCTTCGGCCTCTCGGAGCGGCCCTGGGGGGCGGAGTACACACCTGAAGCGCACGCGCGTCGTTTCCGCGCCTGGGTGGAGGAGCTGGACCTCCGGGACGTGACGCTCGTCGTGCACGACTTCGGCGGTCCGAGCGCGCTCCCCACCGCACTCGAGCGCCCCGGCCTGGTCAGCCGTCTGGTCGTGATCAACAGCTAGATGTGGAGTTTCGAGGGAGACCCGCACATCGAGCGCGGTTCGTGCCTGTTCACCAGCCGGCTGGGCCGATGGATGTATCGCTCGCTCAACGCCTCGATCCGGATCATCACGCCGTCCGCGTACGCGGACGGCAGCAGGCTCACTCCCCGGATTCGGGCGCAGCACCTCGCCCCCTTCACCGGGATCGCCTCGCGCGAGCGCGTGCTCTGCTCGGCTCCTCCGTGTTCTACGCGGACCTGTGGGAGCGGCGGGCGGCGCTCGCGGACGTTCCCGCGCTGATCGTCTGGGGCACGAAGGATCCGGCGTTCCCGCCGCGCTACCTCGACCCGTGGCGCGAGGTGCTACCGCACGCGCGCGTCGTGGAGCTCCCGGTCGGACACTGGCCGCAGGAGGAGGCGCCGGAGGAGGTCGAGCGGGCCTTTAAGGAGTTCCTGGCCTTCCGGAGCTGACCGACGGGGACCCGGCCGGCCGTCAGGTCGTAAGCTCGAGCTGGTCCGTGACCCGGAAGCGGAACACGAACTCCTGGCCCAAGGTCGCGAACGCCCGCTCGAGGAGCACGAGCACCATCGGCTCGATGAGCCGCACGCGCCGCTCCTGGTCGGACGGGTTCCCTCCGGAAGCGGTCAGCATTCTCCTTTCGTCCCCGGCGGCTGTACCGCCGCCGCCCCACGATCGTCGATCGCGGCGGCCACAAAGCCCGATGTCCGGTTCCTGACTGACATCTCAGAGAGTGTCCGCAGAGTTCCGGAGCCGCGGGGCACGATCTGACGTTGCGGGGTGGCGGCCGGCCTCCCCGATTGCAGCCATCACTAGCTGTGCATCCCTCGCTCCGGCCCGGCCGGGCGCTGATACCACGCGACGTCCGCCAGCGCCGGCTCCTCGTCGACGCCGTGATCCTGGGAATCGCGGCGGCCGCCTGCGCCTGGGTCTTCAATCTCCTCCTGGGCTTCGTCAGCGTGTCCCTGCTCGAGGGGCTGGTAGGCTACCGTCCACCCGGGCTCCCGAGCGAGGGGGGCGTGGCGGCGGAGCTGGTGGGTCCACAGGGGCTCTGGTTGATCCCTCTGGTCACCACGGCGGGTGGTCTCCTGGTCGGGCTGATCACCCCACCCGCTTCGCTCCGGAGGCCGAGGGACACGGCACGGACGCGGCGGTTCGTGCCTTCCACCGCCAGCGCGGAGCGCTGCGCGGGCGGGTCGCACCCGTGAAGCTCGTCACCTCGGCTATCACCATCGGCTCGGGCGGGTCGGCCGGACGGGAAGGACCCATCGCCCTCGCCACCGCCGCGGTTGGCTCGTGGTACGGCGAGCGCATGGGACGGAGCGAGGAGGACCGGCGGCTGCTGCTCCTGGTCGGGGCCGCGGCCGGCATCGCGGCGATCTTTCGATCACCGATCGGGGCCG
>CAUZJY010000121.1:0-5512 GCA_963580305.1 Gemmatimonadales bacterium UBA6960
GGTCAGCGTCAGGCCTTCCTCCACCGCGACCAGCTCGTCCCCGCTCACCACCGCGGTCACCGGGTCCTCCCCGCCGGCCGTGAAGGTGACCTGGTTCCCCTGCCGCGTCCAGGTGCCGTTCGTTGTGTCGGTGCTGCTGCTCGCGTTCCCGCCCTGGGTGGTGCGGGTGGTGACCGCGAAGCTAAACGTTCCGTCCTGATTGATCTAAACGTGTCCGCCGGTGACCTCGACCGGCCCGTCGTCCTCGACTTCCAGCTGCAGCCTGCCGTTCTGCTGCGCGCTCCGCAGGCGGATCGTGCTCCCCGGCTCGCACTCGCAATCGCAGAAGCGGCGTTGCGGACGAGGTTGCCCAGCGCGCGGGTCGTGCGCTGCTGGTCGAGCATCCATGGGCCAAGGTAGCCGTGGGCGACGTCGATCCGGATGCCCGACTCCGACACGACTGGTCGCGCCGATCACGGGTCTCGAGGGAGGTGCGCAGGGTCGGCTCGAGCGCCATGCCCGGACCCGTGCGCGCCCGGAGCTCTGGCTCGCGCCCTGACGCATGCGATCAGCAGCTCCGGTCCGGCTCGAGCGCTCTCACCTCGACCGCAGCCGTCCCCGGTTCGATGAGGCCGATGGCCGCGGCGGCGGCGAACGAGAGATCGATGATCCGCTCACCTTCGGGATCGAATGGCCCGCGATCGTTCACGCGCACGACGACCGTGCGGTCGTCATCGAGCCGTCGCACCTCCGCGCACGTCGGCAGCGGGAGCGTGCGGTGGGCGGCGGTCCGTTTGTGCATGTCGAAGATCTCACCACTGGCCGTCCGGCGACCGTGGAACTTTTCGCCGTACCAGGACGCGATCCCTATCTCACGGTAGTCCTCGCTCGACGCGAGCGTAGTATACCGTACGCCGAACACCTCGTAGCTGCGCGCCGCACCGTCGCCTTCCGCGTCGGAACGGACCGGCGCAGGACCCGTGACGCCGCCCGGGTACCCGACGACGGTACAGCCGGTGAAAGCGAGGGTGAGAGCGAGGAGAGAGGCGGTCGGGCGCATGCGCGGAAACATCTGGCGGCTCATGGCCCTCATGATGCACCCGCGGGTCGCCCGGTTTCAAGGGAAAACGGGAGGTTTCCTGCAACCGGTGGAGGCTCGAGAGTCTGAACGAACCGCTGGGGAGGCGGCCTGACAATGACCAGAAAGGTGCTCGACGAGGACGGACGGAGCTGGCAGATCCGGCTACTCCCCCTCAGAGCCGGAGAACGAAGAGGTCGAGGAGGAGATGGTGATCCGCTTCCTCCCCAAGGACGAGGAGCTGGACGAATGCGAGATCCGCGTGGTGGGCCCGGTGATGGAAGAGCTCCCGGATCTCGACCGCAAGGAGCTCGCGCTGGCGCTGGAGGCCGCGCTCAACGAGAGCGGCTTCCTGTTCCTCAATCGGGACGAGCACCTGTGGTGGGTCCAGAGCTCCGATGAGCACACCGCGGGCGGGGCAGCGATCACATTCACGCGCCAGTCCGACGAGCTGGGCCACCCCGGCCCGCTCCCGAGTCCGGGCCGGGGAGTTGACCGAGGACGAGCTGCAGGAGCTGCTGGGGCGCGTGATCGACTGAGGGCCGGGTGAGATCGGCGCGCTACTGCGCCGCCGCCACCCATCCGGGCCGACTGCCTGGCCCGCGCACCCAGAGATAGCCCGAGAACTCGCCGAGCACGTCGATCCGGCTCCCCGGACGGAGCGGCTCGACGACGGGTGCGTGCGGGGCGGGACCGGCCAGGACCGGTCGGGGATCGGCGAGTACGGCCTCCCACATGGCGCGGTCCGCGGGTTCGGCCGCAGCCGCAGGAAGCCATCCCATCCGCCCGTCGGGCAGCCGCACGCGCCACCAGTCGCCGCTCCCGGCCATTAGGCGCACGGGGGTGTGGCTGGGCATGGTGTGTCCTGCGCGTACCCGGCCGCTGGGCTCGTCCGGAGCGCCACGCCCTGCGCGGAGACGTGAGCCCAGCGGCCGAGCCGCTCGGGAGCACGGGGAAGGGAAGGAATGCTCCGGCGCGGAAGCGCGAGATAGGGAATCGGGTCCTGCGGTCCGCGCACGTACTGGTTGCGGGCGTACACCCCGAAGTGCAGGTGGGGAGGAGTCGTGCGCGCGTTGCCGGTGTTGCCAACGAGGCCGATCGTGTCCCCCGGCCGCAGGTGCCGACCGGGCGTGACAAGCTGGCGGTCGAGGTGCGCGTAGTACAGGCGCTGCCCGCGCCGCTCGTCGCTCACCCAGATGACACGTCCGCCGCGGCGGGTCTCCTCCACCCGGGTCACCACCCCCTCCGAGGCAGCGAGCACCGGCGTCCCCCGGGGCGCGAAGATGTCCACGCCGTGATGGTCGCGCGCGCCGCCGTCGCGCGGCGCCCCGAAGGAGCTGCCGATCGAGCGCGGGTCGAGCCCCTCCACCGGGAAGGAGAGCGAGGGGTCGAGAGAGAGCACCACCTGGTAGCGACCGCCGCGCAACAGCTCAGGCTGGAGGCGGAGCACGTACTCTCCGTCGCGGTAGGGCTCGTAGACCATCCCATCGGGGAGGGAGTCCACGCGGACGAGCGGCCGCAGCGGTTCCCCGCTCTCATCGGGAACGCGGAATAGGTCCAGGAAGACGAGCGTCGAGTCGCTCGCGTCGAAGCGGGTGCGCACGGTGAGCACCTGCCCGCGCTGGAGCGCCATGCGAAGCCCGATCGCGGTCGGGGCCTCGGCCGGGATGAATCCCTCCTCCCGATACGGGAGCGCGACCGTCGAGGGCGTGGCCAACGCCGCGTCCGCGGCGCGGATCCAGTCGCGGCCGAGCGCGCTCTCGGCCAGCCCGGCAGCCTCGAGCGCGGCGACGTAGGCCTCGTGCGGGGTCAGGTCGCGGCGCATGTCGATCACCTGCTCTATCCGCTCGCAGGCGGAGAGCAGCAGCGAGACGATCGCCAGCGTGGCGAGCGGCGTGATGCGCAGTGGAGTCCTCCGGTGGAGGCACCCACCAACCGGGGAGAGGGTACGTGGGCCTGCGCGTACGAGTTCCCGCGCACGATGTCCCCGCCGTCCACACGACGCCGCAAACGGCCCACGCGGGAGCGCTTCTGGCCCCGACCCCACCCCCCCTCCTTCACCACGACCGGGTCACCGCAGAAGGCGCCCGGCCGGAGCGCTGGCTCGTCGTGCTGCACGGAATCTACGGGTCGGGCCGGAACTGGAATACCGTGGCCAAGAGGGTGGTCCGGGCGCGCCCAGAATGGGCGGCGCTGCTGGTGGATCTACGCCAGCACGGCGCCTCGCGCGGCTTCGCGCCGCCACACACGCTTGCCGCCGCCGCGGAGGACGTCGCGCGGCTGACCGAGGGGACGGGGCTCTCCGTGCGCGGGATTCTGGGCCACAGCTTCGGTGGCAAGGTCGCGCTGCTCCACGCGCGCGAGCCGGGCAGCCGGCTCGCGACGCTTTGGCTCGTGGACTCGACCCCCGAAGCACGCCCCCCCTCCGGGAGCGCGTGGGAGATGCTCGAGGCGCTCCGCGGGGCGCCCGGTCCGTTCGCGGACCGCGACGAGGGCGTCGCCGCGCTCGTCGCGTTCGGGGTTGCGCGCCCAGTGGCGCAGTGGATGGCGCTCAACCTCGAGCGGGGAGACGCCGCCGGCGCCGGCTGGCACTGGCGGCTCGATCCCGACGACATGGAGGCGCTCCTCACCGATTTCTTCCGGACGGATCTCTGGCCGGTGGTGGAGTCGCCCCCACCCGGGCTCGATGCGCACGTCGTCAAGGCCGAGGAGTCCTCGGTGCTGGACGAGCCCGTCTGCGCCCGGATCGAGGCGGCCGGCGCGCGGACCGGACGGGTGCACCTCCACCGGGTGGCCGGCGGGCACTGGGTCAACGCGGACAACCCGGACACGCTGGTAGGGCTGCTGGAAACCGAGCTACCCTGACGCGTATTCTATCCGGATCGAACCGGGCCCCGAGACTCAGGAGGAACGATGCGACGCGAACGTCTTGGTCCCGATTGGCTCACCGCGACTCTGCTTGCCCTGACGGCGGCCGCCCCGCTCGCGGCTCAAGCGCCGGACGGAGGGGAGCGCGGGACGGGCGTGCACGAGTCCGCCCGCCACGACTTCCGCGTCGTGACGTTCGCCGAGGGACTCGACCACCCCTGGTCGATGGCGTGGCTCCCCAATGGCGACCTCCTGATCACCGAGCGGGCCGGGCGGCTCCGGATCGTGCGGGGCGGCAGGCTCCTCCCGGAACCGGTCGCGGGCGTCCCGGCGGTGCGGGCGCGCGGACAGGGGGGACTGCTCGACGTGCTCCTTCACCCGGACTTCGCCTCCAACCGCCTCCTCTACCTGAGCTTTGCCAAGCCCAACCGGGACGCCTCGCTGGCGACCACCGCGGTCGTGCGCGGGCGGCTGGAGGGAGATCGTCTGGTCGACGTCGAGGAGATCTTCGAGGCGAAGGCGTGGTCCCGGGGCAACGTCCATTTCGCGGGCCGCATGGTCTTCGATCGCGACGGCTATCTCTACCTCTCCGTCGGAGATCGCGGAGAGAGCCCGAACCTGATGACCCGCCACCCCGCCCAGAGCCTCGGTCAGCACCAGGGCAAGATCCTCCGCTTCCACGACGACGGCCGGGTGCCCGCCGACAACCCCTTCGTGGGCCGCGAGGGCGCGATGCCGGAGATCTGGAGTTATGGCCACCGCAATCCGCAGGGGGTGGTGCTGGACCCGGAGACGGGCGCGCTCTGGGAGAACGAGCACGGCCCCCGCGGAGGCGACGAGGTGAACCGGATCCGCAAGGGCGCCAACTACGGGTGGCCCGTGGTCTCCTACGGGATCAACTACGACGGGACCGTCTACACAGGGGAGGTGCACCGGGAGGGGATCGAGGCGCCGAGCTGGACGTGGGTGCCGTCGATCGCGCCGTCGGGGATGCTCGCCTACACGGGCGACCGGTTCCCCTGGTGGCGAGGAAGCGTCTTCGTGGGCGGGCTGGTGGGGGAGCAGCTGGCGCGGATCACGCTGGACGGGGAGCGCGTGGTGAGCGTCGAGACCCTGCTCCGCGGCGAGATCGGCCGCATCCGTGACATGCGGCAGGGGCCGGACGGGCTCATCTACCTGGCGATCGACTCGCGCGGCCCCGGGCTGACTCCCATCGTGCGGCTGGAGCCCGTCGACAGCGACGTGGCACCGCCCCGGTAGAGGTCAGGCTCGGGAGAGAGCGTGCGTCACGCCCGGGGTGTGCTCCTCGCCGTGGCGCTGGCTGCCTGCGAGCCCACGACGGTGCTGGTGGGGGTGCGCCCACCCGCAGGACATCGCCCGCTTCGAGCCTCCAGGGCTGTACCAGGACTGGTGGGAGCATGTCCGCGCGGCCGCGGAGCGGCCGCGCGGATTTCCGACCGTCGATTGGTACGAGGCCGTCGACGGGCCGTGGTCAACCCCCGAGTTGTGGGAGGGGCAGACCGTGTACGGCGCCTGGCTCCGGGGCAGGATCTACCTGGCCCGGGGCTATCTGCTCAGCGAAGGCCG
>CAUZJY010000122.1:0-5494 GCA_963580305.1 Gemmatimonadales bacterium UBA6960
CGCGGCGGTGCTCGGGCTCGACCCGGAACAGCTCGATATGGCCGCGCTGGGCGTGCGCATGCGGGGCCCGGGAGGGGCGGGGGTGCGCGGCGCCGCGTTCGCGGAGGCGAACGGCGGGGCATCCGGCGCTTCTCCGGAGGGCGGGGTCCAGGCCACCTCGCCGGACTCGCTCCGTGCGCGCGTCCAGCGTGGCGAGCTGAGCCCGGACTCGGCCCGGACGGTCGTGCGCGGGATGCGCGGTCCGGGCGGGCGGGCGGCGCTGGGAGTGGACGGCGACGAGTTGCGGGAGCGGGGACCGGGCATGGTCGGGCGTGGGAGTGGCGTGCTCCAGGCTCCGACCGCTCCCGAGGGGGCGCCCACGCGCGAGACGCGCCGCGCGGTCGTGTTCGTCGTGAACGCGCAGGGGACGCCCGAGCCCCGCGCCGTGCAAATCGGGCTCAACGACTACGACTACACCGAGGTGGTGACGGGGCTCGCGGATGGGGATCAGGTGGCGGTCCTCGGTGCGGCGCAGCTGCAGGCGCAGAACGACGAATTCCTGAACCGGATCCGGCAGGTTCGAGGCGGAGTGTTCGGAGGTGGGGGCGGCGGCCCCCGCGGCGGCGGTCTGGTGATCGTCGGACGCTGAGCTCAGCCGGCGCTCTCGCCGGCACTGCCAAGGGAGAACGAGTCGTGCTGATCCTCGAGATCGTGCTGGTGGCGCTCGCCGCGGTGCGCGCGAACGTGATGCGCTCCATCCTCACCACTCTGGGCATCGTGATCGGCGTCGCGGCCGTGATCACCATGGTGGCTCTGGGCGAGGGCGCCCAGCAGCGTGTCGAGGCGCAGATCGCGCGCATGGGCACGAACGTGCTCACGGTCCGGCCCGGTCAGGCGATGTTCGGCGGCGTCGCGCGGGATGGAGGACAGCGGCTCTCGGTGGAGGACGCCGATGCGCTCGGGACGCAGTCCAACGGGCTGATCACGGTCGCGCCGGAGGTCAGCTCCCGGGTGCAGGTGTCCTACCAGCGCTGGAACTCGAACAACCAGGTGGTGGGCACCTGGCCCGAGTACTTCGACATCTACGACCACCAGCTGATCGCGGGCCGCTACTTCGACGCCGGCGAGGTGCAGGGGCGGCGGCGCGTCGCTGTGCTCGGCTACCGCGTCAACGAGAGCCTGGGCGAGATCCCGCCCACGCTGCTGCGCGGCAAGACGATCCAGCTGCGCGGCCAGCCCTACGAAGTCGTGGGGGTGCTCGCTGAGAAAGGAGAAGCCGCGTTCCTGCGCCCCGACGAGCAGATCTTCATCCCGATCTCGACGGCCCAGTACCGGCTCTTCGGCGGGCGCGAGCGGCTCTCGTCGATCTACGCGGCGACCGCGTCCGCGGACCAGCTCGACCAGGCGTACGCCGCCATCGACCGGATCCTGAGGCGCGAGCACCGCATCCAGCCGGGAGCCCAGGCGGACTTCAACATTCGCAACGCGGCTGACCTGCTCAGCACCTTCAACGAGACCAACCGAACCTTCGCGCTGCTGCTGGCCGGGATCGCTGGCGTGAGCCTGCTCGTCGGCGGCATCGGGATCATGAACATCATGCTGGTGAGCGTGACCGAGCGCACCCGCGAGATCGGCGTGCGCAAGGCGCTCGGGGCGACCCGGCGCGCCATCCTGTTCCAGTTCCTGGTCGAGGCGCTCGTGCTGTGCGTGCTGGGGGGGCTGATCGGGGTGGCGACGGGCGTCGGGGCGGCGCGGGTGATGAGCAGCGTGGCCGGGTGGCAGACCGTGATCGCCGCGGAAGCAGTGGCGACCGCACTGGGGTTCTCCGCCCTGATCGGGTTGTTCTTCGGGATCTGGCCCGCGCAGCGGGCCGCCCGCCTAGATCCGATCGTCGCGCTGCGCTACGAGTAGGAGGCCGGGCGCCTCCCTAGCGGGGCAGCGCGAGTTCGAGCTCCCGCCCGCACCGTACGACGATCATGCGGACGACCTGGTCGGCCGGCGCCGCGGCGACCATGCGGCGGAGCACCCCCAGCTCGTTGACCTCGACGTCGCCGACCCGGAGGAGCACGTCGCCCGGGAGCAACCGAGCCGCGGCGGCGGGGGTGCCGGGCGCGACCTCGATCACGAGGAGGCCGCGCTCGGTCCCGAAGTACTGCGCGAGCCCGGGATTGAGCGGCGCCACGCGCGCGCCGGCTACGCGGTCCAGCCCAACCAGGTACGGGGTTACCCACTCCCTGGCGAGCTCGCGCTCGCGCATGCGCGGCGGCGGCGGACCCGCGCGCGGATCGCCCGTGAACGGCACCGGGAGGCCGACGTGCCAGGGGGCGCCGCCCGTCGTACGGACCGCGCCCCCCAGGTCCAGATCGATGGGACGCGGCGCGGCCCGCACGACCAGGGTGCGGGGCTGCCGGCCGCTCCGCACGGTCAGCTCCAGACGGTCTCCGGGGTGGAGCCCCGTCCGGAGCGCCTAGGAAGCGCGCCCGGCTCGGCGGCATCCCGTCGAGCGCGACCAGCGTGTCGCCCGGCGCGAGCCCGGCCTCGGCGGCCGGGCTCCCCTCCGCGACCTGTCGCACGACCACGATTGGGCGCACGCCGGGGGCGACGATGAGCCCCGCGTCCACCCCGATCCAGCCCGGGTCGGTGGTGCGCCACGACTGCGCGGCGGCCGGAACGGCCGCGGTGCCGACGGCGACTGCCAGAAGGAAAAGCCCCCCTCGCAACGCTTGCGCTCCCCTCAGAATCAGAACCAGCCGTCCTGGGCGGCGGCCCCGGACATGCGCCGATAGACGGCCTGCTGCTCGGCGAGCGCGCTCGCGAGCAGGCCATTCAGGAAGGGATCGGCGGGGGCGCGGCTCACCGCCGCCTGCCCCGCCTGCACGAGCTGCTCGAGGGCGGCGTAGCGGACGGCGGGATCGCCGGCCACCTCGTCTCC
This sequence comes from Gemmatimonadales bacterium UBA6960, assembly GCA_963580305.1. Taxonomy (GTDB): domain Bacteria; phylum Gemmatimonadota; class Gemmatimonadetes; order Longimicrobiales; family Gaopeijiaceae; genus UBA2988. The sequence goes on from CAUZJY010000122.1 coordinate 2,912, forward strand.
TCCCCGCGCCCCCACGAGCTGGCGGTAGTGAACGAGCGCGCCGATGTAGGCGCGCTCCGCCTCCTGCACGAGCGCCAGAGCCTCGCCGGGATCCGTGGTCGCCGCGAGTTGCGCCACGGAGGGCACCGTGGCGGACACGTCGCCCTGCGCCCCGAGGCCGCTACGTGCCGCCGCCGCGCCCACTGTGGCTCCGGTGGCGAAGAGCGCGACCGAGGCCGCGTGCCGGAGCCAGCGCATGCGCGACCACCGACCGCTCGCGCCACCGCTCGTGATCGGGCGCACCTCGGCCGCCTGGACCAGTCCCTGCGCGATCAGCCGCGCTTCCAGGGCCTCCCAGTCTCCACGCACGGGACGCACGTCCGGCAGCGCGGACAGCGCGGCGGTCTGGTGCTCGAGTGCCTCCAGCTCGGAGGCGCAGCGCGCGCAGCGGTCCAGATGGCCCCTCTCGGCGACGGTGGGCGGCTCGTCCACCAGCCGGCTGAGTACGTCCAGGCTCAGATGCTCCATGCTCGTGCTCCAGTCTCTCCTGCGCTTCGCGGGTGGTCGGCCAGCGAGCGGAGCAGCGCGCGTATCTTCGCTCGGGCCTTGAACAGCTGCGACTTCGAGGTGCCCGCGGTCACCCCCAGCACCTCCCCGATCTCATCGTGCGTGTATCCCTCGACGTCGTGCAGGATCAGCACCTGCCGCATCCCCTCCGGCAGGCGGTCGAGCGCGCCCTCCAGCCGCTGCTGGAGCAGCGCGTCGCCGTGCGCCGGCGCCACCGGGACCTCCTCCACGGAGATCCGCTCGTGCCGTTGCCGGCTCTCCGCCTTGCGGGCGGCCTGGAGCGCGGCATTCACCGCGATCCGGTGCAGCCAGGTGGAGAAGCGCGACTCGCCGCGGAAGGTGGGGAGGGCGCGCACGGCGCGGATCCACGCCTCCTGTGCGTAGTCGCGCGCCAGCTCGTCGTCGCCCGCGATCCGGCGCACCACGGCGTAGACGCGCGGCGCGTAGCGCTCGTAGAGCGCTCGGATCGCGGGCCCGTCGCCCTCGCAGGCACGCCGGATCAGATCGGCTTCGCTCATCGGCCTCCGCGGCTTGCTCGCTGCCGCGCTGCGATCCCGGGGAGGGGGCCTTAGCTTGGGGGGGGGGAACCCTCCCGAACCACTTGAATGCGGGCGCCCTCAGCCGGGTTGCCCCCGGATCCCCGGACCCCGGGAATCTAGCCCATGCGCCGGTCCCCTAGCAGCACACGCCCGTGAGCGTCCTGGCCAGCCTCTTCTGGGGGGGACTAGCTATCCTCGTGATCGGGGGCGCGCTGCGGCTCCGCGCCCGCCTGCGCGAGCCGCTCGGCCGCCAGTGGCTGGTGGACGACGACGCGATCCGCGCGATCGAGGTGACCGGGCGGCTCGAGGTGGACGACGAGCTCGACCCGGCGGAGATCGATGAGGAGGAGCGGCGCTTCCTCGAGGAGGACGGCTGGGAGTGAGGAATACCCCTTGCACTTCCAGTGCCCCGTGGTTGACTCCCCGGCTGCGCAAGCGCCTCGGCTTGCTCGAGCAGGCGAAGCCCGCGTTCGCCGATCCGCCCCCGGCCGAAGCCGCCCCCGCGGCTAGGAAAACTCGGCGCCCGTTCGATCTGGATCCGGACCCGAGCGTGCCCTGGGACCGCATGGTCGAGGGGGCGTACGAGCTGCGCGAACGGCTCGAGAGGCTCGGACTGGTCACCTGGGTGAAGACCACGGGAGGAAAGGGGCTGCACGTCGTGGCGCCGCTCGCCCGCCGCCAGGAGTTTGACGAGGTGAGGGAGTTCTCGCGCCGGGTGGTGGAGCGCATGGTCCACGACGCGCTGGAGCGCTACGTCGCGACCATGTCCAAGGCCAAGCGGAAGGGAAAGATCTTCGTCGATTACCTGCGCAACGGGCGCGGCTCCACCGCGATCGTGCCGTTCTCCTCACGCGCGCATGAGGCGGCGCCGGTCGCGGTCCCGATCCGCTGGGAGGAGCTCGAGCGCGGGGTGCGCCCGGACCAGTTCACCGTGGCGACGCTACCCCGCCGGTTGCGGGCTCTCAGGCGGGATCCGCGGGAAGGGATTCCTCGAGGCACGCCAATCGCTTACCAAGAGGGCGTGGGCGGCGCTCGAGTAGGCTCACTGCGGATCGAACCGGTACGAGACGGAGGGGGTCGGGATGAGGCGTGGGCTCACGGGGGCGTCGTCGCTCGGATCCGGTCGGTCCACCCAGAGGCCACGGTTGACGCTCACCTCGACGGTGGCGTAGTGGCCGTGCGCCGCGCGCCAGTCGGCCCCCAGGGGGAAGCGCGCGACCAGCGCCCGTCCCGTTCCGTCGGGCGTGCTGCCGACCACCAGCCAGAGCCCGGCGCCGACGGCTGGCTTGAGCCAGGAGGCGCCGAAGTACTGCTTGCCCACCACCGAGAGGCCTACGTCGCGGAAGGAGAAGGTGGAGACGATCAGCTCCGCGCCCTTGTCCTCCCAGCGCCACTCGGTGACCACGCCGACGAACCCCGTCCCCCCGAGGGTGAGCCCGATGCGGAGCCCTTCCTGCGCGGCGCCCGGCGCCGGGAGAGCTGCCCACAGTGCCAGGAG
>CAUZJY010000123.1:0-5449 GCA_963580305.1 Gemmatimonadales bacterium UBA6960
GGCCGAGTCGCTCGCGGCCGTTCCCTTCGGTCCGGGCGAGCGCCTTGAGTACCAAGTGAAGCTCGGCATCTTCTCCGCGGGGGACGGCTTCCTTGCCGTGGAGGGGATCGACACCGTGCGCGGCCGCGAAACCTACCGGCTGGCGATGGGGCTCAGCGGGGGGTGGCTGTTCGCCAAGGTGAACGACCGCTTCGAATCCTGGCTGGACACGCGCTCGCTGGTGAGTCGCCGCTTCATCCGCGACGTGCACGAGGTGAACTACAAGAGCTACCGGGAGTGGGCGATCTATCCCGAGAAGCGCTACTGGGAGCGGGTGGACGAGGAACAGTCGGATACCATGAGCACCTCGACGCCCCTCGACGAGTTGGCATTCATGTTCTGGCTGCGCACGCTCCCCCTCGAGGTGGGGGAGACGTACACGTACAACAACTACTTCAAGACCGACGGCAATCCGGTCACGCTCAAGGTGCTGCGCCGGGAGCGCAGGAAGGTCCCCGCCGGCGAGTTCAACACGATCGTGGTGCAGCCGATCATCCGCACCGACGGACTCTTTGGCGAGGGTGGGAAGGCGGAGATCTACCTCACCGACGACGCCGACCGCTACGTCGTGTACCTGCGCTCCGAGATCCCCATCGTGGGCTCGGTGACGATGCACCTGCGGAGCATCGAGCGCGGGACGCCCCTCGTCCCGGCCGCATCCCGCCGCTGACCCTCGGCGGCACCGTGGCGCTCTCGCTCCGGCAGCTGCGGCTCCGGGCCGTCTGGCTCCTCGTGGTGCCCTTCCTGTTGCTCGCGCGCCCGACCCCCGCCCTGCTCGCCGCGGGCGGCGCGCTCGCGCTCACCGGGACCGCGCTCCGCGGATGGGCGGCGGGGACGATCCGCAAGGAGCGTGAGCTCAGCACCGCCGGCCCCTACGCACACACGCGCAACCCCCTCTACCTGGGCAGCTTCTTGATCGGGCTCGGGGTCGCGCTCGCCGGGGACCGCTGGGTCTTCCTACTCCTCTTCGGCTTCTTCTTCGCGTGGGCGTACGGCCGCACTATCCGTGCGGAGGCACGCCTGCTCGGCGAGCGGTTCGGGGGGCGCTACGCGGATTACGCGAGGAGCGTTCCGCTCTTCGTTCCGCGCCTCGTGCCCTACCGTTCGCGCCACGCGCCGGGGGGCGTGTCCGCCGCGCGCTTCACCCTCGAGCGCTGGCGCCGGAACCGCGAGTACGAGGCGCTGCTCGGCGTGCTCGCCGGCTTCGCGTTCCTGACCGCGAAGATGCTCTGGGGGAGCTGAGCGGCGCGCTCCAGGCAGAGCCTCGCTAGCTAGCGCGGATATCGCGCCCGCGCCAGCGCCACCTTCTCCAGCACTCCCTCCACCGAGACCCGCTTCATCCCGTCGCGGTACGCCGACGAGACCGGGTACGGCTCGCCCGGATACTCGGCGTAGCCGTCCACCACCAGGTCCTCGAAGCGGCGGTACGGGCCGGTGCGCCTCGGGTTCGTGTAGCCGTAGAGCCCTACCACCGGTACGTCCAGAGCCCGTGCGATGTGGAGCGGCCCCGTGTCGGGGCTGACCACGAGCGCGCTCCCCTCCAGCAGCCAGACGAGCCGGCGGACATCGTCGCCGAGCGCGTCGATCGGGCGGGCCCGCGAGCGCGCGCGGATCCGCTCTGCCTGCTCGCGTTCGACGGAGGACGGACCGCCCACGAGCACCGGCTGTAGCCCGTGCTCGGACTCGAGCGCTTCGAGCACCCGCGCGTAGCCTTCCGCGCTCCAGTTCTTCGCGCGCTTGCTGGTGCCGACCACGACCGCGCAGGCAGGCCGGTCGAGCCGAGCAAGGAAGGCGCGCTGCGCCGCGCGCTCTTCCTCCGAGATCGGCAGGTCCCAAGCGGGCGGGTGCGGGTCGATCCCCAGGTGCTCGAGAAACTCGAAGTACTGATCCTGGACGTGGCGCTGCCCGCGGAAGGGGATGCGCTCGTCGGTGAAGAGCCAGTTCAGGTCGTGCGCCCGCGTGCGGTCGAAGCCGAGCTTGCGACGGGCCGGCGCGAACGCCGCGATCAGGCCGGCCTTGAGGTAGACCTGGAGCGACAGCAGCAGGTCGTACGGCCGCTCCGGAAAGGCGCGCGCGAGCTCGCGGTAGCTCCGCCACGCGCCCGCCCCGCGGCGGCGGTGGAAGAGGAGGAAGTGGTCTACCGAGCGGTGTCCCGCGACCAGCTGGTGCGGCACGGGTTGGATCACCCAGGTGATCTCGGACTCGGGCCAGCGTCTCTTGAGCGCATTCACGACCGGCAGCACGTGGACCGCGTCGCCGATCGCGGAGAGCATCACGATGCAGATGGTGCGCGGGGGGTCCTCGCTCAAGCGGCGCCCGCGACGCCGGCGCCCTCCCGGAGCGCGCCCCACTCGGCGCGTCCGAGACCGCGCCGGCTGCGCTCCGCGTGCCTGCGGAGCGAGCGGGCGAGCCGCTCGACCATGGGGTCCTGCTCGGCGGGCACGCCTGCGGGCCAGAGCCGGCAGCGGTCGAGATCGAGCAGCACCGGGACGGCCTCGCCCGCGCTCCGGTCGATCAGGACGTTCTTCGCGTTGAGGTCGGGGTGCTCGATCCCGGCCGCCGCCGCGCGCGCCACCAGCGATCCCACCGCGCGCAGGATCCGGGCGCGCTCCTCCGCGGCGCGCTCCTCCTCGAAGAGCGCGTGCGCGAGGTCGGTTGCGTCGGCCACGTACTCGGTGATCAGGTCAGCTCGGTAGAAGGTCCCCCCCGGATAGACCGCGCCCGCCATCACCCGTGGCGTGGGGATGCCGCGTCGGCGCACCTCCGCGCTGGCGAGCGCCTCGCGCAGGGGCCGCGCGACTCCCACGCGCAGATACCGTTCGCCCAAGAGCGGCGCGGCGACGCGGCCGCCCCGGCGATAGCGGCGCACCACCCACTGGCCGCGCGGGGTGCGCAGGACCAGCACGGGCCCGCGGCCTGCCAGCACCGCCTCCGCCTGTCCTTCGGCGGCCTCGTACAGCCGCTCGCCCCGGGAGAGGGTGGCGCGCACCCAGGCCTCGACCTCGGGCGCGGCGAAGGCGACCGCGGCCGGCGCGGGCACGAGATGGAGCCCTTCCGGCAGCCTCATCGGAGAGCGTCCCGCGCCGACCCGTAGCGCGCACGCGCCAGCTCGACCTTCTCGAGCACGTCCTCGACCGAGACCTGCTCCATGCGTCCGAGCTTAGGCTCGTATTCGGTGGGGTCGGAGGACGCCCCCAGCTCGGTGTAGCGGTCCACCACCAGCTCGCGGAAGCGCCGCCAGGGACCCACGCACGCCGGGTTGGTGTGACCGAAGAGCCCGATCACCGGCGTGCCGAGCGCCTGCGCGTGGTGGAGCGGGCCGGTGTCTGGGCTCACCAGGAGATCGACGCCGGCGACCAAACACATCATGCGCCGCACCGAGTCGGAGAGCCCCGAGACGGCGCGCGTGCCCGGTGCCGCGAGCACGGCGTCCGCCACGGCCCGCTCGCACGGGCTCGGTCCGCCGACGAGCAGCACGCGGTAGCCGAGCGCGGGCACGGGCTCCGCGATCCACAGCACGCGCCGGGCGGGCTCGTCCCGCTTGAGGTCGTTGGCGATGGGGAGTCCGTGGACCACATCCCCGATGCCGGTGAGCAGCACGATCCCGACGCGCTCTGCCCCGGCCAGTGCCGCTACGGGGGTGAGCGTGCGGCTCAAGCGCTCCCGCTGCCGGTCTCCACGGCCGTCCCCCCAGCCTCCGGCGGCACGGGGTGCTCGGCGACCAGCACGTGCACCGTGGGCCCCGGGAGCTGCTTGCCATTCATGCGGAGCACGAACCGGTACGCCCCCGGCCTCGGGAAGACGACGTCCTCGAGGGGCATGATGAGGCGGGTGCGGGCGGGTGGCCGGTCCGGCGTGCGCCGGTCGACGTCGGTGTGACCCTCGAGCGTCAGGGTCGGCCGGCCCGACGGATCCTCCAGGTCGACGCGGAACGTGTGGCGGCCCTGGTCCGTGCGGTCCCACTCGATCCCCATCACCAGCACCATGCGTTCCTGCTTGGCCGGAAAGCCGGTCGCGAACAGGTCGTTGAAGACGCCGTGGACGTCCAGCTTGCCGTCCTCGGTCGCGCGCGCGTCGTCGCACACCAGCGCTGTCGTCAGCTCCACGCGTCCTCCTCCCGTGCGCCCGCGCCGGCTGTCGATCGGATCACGATGTGCGAGCGGGTCGCGTGAGCAAAGTTTATCAGCCTTGCGGCCCCTGGTCCTGTGGTGGCGGGTGGGTGCGATGGAGGCAGCGGTGTGCCAGCGCGCGGCCCGTGCCTTGCGGAGGTCATCTGCTGGAGGAGCAGTTTTCCGCTCCTTTGCGTTCGGTTATGTTTGCAGCTCTGATCACCGTTCACCGTGGGACGCGCCGTGCGCGGCGCGCTCGTGCCCGTATAGAGGAGGTGCAAAATCGTGCCCAACGAAAAGCTGAAAGATCGTGCGCGGGACGAGCTCTTCAGTCACATCAACCGCTGCGACGTCCTCCACGCGAGCCCCGAGGACCAGGTGCAGTGGATGAACGAGACGATCGAATATATCGGTGAGCGCTACCCGGACCTGACGGACGGTGACCTGCAAGAGCTGTGCGGCATCGGGATTCGCTTCTGCAAGCCGGCTATCGCGCACGGCGCCGACAATACCGTGGAGGAGGAAGAGGACGCAAACGCGGCCTGACCATGGAGAGGCGCCGCGCAGGCCCGCCCGGGGCGAGCGCAGGGATCGGCCGTGACATCGGAAGGGACGTAGGTCCGTGAGGGCCGCCGTCCCTTCATCTGTTTCCAGAATCTTTCCGCCTCCGCAAAGAAGGCTTGATGCGCTGGCGGCCCCTGAGCACCATCCCTATACTGTCGCCCCGTTGTCGCCCAGGAATCCGGACACCCATTCCCACCTCGGGATGCGATGAGCCCTTCGGTGAAGGGGGCGGGGAAGAAGAAGGCAGGCCGTCCGGCGAGGAAGGCGGCCCCCCGCATGGCCGCCCCAAAGAAGAAGTCGGTCGCCAAGGCTCCATCTCGGAAGGCCGCCGCGAAGAAGCGGGCGGCTGGAAGGCCGGCATCCAAGAAGAAGCCCGCGAAGGCCGCCCGGAAGCCTGCCCGAAAGGCCGCCAAGAAGCCCGCGAAGGCCGCCAAGAAGCCCGCCCGGAAGCCAGCGAAGCACCCCGCGAAGGCCAAGACCTCTAGCTCTCCATCCAAGGACAAGGCGACCCGCGCCACGAAGCCTCCCAGGGGCGGTGCGGCTGCGAAGGCCCGTCCCAAAGGGGCTGCCAAGGCACCCACCGGGGCGAAGCCCACCCGTGCGGTGCAGCCCCGGCGGTCCGCGCCTCATCCGGCTCCTCCTGAGGGTGGACGCGCTCCGGAGCCCAGGCCGGAGTCCAGGTCGGAGCCCAGGCCGGAGTCCAGGTCGGAGCCCAGGCCGGAGCCCAGGCCGGAGTC
>CAUZJY010000124.1:0-5009 GCA_963580305.1 Gemmatimonadales bacterium UBA6960
CGCCGCCGTCTTCCCGCTCGCCAGCCCAACCTCGGCCTCTCTCAGTGCCGTGATAATCTGTTCCGGCGTGTGCCGTCTCCTGCCCATGCTGACCTCCCTGTAGCTGGGACCAGGCGCCAGATCCTAATAACATCCGCACTGGTCTCGTTTCAGGGGGTCACGTCACAGCTGAGCCCCTCCTCGTCGATCGGTGGGGGACGCTCCGTCCCGGTCATCGGGGGCAGGTCGACGATGCGGGGCGGTTCCGGCTCGACCGGCGCCTCGGCGACCGGCTCGGGCGGCTCCGTCGGCTCCTCGCCGAGGGAGCCGCGGAGTCCGCAGCCGGTCGCGAACAGGATCCCGAGCAGGGCGCCGGACCGTGCGCGGACCTTGCTCCTGGCTCGATCGTGAGCGGTCATGGTGCCGGGTCGTGAGGAGTACGGTCGCGCGGCCGCGGCCGCGCCCTGCGCGTTGACGGCGGCGGAAGGCGGCTCGACGTTCAGGGCGCGGCCCCTCCGCCGACGGACCGCAGCAGCATGCTCCGCGCCGACGGAGCCGAGACGCGAAGGCCGAAGCAAGCTTATGCACCGCCGCGGAGCCCGACCAGCAACCGCCGCCCTGCTCGGCGCGGCGCCGCTCGCCTGCGCCCGCGCCGACGAGACGAGTCCCCCGTCGGACGCCCGGGCTGATACCCCCGACCCGCTCCCGAGTGGTCCCGTCGTGGCGGGCGTGGATGTACTGCTCCGCGATTCGCTCGCCCTGGTCCGGGGACGCCGGGTGGGCTTGATCACGAACCAGACCGGGCTTAGCACCGCACGCACTCCGTCCGGGAATGACAGCCTGGCGTCCACGATTGACCTGCTCGCCGACCACCCCGATCTCGACCTGGTCGCGCTCTACAGCCCCGAGCACGGCATCACCGGACAGATCCGCGAGAGAGAGCGGGTCGCGAGCGGTAGCCACGAACGCACGGGGCTGCCGATCTATTCGCTCTATGACGAAACGAACGAGCCGCTCCCGGAGATGCTCGAAGGGGTCGACATCCTCGTCTTCGACATCCAGGACGTGGGGGCGCGTTACTACACGTACGTCTGGACGATGGCGCTCACGCTGCGCGCCGCGGGCGCCGCCGACATCCCCTTCGTAGTGCTCGATCGCCCGAACCCGATCGGTGGAGAGCTGGTGCAGGGGAACGTCCTCGATACCGCCTTCGCGACGTTCGTCGGGCTCTACCCGGTCCCGATGCGACACGGCATGACGGTCGGCGAGATCGCGCGGCTGATCCGGTCACGCTGGCTGCCCGACGCCGAGCTGCACGTGGTGCCGATGGAGGGGTAGCGCCGCGGCATGTGGTACCAGGCAGGCGGGGCTCGCATGGGAGCCTCCGTCGCCTAACATGCCCTCGATTGAGAGCGCCGCCCACTATCCCGGCACCTGTCTGTTCGAGGGCACCGGTCTTTCGGTCGGGCACGGGACCGGACCGTCCCTTCCAGTGGATCGGCGGGCCGTGGGTGGACGCAGAGCGCCTCGCCGAGCGTCTGAACGCCTACCGGCTCCCGGGCGTCCGCTTCGAGCCGGTGAGGTTTGTCCCGAGCCGACCGAGCGACGGCAAGTTCGGGGGCACCGAGGTCCGGGGCGTGCGCTTCGTCATGACGGATCCGGACGCTTACGATCCCACGCGCGCGGCCGTGGCGGCCCTGATCGAGGCCCGGCGCATGGCCCGCGAGCTGCCCGGCGATCCGTGGGAGTGGAACCCGGCCCACTTCGATCGGCCTGGCCGGCACCGACCGCGTCCGGGTGCTCGTGGACGCGGGGGCGAGCCGTGGAGGCGGTCACGGCAGGGTGGACCGCCGAGACCCGGGCGTTCGAGACGCTGCGCCGACCCAACCTCCTCTACCCCTGAGGTGTCCCTGGGGGGGAGCCCGGGGCCGCCACTCCGAAGCCTTTGCCGATGGACTGCGCCCCAGCTAGTGTCCCATCCCACATACCGGGGTGCGGGTCCGACTTCCCACAGACCCAGAAGGGGGGGGTGAAATGTCTAGTCGTGCGTTGGCCGTGACCGCCGCGCTCTTGGTCTCCGCGTTCCCCGCGGCGGCCCAGCAGCGACGGCAGCAGCGAGAACTGCCCGAGGGCGCGGGCCGGGAGATCGTCCAGGCGTCCTGCGGGGCCTGCCACGGCCTCAACAACGTGTTCAACTCCACAGGTTACGACAGAGCCGGCTGGAAGCACGTGATCGACGCCATGATCGCGCTCCCCGCCGCCCAGGCCGACCAGGTGACGAGCTACCTGGCCGCCAACTTCCCGCCGCGGCACGACCGGATGCCCACGCGGGTGGCCGGAGCCGAGACGGTGAAGGTCACGGAGTTCGTCGCGCCCACGCTCGGCCAGCGCGTGCGCGACCCGCTGGAGGCGCGCGACGGCGCCATCTGGTGGACCGGGATGTTCGCGAGCCTGGTCGGCCGCATGGATCCCCAGACCGGCGAGATGAGGGAATACCGCCTGCCCCAGGGCGCCCGGCCGCACGGGATCGCGGAGGATGCCCAAGGCGACATCTGGTACACGGGCAACGGCAACGGGACGGTCGGCAAGGTGGATCCGCGCACCGGCGAGGTGACCGAGTACGAGACCCGGGCGCGCGACCCCCACACGCCGCTCGTCCACCCGAACGGCAACCTGTACTGGACGGCGCAGAGAGCGCGCATGATGGGGCGGCTGGATCCGCGCACCGGCGAGCTCACCGAGGTGCAGACGGCGACCGCCAATCCCTACGGCCTCCAGATGGACTCTAAGGGAACGCTGTGGGTCGCCTTCAACGGCCCCGCGCTCGACCGTCCAGGCGGGGAATCGATCTCGGGCTCGCGGCTCGCGAGCATGGACCCGGTGACGATGGAGCTGCGCTACTACGACCTGCCCGATCCCGAGAGCCGCGTGCGTCGACTCGCGCTCGACAGCGAGGACATGGTATGGTTCGTGAACTCGGCGAAGGGCCGGATCGGCCGCCTGAACCCGGCCACCGGAGAGGTGAAGGAGTGGGCCTCCCCCAGCGGCCCGACCTCGCATCCCTACGCGATCGCCGTGATCGACGACGTGATCTGGTACAACGAGTCGGGGATGCGCCCGGACCAGCTGGTGCGCTTCGATCCGAAGACCGAGACCTTCCAGAGCTTCGCGATCCCGTCCGCCGTCGGCATCGTGCGGAACATGTTCGTCACGCGCGACGGCAACCTGTTGATCCACCAGAGCAGCATGAACCGCTTCGGCGTGGTGGAGATCCGGAAGCCGATGTTCCAGTAGACGGCCTCGTCCGGACACCGTGCCAGAGAGGCCCCGCCGCCCGATGGGCAGCGGGGCCTCGTCGCTCCAGTCACCGGAGGCGGAAGCGCGTCCCGGCCACCGGCATGTGCCAGCCGGCTGCCGGGTCGGAGACGGCTTCGAGCACGCGCTCCAGCCGGCCCAGGAAGTGCCCGAAATCGTTCAGGAAGACCGGAACGGGCGCCTCCCAGGGCGGTCGGAACAGGTCCTCCCAGTGTCCCAGCAGCACATGGCGCGGCCGCAGGTTGTCGATGACCGCTTCCGGGTGCCAGGGGACCTCAGCGAAGGTGGAGGGCACGAGCACCGCGAGGTCCACCGCCCTTGCGTCTCCGGCCGGGGCCCAGAGCAGCGAGTCCGTCACGAGCCCCTACGGCGCGGCCGCCACCGCATCCTGATAGAACATCCGGAACGCCACCCGCTCGCCGTCCAGGAAGTCCACCAGATAGCTGACGGTCTGTCCGTCGAGCCAGTCGAGAGCGGTCGGGAGCGGCTCGCGCAGGTCCTCGTGGCGCGTACCCTGAAGAGTACGTAGCCGTCGAAGCGCGGCACGTGCCGCGACCGGAAGGACATCACGCGGACGTCGCCGAACCGGATCCAGCGTCCGGCGCTCTGCCGATCACCGGCGCTGTCGTCGACCACGGTGATCCGGTCGGCCAGCCCCCAGGAGGCGATCTGGTGCGCCGAGGTGCGGTTCGCGAGCAGGAGCGCGCCCGGGGCATGCCGCGTCATGACGTACGGCACGTCCATCAGGTGGTCGTAGTGCCCGTGCCCGGAAAGGATGAGCAAGACCTCGCTCAGGTCCACCGCCAGCGAGTCGAGAGCGCGCTCGATCCGCACCGTGTCCGGCACGATCCGGGAGAATCCGGCGCGTGTGAGCGAAGGATTGCTGAACAGCGGCGCGAACAGGATAGCCGATCCGCCGCGGCGGACCAGCCACCCGCCCACGCCCAGGTAGACGAGCTCGACGGGCGGCCCGGGGAGTCCGCAGCACGCCACCTCGATCGGCCAGTCGCGGGGAGCGGCGCGGGTGACCGGGAGCGGTGCGCACGCGGCCGGCGCCACCGCTACCGCGAACGGCGCCGGCGCCCAGTCGCCGCGCGCGCATCAGGAGGGTCCCGCGGCCCACCTCGACCGGGGGCCGGCCGCGCCTATGCGCGCGGCGCGGCGGTGGCGGCCCGCTCGACCCCAGCCACGAAGGCGTCCATCAGGCGAGTCGCGATCGGACCGGGCCGTCCGTCGCCGATCATTCGCCCGTCGATGCGAACGGTCGGCCTGACCTCCGTGGTCGTGCCCGTGAAGAACGCCTCGTCGGCCTCCCACAGCTCCTCGAGCTGGATGGGGCGCTGCTCGACTGGCAGCCCCAGGTCGTGGCAGAGCTCGAAGATGTATTCGCGCGTGATGCCGTGCAGGATGTGGTTGGTCGCCGGATGGGTGACCACCGTCCCGTCGAGGACGGCGAAGAAGTTGTTGTGGGCGCCCTCGATGGCGACGCCGTCCCTCACGAACAGCGCGTCCGTCGATCCAGCCTCGGCGGCGGCTTGCATCGCAAGGCAGTTCGGCAGCAGGGCGATCGCCTTGATGTCGCAGCGCGCCCAGCGACGGTCGGGGACCATCGTCGCTTGATAGCCCTTCTCCCATGCCTCGCGCGGCGCCCGCTTGAACTCCATGGCGAATGCGTACACGGTGGGCCGCACCGGCGACGTCGGGAAGGCGTGGGC
>CAUZJY010000125.1:0-4949 GCA_963580305.1 Gemmatimonadales bacterium UBA6960
GCCCAAGGAGTATGCCAATCTGGAGTGGACCTACGAGCAGGGTGCCGAACGCATTGTGCGCTCCGCGGGACGGGTTCCGGTCCTGGTGAGCGGGGGCAGCAAGATGGGCGACGACGACCTGATCGCGAAGGCGCGCGTCTCGATGGAGGCGGGTGCGTGCGGGCTGATCTTCGGGCGCAACATGTGGCAGCGCCACTTCGATCAGGCGCTGGAGATGAGCGAGCGGGTGCAGAAGGAAGTGTTGGCCCATTTTCCCGTCTAGGCCGCTCCAGACTTGACCGGCGTCTTGGGTTCGCGGGTTCCGGTGTCCATTGCCGACCAGCTCAAGCGCGCGGTGGCCGAGCGCGCCGCCGAGCACATCCAGCCCGGCATGCGGGTCGGGCTCGGCACGGGCAGCACGGTCGCGCATTTCCTGGACGTGCTCGGGGAGCTGATCGGCCGTGGCGAGCTGGCCGAACTGGTCGGCGTTCCGACCTCGGTCCTCACCGCCGAGCGGGCGCGCTCGCTCGGGATCCGGCTCATGGAGCTGGACGAGGCGCAGCCGCTGGACGTCACTGTCGACGGTGCGGACGAGGTAGATCCCGGGCTCGATTTGGTGAAAGGGCTCGGGGGCGCGCTGCTGCGCGAGAAGATGGTCGCGCAGGCGTCGCACCGGCTCGTCGTGATGGTCGATGAATCGAAGATGGTGCGCCGCCTCGGGATGCGCGCGCCGCTGCCCGTCGAGGTGATCCCCTTCGGTTGGCGCGCGCACCTCCCGTTCCTGCGCGAGCTCGGCTGCGAGCCCGCGCTGCGGCGAGGGGCGGACGGCTCGTCGTATCTCACCGACAACGGCAACCATATGCTGGACTGCCGCTTCCCCGACGGAATGGACGATCCGGGCGCGATCGACGAGGTGCTACGCAGGCGCGCCGGGGTGGTGGAGAGCGGGCTCTTCCTGCGCATGGCGACGACGGTCATCGTAGCCGCAGCGAGCGGGATCCGGATCCTCGAGCGCGGAGGCGCGGAGGCGTGAGCGTGAAGCTGGCCCCCTCGATCCTGTCGGCCGACTTCGAGCGTTTGGCCGAGCAGGTGGGCGAGGCCGAGCGGGCGGGTGCGGACTGGATTCACGTGGACGTCATGGACGGCCATTTCGTGCCCTCGATCACGATCGGACCACTGGTCACCGAGGCGGTTCGTCGGGCCACCTCTCTTCCGGTCGACGTGCACCTCATGATCGAGGAGCCGGACCGCCACCTCGAGGCGTTCGCCACGGCCGGCGCGAGCGTGCTCACCGTTCACCAGGAGGCGTGCCCCCACCTGCACCGCACCGTGGACCGGATCCGCGAGCTCGGGGTGCGGCCGGGCGTGTCGGTGAATCCATCCACGCCGATCGAGTCGTTGACCGAGATCCTGCCCTTCGTGGATCTGTTGCTCGTCATGTCGGTGAATCCGGGCTTCGGCGGTCAGGCCTACATCGAGTCCAGCACGGACAAGCTCCGGCGCGCGCGTCGATTGATCGACGGGGGGGGGCGATCGGGGGTGGAGCTCCAGGTGGACGGGGGCATCGATGCCCGGACGGCGCGGGGGGCGGTGAAGGCTGGGGCGAGTTGCCTGGTGGCCGGCTCCGCGGTGTTCCGGCACGTCGACGGGGTGGCCGCGGGCGTGCGCGCGCTGCGCGAGGCGCTCTCGGGGGACGCCGCCGAAGCCGCGGGGTGACGCTGAGCACGGCGGCTGGCCCGCGTTGATTGCCATCTCCACGGCCCTTCGGCTAATCTTCAGGCCCCGGCCCCACCGAACCCTCCCCCCGACATGATCGAGCCAGAAGCCAACGTGATCGACCCGTAAGCCCAGGTGCGCCTCCAGGAGTGGGGCGGGCCCGAGCTGCTCGTGCAGATGATCCGGCTCTTTCTTGAGAACGCGCCGGAGCGCCTCGAGTAGGTGCGCAAGGGGATCGCGTACGGCAGCCTCAAGGACGCCGAGCGGGGCGTCCACTCGCTCAAGTCGAGCGCCGCCAACGTCGGCGCGGCGCTCGTCAGCCGCCTGGCGGCAGCGATGGAGGACCTGGCGGCGGGTGGCGACGGGGCCGCCCTGGCTCAAAACCTTCCGAACCTGGAGGCAGAATTCGCGGCCGCACGGGAGGGGCTCGCGATCACGCTGGCTTCCGCGGAGGGAAGTGAATGAAGAAGATCGCAGTGGTCGAGGACAACCCGGACAACCGCCTGCTCGTGCAGGCGATCCTCGAAGACCGGTACGAGATCTCGGAGTACGAGACCGGGGCCGATGCGGTGGCCGGGCTCGGCTCCGACCGTCCCGATTTGATCCTGCTCGACATCTCGCTCCCCGAGATGGACGGGACCGAAGTGCTGGAGTGGATCCGCGACCAGTCTGAGATCAAGGACACTCTCGTGATCGCGCTCACCGCACACGCGATGGCAGGCGACCGTGAGAAGTACCTGCGCGCCGGCTTCAACGACTACGTGACCAAGCCGATCGTCGACGAAGCTGTGCTGCACGAGGCCATCGAGCGGTGGCTGGGCCCCGGGGAGTGATCAAAGCCCCACCGCGTCTCCTCCGGAGGGCGCAGCTTCCGCAGGACCCGCCCCCGACCGGAGCGGGACTCCTCGCCGGTGACCGCGCGCCCGAGCGTGCGACGGTCTACTGGATCATTCTCGGCATTCTGCTGGTCGGGGCCGTGGTGCTCTAGCTGCGTCCCACGCCGTAGACCACGGGACCGGTCTTCCACACGATCATGGAGGCGATCGGCACCTCGCTCGCTTTCATCGTGGGAGCGCTGGCCCTGATGCGGTACTACAGCCGCAAGCAGACCACCTTCCTCTTCGTCGGCACCGGCTTTCTCGGCACCGCGTTCTTCGAGCTCAACCACGCGATTCGGACGGCTCCGATGGCCACGCCGCGGCCGGGCTTGGTGCCGCAGGATCTGTCCGCCTGGACCTGGACCGCCGGCCACCGCTACCTCTCGCTCTAGCTGTTTCGTCAGCCTGGTCTCGTGGTGGCGCGAGACGCGCGAGGAGCGGACCGAGGTCGTCAACGAGCGCTGGATCTACCTGACTGCTGCGCTGCTCGCGGCGATCGTGTTCGCGTTCTTCGGCGTTGTCCCGTTCTCCACGGCGTACCGGCCGGGAGCGTTCTTCAGCCGACCTGGCGAGCTCATCCCGGCGCTCTTCTTCGGGCTGGCGTTCGCGGGCTACGTCTGGAAGGGGAGCTGGCGGACGCTCGTGTTTGAGCACTGGCTGCTCGTCTCGCTGCTGATCGGCACGGTACTGCAGGCGGCCTACATGTCGCGCGCGGTGGGGCGCTACGACGCGGCGTTCGACGCTGCGCACCTGCTCAAGATCGCCTCGTACGTGGCGGTCCTGATCGGGCTGATGATCAGCGTCTACAACACCTTCCGGCGCGAGACCGAGGCCCTCGAGGTGGTGCGCGACATCAACGCGCAGCTCGCCCGTGAGATCACCGTGCGCCGCGAGACCGAGGGCCGCCTCCAGCACTTCCTCGACACCGCGAACGACCTGATCCAGAGCGTGGGGCCCGACGGCCGCTTCCTGTACGTGAACCGGGCCTGGCAGGAGGCGCTTGGCTATCGCGACCACGACCTCGAGCGCTACGGCTTCTTGGACCTCATCCATCCCGACAGCCGAAAGCGCGTGGTCGCGGAGTTCGAGCGCGTGATGGCCGGCGAGCGGGTGGACCGGATGCTGGTCGAGTTCACCGCTCGCGACGGCCTGGTGGTCATCTGCTCGGGCAGCGCCAACGTGCTCATGCGCGACGGCAGGCTGGTCGCGACCCAGGCGATCTTCCGGAACGTGACCGAGCAGCGCCGCGCCGAGCGTGAGCTGGCTGCGTCCCGCGCGAACCTGGCCGCGCTGGTCGAGAACACCGGTGACACGATCTGGTCGGTCGACCGGGAGGGGCGGCTGATCACCTTCAACTCCGCCTTCGCACTCGCGGTCGAGGCGCGCACCGGCCGCGAGCCCAATATGGGGGAGCCCCCGGGCAGCGTCTTCCCTGCCGGCGACGTGCCGTTCTACGAAGAAATCTACCAGCACACGCTGGGCGGCGAGCGTCTGGCCGAGCTGAGCAGCGAGACCGTGCAGGGTCAGGAGCTCTGGTTCGAGATCTACGGCCACCCGATCACGGACGAGGGCGGCGTGACGGGTGCGGTGATGTTCGGCAAGGACGTCACGCGCCGGATCCGAGCGGAGGAGGGGCTCCGGCTGGCCAAGGAGGACGCCGAGGCGGCCAACCAGGCGAAGAGCCAATTCCTGGCGAGCGGGAGACGGCTTGAAATGGGCCTAGTTGACCGCCTGAAGGCCATTATCGACGTGATGCCCGACGGTGCAAGCGTATCCCTGCCCGTGACATGGCTGCGCGATCTTCTTGACGCCGAAGGTGATTCACCCGGCATGGGTCGATTACTCACCCTTGAAGAGGCTGGGGAGATCGTCCGTCGTTCACCATCCACTGTCCGAACCTGGCTCAACATGAGCCGCCTCGACGGGTTCAAGCTAAACGGGCGAACGTGGCGTATCCGTGAATCAGCCCTGCGGAGCTTCATAGAACGGCAAGAGTCCGGCGAGCACGAGCCACCAACCATTCGGAGTCCCAGGTCGGTCGAACTCGGAGACTGGCGGAATCATGTGCGGTAAGGTTTCGACCAGTTCTGAGCCTACTCTGGGTACTTGGCACCTATGTGCCCCAAAAAGAAAAACCCCTGCGCAGAACAGTGCTGGATAGCTGGGTGTGGCTGGGTGCCACGGAGGGGGGACTGGGGGGCTAGTTCCCATCTTCTCTGGCGTAGGTAGAGAGGCGGGATACAACTTCAGAGCATGCGCTACATCCGACTCTCAGCTGTGCTCTTACTCCTAGCATGCGGTGACGGCGGGACGACGCCCACGAGTCCACCCACGACTAAGACTCCTCCAACACCCGTAGCGACCTCGATCACGCTG
>CAUZJY010000126.1:0-4941 GCA_963580305.1 Gemmatimonadales bacterium UBA6960
TTCATCCCGCCCGCCCGCGCGGCGCGCCGGCGGGATGAGGGAGCGGCGCCCCGAGGGCTCGGAGGCGGGATGGAGGCGATGGTCCTCTATTTTCGCGACGAGGTCGTGCGCGCAAACATCGGCCACGGCGCGGACGCCTACGTACCGTACATCCTCACGCTGTTCTTCTTCATCCTCTTCATGAATCTGCTCGGCCTCGTCCCGTGGGGCGGGTCGGCGACCGGCAACCTGGCCGTGACGGCCGGGCTGGCGCTCTGCTCGTTCGTACTGGTCGAGATCTCGGGGATGAGGGCGCTGGGACTGAGGGGATACCTGCACACGATCTTCTATGCCCCGGAGGGGATGGCCGGGATCGGCAAGGTCCTGATGCTCGTCCTGATGACGCCGGTGGAGCTGATGGGCAAGCTGACCAAGCCGTTCGCCCTCACGGTCCGGTTGTTCGCGAACATGACCGCCGGGCACACCCTGATCTTCGCGCTGGGGGGTCTGGTCTTCGTCTTCGCAAACATTTTCGCGGCGGGGGGGGCGGCTGTGGTGACCGCCGCGATGGCCACGGGCGTGATGGTGCTGGAGGTCTTAGTGGCGTTCCTGCAGGCGTTCATCTTCGCCATGCTGACGGCCGTATTCGTCGGTTTGATCCGGCACGCGCACTGATGCGTGCCGGCGCAGGACCCGGCGGCTCGCCGCCGGCTGAATCAGCCATCGATCGACAGTAGCCGTATATCGACCACCTCAAGCACGAGACGATCCGACCATGCTGCACCCCATGCTCATGCTCCTCCATGGAGCGGCGGACGCTGCCGCCACGGACCCGGAGTCGGCCGGGAACTATCTGAGCCTGCTCGGCGCGGGGATCGGGATCGGACTCACCGTGATCGGTGCCGGCCTGGGGATCGGCCGCATAGGCGCGGCCACGGCGGAGGGGATCTCGCGCCAGCCGGAAGCGGGCGGGAAGATCCAAACCGCGAGCATCATCCTGGCAGCTCTGATCGAAGGTGCCGCCCTCTTCGGGCTGGTGATCGTGCTCCTCTTCAAGCTGCTGCCCTAGCGCGGGTTCCGAGTGCTTCTCCGTCCCGGAGGACACGGCCAAGCAGCTCGGGGAGAGCCATGATGGACAAGCGGAACATCGGGCCGGCCGTCGGGGCGCTCGCCCTCCTCGCCCTGCCCGGCGGGCTCGCCGCCCAAGGTCTGGCCGAGGGCGGCGGCTCGCTGTTCAGCGTGAACGTGGGGCTCACGATCTGGACGATCGTGGTCTTCCTGCTCCTGGTGATCGTCCTCGGCAAGTTTGCGTGGGGCCCCATCCTCAATTCGGCGAAGGCTCGCGAGGAGCGGATCCAGAACGCGCTCGACGAGGCGGTGAAGCACCATGCCGAAGCCGCCGCTCTGCTCGAGCAGCATCGTGCGCAGCTCGCCGACGGTCGCCGTCAGGCCCAGGAGATCGTCAACGAGGGCAAGACCGCGGGCGAGCGGCTTCGCAAGGACATCGAGCAGAAGGCGCGTGCCGAGGGACAGGCACTCGTGGAGCGCGCCCGTGCCGAGATCGAGCGGGAGAAGGACGCCGCGCTCGACGAGATCCGGAAGGAGTCGGTTGATATCGCGCTCGCCGCTGCGGCCCGGCTCATGAACGAGAAGCTGGATGCCGAGAAAGACCGGCGGCTGGTGGTCGGGTACCTCGATGAGCTGCGGCGCCAGGGCCACGACGCGGGCGGGCGCGCATGAGGGACGAGACCGTGGCACGCAGTTACGCCCGGACGCTGTTCGAGCTCGCCGGCCGCCACGAGGGCGCCGAGCGCTACCAGGAGGGAATCGAGACCGTCGCGCGGCTGCTCGAGGAGAGCCGCGAGTTCCGAACCTTCCTGGAGACGCCCCGGATCCCCCTGGAGGAAAAGAAGAAGGTCGTGCGCGGGGCGTTCGCGCCCGTGCTTCCGAAGCCGCTGCTCAACTTCCTCCTGGTCGTGCTCGACAAGCGCCGGCAGCGGCTGCTGCGCGAGATCGCGCGCGAGTACCACGATCTGGTGGACGAGCACCTGAACCGTGTCCACGCCGAGGTCACCGTCGCGCGGCCGCTGGACGAGCAGGCACTCCGGACGGTGACCGAGCGCTTGAGCGGGCTGCTGGGCCGGTCTGCCGTTCCGCACGTGCGGGTCAAGCCCGAGATCCTCGGGGGTATCGTGATCCGGGCCGGCGACACCATCTATGACGGCTCCATCCGGCGGCGACTGGAGGGCATCAGGCGACATCTGCTCGCGGCGCGGCTCGGGGACGGAGCCCGCGCGCGAAGCTGAGGATCATACCATGGCGAACGAATCCCAGTTGCAGGCGAGCGAGATCAAGAACGTGCTGCTCTCCCAGATCGAGAGCTACGAGGAGGAGCTGCACGCCGAGGAAACGGGCGAGGTGCTCGAGGTGAAGGACGGCATCGTCCGCATCTATGGTCTCACCCGCGCGATGGCGAGCGAGATGCTCGAGATCAGCTCCTCCGAGACCGGCGAGAGCGTGACAGCGCTGGCGCTGAACCTCGAGGAAGACAACATCGGCGCGGTGATCCTGGGCGACTGGACCCACCTGCACGAGGGGGAGCAGGTCCGCTGCACGGGCCGCGTGCTCGAGATCCCTGTGGGAGAGGGCTACCTCGGGCGCGTGGTGGATGCGCTCGGCAGCCCGATCGACGGGCTGGGCACGATCGCCACCGAGGGCGCCCGGCAGATCGACGTGGTGGCGCCGGGGATCGTGAAGCGGCAGCCGGTGAAGGAGCCGCTCCAGACCGGAATCAAGGCCATCGATTCGATGATCCCGATCGGCCGCGGGCAGCGCGAGCTGATCATCGGCGACCGCGGGACCGGGAAGTCCGCGATCGCGCTGGATACCGTCATCAATCAGAAGGACACCGGCGTCATCTGCATCTACTGCGCCATCGGCCAGCGCGCCGGTAAGGTCGCGAACGTCGTGGAGACGTTCCGCGAGCACGGCGCGCTGGACTACACGATCGTGGTCGCGGCGAACGCGTCCGACCCGGCGCCGATGCAGTACATCGCCCCCTACTCGGCGACCGCCCTCGCCGAGTACTTCATGTGGCAGGGCAAGCACACGCTGGTGATCTACGACGACCTGACCAAGCAGGCGCAGGCGTACCGGCAGCTCTCGCTCGTGCTGCGGCGCCCGCCGGGACGGGAGGCGTACCCCGGCGACGTTTTCTACTTGCACTCACGGCTGCTCGAGCGTGCCGCGAAGCTGTCCGACGCGGAGGGGGGGGGGTCTCTCACCGCGCTCCCCATCATCGAGACTCAGGGAGGTGACGTCTCGGCGTACATCCCCACCAACGTGATCTCGATCACGGACGGGCAGATCTACCTGGAGCCCAACCTGTTCTACTCGGGGGTGCGGCCGGCCGTGAACGTGGGCATCAGCGTCTCCCGGGTGGGTGGGTCGGCGCAGATCAAGGCCATGCGGAAGGTGGCCGGCCGCCTCCGTCTGGACCTGGCCCAGTACCGGGAGCTCGAGGCGTTTGCGCAGTTCAGCTCCGACCTGGACCCGGCCACCCAGCGGCAGCTCGCCCGCGGGGAGCGCACGGTCGAGGTGCTGAAGCAGCCCCAGTATCAGCCGATGCCGGTGGAGAACCAGGTCGCGGTGATCTACGCGGTGACCAACGGCCATCTCGATCAGGTCCCGGTCGATCGCCTCCGCGCCTGGGAGCGTGGCTTCCACGATTACCTCGCCACGCGCTCACCGGACGTGCTGGCGTCGATCCGAGACGAGCACGTCCTGACCGATGCGATCGAGCAGAAGCTGGTCGCGACGATCAAGCAGTTCAGCGTGACCTTCGCCTCCGAGGCGGCGAGCGCCGCCGGGGCGATCCCGCTGGCCCCGGCCGCTGCGCATTCCCCGGACACGGGGGACCGGGCGGCGGCGCGCTCGGCCGGCAAGCCGGTCGCGGTCTGAGGACAGGGCGAGCCAGCCGATGGCCGGGGCGCGCGACGTCAAGCGGCGGATCAAGTCCGTAGAGAACACCCGCAAGATCACGCGGACGATGGAGCTCGTCGCCACGTCCAAGCTGAAGCGGGCCACCGATCGCGTCGCCGCGGCGCGGCCGTACGCCGATGCGCTCGCCGAGATCGTGCGGAGCCTCTACGCGCCCGAGCTGGCCGAGCACTACCCACTGCTGCGCCAGCCGGAACGGCCGGGCCGCGCAGCGATCCTGCTGCTTACCGCGAACCGCGGCCTCGCCGGGACCTTCAACGCCAACCTGATCAAGGAGGCGCGGCGGCTGCTCGAGCACCTGCTGGGCCGGGGGCTCGAGACCGAGCTGCACGTGGTCGGCAAGAAGGGGATCAGCTTCTTCCGCTTCCGCAGGGAGCCGATGGAGACGACGCGCACCGATGTCGGCGACAGCCCTGGCGTCGAGGACGCGGAGGCGATCGTCGGACATCTCCGGCAGAAGTTCGTCGCGGGCTCGCTGGACGCGGTGTACCTCGTGAGCGCCCATTTCAGGTCGGCCATGTCGGCGCCTACCGGGGTACGGACGATCCTGCCGATTCCCGCTCCCGAGAAGGCGACCCCCACGGACAACTTCATCCTGTCTCCCGCGGGGCCGGTGATCTTGGAGCGGCTGCTGCCCAAGTACGTGCGCAACCAGGTGTTCACGGCGCTGGTGGAAAACACTGCGGCGGAGCAGGGCGCGCGGCGGACCGCGATGAAGAACGCGACCGACAACGCGGGCGAGATGCTCGAGATCCTCGCCCGCAGCTACAACCGGGCCCGGCAGGCCCAGATCACCCAGGAGATCGCCGAGATCGTCGGTGGAGCGTCGGCGCTGAAGTAGCGGGGATCCGCGCGGGCTCCCGACCGCATAGATCGGAGATGGAACGAGTCATGGCAGACAACGCGATGGGTAGGGTCGTCCAGGTCATCGGACCGGTGCTGGACGTTGAGTTCGATCCCGAG
>CAUZJY010000127.1:0-4759 GCA_963580305.1 Gemmatimonadales bacterium UBA6960
TATCCACCGTCGTGCCCTGTTGGAGCGCGCGGAAGGAGGAGCGCTGGATGGTCGGGCCGTCGGCGAGTGGATCGCTGAAGGGGATGCCCAGCTCGATCACGTCCGCGCCCGCGTCGGCCGCGGCCTCGAGCATCGGCACGGTGGTCGCGCGCTCCGGGAAGCCCGCGGTCAGGTAGGGCACGAGCACGGCGCGCCCCTGTGCGGCCCGCTCGGCGAACCGGCGCGCGATCGCCGGGAGCCCGGCCGTGTCCCCAGGCTTCGCCTGTGGTCTCCGACCGGACGAGGTCGCGGGCGCCACTCTACGTAAGGTAGTCGGAGACGCGGATCCCGTACTTCTGAGGATCGGTCGTCTTCACGATCTGCCGGAGCGGCTGGCCGCCGTCCGTCTCCGACAGGTCGATGCCTGCGGTGCGGCCTGCCCCTGCGCCGTCTCCGGCTCGGCGGGGGCCTCCTCCTGGAGAACCCCCTGGAGCTGCTCGGTCGAGCCGCCTGCGCCCGGGGCGGGGATCTCGACCCCCTCGGCGAGCAGGTCGACGTACTGGTACTTGAAGTGGACGAGGTCCGCCTCCCACAGGATCGTGAGCAGGTCGTCGCCCTCGCCTCGTCCCCTGCGGGTGCGCTGGATTACCCCGAGGAATCGGGTCAGCTCGTCCTGCTCGATTCCGGGGAGCATGGTGATCTTGCGGA
This sequence comes from Gemmatimonadales bacterium UBA6960, assembly GCA_963580305.1. Taxonomy (GTDB): domain Bacteria; phylum Gemmatimonadota; class Gemmatimonadetes; order Longimicrobiales; family Gaopeijiaceae; genus UBA2988. Next base: position 688 of record CAUZJY010000127.1, read on the forward strand.
TCCCGTCCTTGAAGAAGAGAAAGGCGAGCGAGTCGGAGCGGTTGTCCGCTCGATAGACCTCCTCGCCGCCGACCGTCAGGCGATCTTCCTCGATGGTCACGACCACCTGGTCGATGTCGCCCCACAGCTCCTTGAGCGCGTCGCGCAGGCTCTGCACGAACCGCAGGTAGACCGGATTGTTCTCGTCGTAGAGCTGGACGGCGCGGAGCGCCTTCCCCAAGGTGACGAACAGGTCCCGGACCTCGGCTACGGGAATCGTGGTCGTGTCCGTCCAGCTGTCGACACCGCTCGCGGGCGCGCTCCCGGTTGGGCTCCCAGAACGAGCCGGAACCTGTCTCAGAAGTGGTGGAAGACATGCGGTTCAGATCTTCTCCAGCGGTCGCTCGAGCAGCGAGCCCTTCCCCTCGATGCGTGCCACGTGGGCCACGTCCTTGTCTCCCCGCCCGCTCAAGCAGACGACCAGGGGGCCGCGCTCCCGGTAGTCTGGTGCCGCACGCCACAGATGCGCCACCGCGTGCGCGGACTCCAGTGCCGGAATGATCCCCTCGAGGCGCGAGAGCCGATGGAACGCGTCGAGCGCCTCGGCGTCGGTGACCGAACTGTAGTGGGCCCGACCCGAGTCCTTGAGCCAGGAATGCTCGGGGCCGACGCCGGGATAGTCCAGCCCCGCCGACACCGAGTGCGCCGGCGCGACCTGCCCGTCCGCATCCTGCAGAAGATAGCTGAGCGCCCCGTGGAGGACACCGGGAGCGCCGGCGGCGAGCGAGGCGGCGTGCCGGCCGCTCTCCAGCCCATCCCCCGCCGCCTCAATGCCCACCAGGGCGACCGTCTCGTCGGGAATGAATGGGTAGAAAATGCCCATGGCGTTCGAGCCGCCTCCGACCGAGGCCAGCACCGCCGCGGGCAGCCGGCCCTCGATCTCGAGCAGCTGCGCGCGGGTCTCGATCCCGATCACGGACTGGAAGTCGCGCACGATCCGGGGAAAGGGGTCTGGCCCGACCACCGATCCGATGATGTAGTGCGTGTCCGCCACGTTCGTGACCCAGTCGCGAATGGCTTCGTTGGTGGCGTCCTTGAGCGTGCGCGTGCCGGAGCCCACCGGGCGGACCTCGGCTCCGAGCAGCTCCATCCGGTAGACGTTGAGGGCCTGGCGCTCGACGTCCTTCTCGCCCATGTACACAACGCAGTCGAGGTCGAAGAGCGCGCATGCGGTGGCGGTCGCCACTCCGTGCTGCCCGGCCCCGGTCTCCGCGATGATCCGGCGCTTCCCCATCCGGCGCGCGAGCAGCGCTTGGCCGAGCGTGTTGTTGATCTTGTGCGCGCCCGTGTGGTTCAGGTCCTCGCGCTTGAGGTAGACGGCTGGCCCGCCCACCTCAGCCTCCAGCCGCCGCGCCCGGTAGAGCGGCGTCGGGCGCCCCACGAAGTCGGCAAGCAGCGCGTCTAGCTCGCGCTGGAAGGAGAGGTCCCGGCGCGCCTCCTCGTACGCGCGCTCCAGCTGGTCGAGTGCAGCGATCAGCGTCTCGGGCACGTAGCGCCCCCCGAAGCGCCCGAACCGGCCGGACGCCTCGGTCGCGGCCTTCAGGCTCATCGGACCTCCGGAGCGGATGTTCCCGCGCGGGCCGCGCGGAGGAAGAGCTCCACCTTCGCCGGATCCTTGCGCCCGAGCGCGGCCTCCACCCCCGAGCTCACGTCCACCAGGTCGGGCTGCGCTCTCGCCACTGCCTCGGCGACGCTTTCCGGGGTGAGCCCGCCCGCGAGGGCGAGGAGAACGCCGCCCGGCAGCCCGTCGCGCGCCGCCGCGACCAGCTCCGGGGCGACGCGCACACCCGCCCCGCCCCGTTCGGTGGCGTGCCACCCGTCCAGGAGGAAGCCGTCCACGTGCTCCGCGTAGCGCTCGACGCCGCGGCGCAGATCGTCCGGCGTGCGAGGGCGGAGCGCCTTCCAGAGGCTCCAGCTCCCCGCATCGCGCAGCGCCTCCAGCGTGTCGGGGCTCTCGTCGCCGTGCAGCTGGAGCACAGCGGCTCCGGCGGTGCGGCCGAGCGCGGCGGCCCGTGCCGGCGGCTCGTTCACCAGCACGGCCACGAGCGGCGGCCCGTTCGGATCGGTGAATTCGCGCGCGTGCTCGGGCGCGACCGAACGCGGGAACCCGGGAGAGAGGATCGCGCCCAGCAGATCGGCTCCCGCGGCCGCGCCGTGACGGGCATCCTCAGCGCGCACGAGCCCACAGATCTTGACCATGACTTTCACCGTGACTTTCGCCCGCTCAGGCAAACGCTCGCTCCCGGCGAGGCCGCCCCGCCAGAGCGCGCAAGGCCGCGGACGGATCCCGCTCGCGCAAGAGTGCCTCCCCCACCAGCACGGCGTACACCCCTTCCCGCCCCAGCCGTTCGACGTCCGCCGCCGTGCGGATCCCGCTCTCGGAGACGACCACGACATCGGCGGGGATCCCGTTGAGCAGCCCGAAGGTGGTCTCCAGGGTGGTGTGGAAGGTGGTCAGGTCCCGGTTGTTGATCCCGACGACCCGCGACCCGGAGGCGAGCGCCCGATCGAGCTCGGCCGCGTCGTGTGCCTCGACCAACGCGCTCATCCCGAGCGATTCGGCCAGCTCGCGGAGCCCACGCAGGCGGGCGTCGTCCAGGATGCGCACGATCAGCAGGATCGCGTCCGCGCCCGCGGCTCTCGCCTCGAGCACCTGCTCTTCAATCAGGGTGAAGTCCTTGCGGAGAACCGGGAGCCCGACGGCGACACGGGCCGCTGCGAGGTCGGCCAAGCTCCCCCCGAACCAGGGACCGTCGGTCAGAACGCTCAGCGCGGCGGCACCGGCCCGCTCGTAGTCGAGCGCCAGCCCGGCCGGATCGAGCTCCGGCCGAATCGCACCCGCGCCCGGGGAGCGCCGCTTCAGCTCCGCGATCACGGCGACCTGCCCCTCGACCCTCAGCGCAACCTCGAAATTCCGGGCGGGAGGGGCGTGCTCGCAGGCGCGGCGGAGCTTGGGAGCGCGCCCCCGAAGGGCGGCCATCTCGTCCCGCTTGGTCGCGACGATCCGCTCGAGGACGTCCCCGCCCGCACCGGGCTCCCGGGGCGACGCTGTACGCGATTCTTGCGTTTCGGTCAACGTTCGGGTATCCTTATTCGGTACCTGTTCGGGTCACCGGTGGGATGCTGGCGGCGGACAACCCCAGGACGGAGGCGGTCGGATGCCCCTGACGAAGCGTCAGAAGGAGATCCTCGATCACATCGACGGCTTCATCGCCGAGCGAGGATACGCTCCGAGCTTCGAAGAGATCGCGCACCATTTCGGCTACTCCTCGCTCGCCACGGTGCACGAACACCTCTCGAATCTGGAGCGCAAGGGATACATAAGGAAGTCCTACAATGAGAGCCGCTCGATCGAGCTGGTGAAGGCCGAAGAGGGTCCGCCCGCGGTCGAGCTCCCACTCCTGGGTGCGGTCGCCGCAGGGCTTCCGATCGAGGCGGTCTCCCAGACCGAGATGCTCGCCGTCCCGCCCGACATGGTTCGCCGCGGCCGGGACAACTACGTCCTCAAGGTCCAGGGCGACTCGATGATCGACGAGCAGATCCGGAATGGCGACTACATCGTGGTGAGCCAGCAGGATACCGCCGAGAACGGGCAGATGGTGGTTGCGCTCGTGGGCCGCGAGTCCGCGACCGTGAAGAAGCTCTACCGCGAGCCGGGGAACCGGATCCGGCTCCAGCCGGCGAACGCCACCATGGATCCCATCGTGGTCGATGCCCGCGACGTGCTGGTCCAGGGCGTGGTAGTGGGCGTCATCCGGAAGTACTGAGGCGATTCGCCACTCTACACGAGGAGCAGACCACGATGGATGGGACGACGATCGATGGGATGGGAGGCGGTGTCGTCGTGACGCGCATCAGTGCCCGGATGGCGCCGCCCGCCTCCGTGCGCGGCGGAGCAGCCTCGCGCACGATCTTCGCGGTCGGGAAGCTCACCTGGACCACTCGGGAGATTCGAGTGGTCGAGGCGCGGCAGCGGCTTGCGGCCGCCCCATCGTCTGGGACGGTGCACTAGTCGAGCAGGTCGCTGAAGAAG
>CAUZJY010000128.1:0-4431 GCA_963580305.1 Gemmatimonadales bacterium UBA6960
ATGGCGCGGGCGAGAAGCAGCAGGTCGCGAGCGGGTCCGAGATGACCAAGTTCTACTGGGTCCTCGGTGCGGTGGCGGTGCTGGGAGTGGGGATCATCACCTATCAGGTCGGCTCGAGCGCGCTCGGCTCCACCGTATCCCAGCCGATCGTGCTGGACGGGCTCGAGGATCCGACCCGGCTGATGGAGATGGCCCGTGGAGTAGTTATGGGAAATCCCGACGCCGAGATCACGATCATCGAGTTCGCCGACTTCCAGTGCCCGGCGTGCCAGGCCTTCTCCCGGCAGGTGAAGCCGCTGGTCGAGGCCGAGTTCGTGACCCCGGGCACGGCGAAGTTCATGTTCTACGACTTCCCGCTCGTGGCCGTCCATCCGAATGCCTTCCTGGCCGCGCGGGCCGCCCACTGCGCCGAGGATCAGGGGCGCTTCTGGGAGTTCCACGACGTGCTCTTCGCGAACCAGAGCCAGTGGGCGGGGCAGCAGAATCCGGCCGGGATGTTAGAGAACTACGCCGCCGACCTGGGGCTCGACGAGGACGGGTTCGAGGGGTGCCTGCGGAGCGATCGGCACGCCGCCCTGGTGACCGCCAACATGGAGCTGGCCAACCAGATGGGAGCGCCCGGCACGCCGACGGTCATAGTGACCCGCGGGCGGGGGATCGGGCAGCGGGTGGACAGCAGCGTCGAGGGAATCCGCCAAGCGATCGCCGCGCTCCAAGCGGGTGGATGAGCGCGTGCGGGTTCGCCTCCTGTTCGTGGACGAGGGCGCATACCACCAAGAGGAGCTGAGCGTACCGGCCGACGTGATCAGCCGCTACGAGCGGCTGATCGACTGCCTACGCGAGGATCCCGCTGTGCTGCGCGAGATGTACGTGGACGTCGCGCGGCTGTGCGCCGCCTGGCTGGTGGACGCGCAGGGCTGACCGCTCAGCCGCCGAGCGCGCTCCGCGCCCGCTCCAGTGTCCACTCCTCCACCACCGGGGGCGGCCAGCGCCCCGCCTCCGCCTCGACCCTCAGCAGCTCCACCTCGGCGCGCGCGCGCGCGGCGGTCGCGTCGTCCACCCACCCCAGCCTGCGCGCCTCCTCCAGCTCGTTCCGGTCCAGGACCAGCGTGCCCCGGTCGTCCAGCCAGAGGTCGACGAACAGATCGGTCGACTCCCAGCGGTGGTCCGTCCCCAGCTCGACCGGCGTGACCACGTTCACGTAGAGCCCGGTGAACTCCCCGGCCGCGGTGTGGAAGCGCCCGATGTCGTGCCACAGTTCCGGGAAGGTGAACCACACGACCGGCGAGCCGTACTCGAGCACGGTGCGGCCGGCGATGTGGATCGGCCGGTCGCGCGTGACCGCCGACGCGAAGGTCACCTTGACGTCCGGCGCGTCCAGGACGAGATGCTGCTCGAAGACCTCGAGCCGGTCGGGGGGGCGGTGGTAGTGGATCCGCACCAGCGGAGGGGAGGGCATCACCGCGGCGCGCGGCAGCTCACGCGCCACCGAAGGCGTCGTAGAAGCTGCACTCCTTGCCTGCCAGCTCGGCCAGCAGCGGGGCGGGCTCGAAGCGCGCTCCCGCGCGCTCGGTGAGGTCCTCCAGATAGGCCACGATCGCAGGGGGCCCCATGGTGTCGGCGAAGCGGAGCAGTCCGCCCGTGAAGGGCGGAAAACCCGTCCCCATGATCATCGCCAGATCGATTTCGCCGGCGTGCGTCACCACGCGGTCCCCGAGCGTACGCGCCGCCTCGTTCACCATGGTGAGCACGAGGCGCATCCGGATCTCGTCGTCGTCAGGGCCGTCGCGATCGGGCTCGCCCGTACTCAGCTCGGCGTAGACGGTCTCGTCCACCCCCTTGCCACTGCCGTTCTTGTAGCGGTAGAAGCCGCGCGCGTTCTTCTTTCCCAGCCGGTTGGTCCCGGCTAGCGCCTGGAGGGGTGGTGCCGGGAGCATGCGCTCGCCGAACGCTCGGTAGAGCGTGTCCGCCGTGTGGCGCGCGATGTCGAGCCCGATCTCATCGAGTAGCCGTACCGGCCCCATCGGCATGCCGAAGGACCGAGCGGCGCCGTCGATCTGCTCGATGCTCGCCCCATCCGAGAGCAGCCAGCCCGCCTCGTTCAGGTAGGGTCCGAGGATCCGGTTGACGACGAAGCCGGGGGCGTCCCGGACCACCACAGGCACCTTTCCCAGCTCGAGTGCGAGCCGGTAGACGGTGGCGACCGCCTCGTCGGTGCTCTGCGCGCCGCGGATTACCTCGACCAGCGGCATGCGGTGCACCGGGTTGAAGAAGTGCATCCCGACGATCCGCTCGGGACGCGCGAGCGCCTCCGCCATCTCGTCCACCGAGAGCGAGGAGGTGTTGGTGGCGAGGACGCAGGTCGCCCGCGCACGCTCTTCAGCCTCACGCAGCACGGTGCGCTTCACTTCCATCTTTTCCACCACCGCCTCGATCACCAGGTCGGCGTCGCTGACCCCGTGGTACCCGATCCCGCCCGAGATCAGCTCCATGCGCTGGTCGGCTTCGCGCGCGGCGAGCTTCCTCCGCTCGACCGCGTCGTCGAACAGCGCGCGCGCGTGCTGGAGCCCGCCTGCGATCGCCTCGTGGCGGACGTCCTTCATGCGCACCCGGATCCCCTTGTACGCGAGCAGCTGCGCGATCCCTCCGCCCATCACGCCCGCGCCCAACACGACCACGCTCTCGACCGGGCGGCCGGACACGCCCGGGGCGGCGCCCGTCTCCTTCTTGGCGTGCTCGCGCAGGTGGAAGACGCGGATCAAGTTCTTGGAGACGTCGCTCGCGATCAGCTCCCCCGCGGCCGCCGCCTCCATCTCGAGGGAGGCCGCGACCGATCCGCCGAGCCCCTTCTCGAGCACCTGAATGAGCGCGAGCGGCGCGGGGTAGTTGCCGCCCGTGCGCGCGCGTACCTGGCGCTTCGCCGCGGCCAGGATCAGGCGTCGCCCCGGGGGCGTCTTCTCGAGCACCCGCTGCAGGAGACCGCGTCTCCGGCGCTGTGGGGATGCTCCCTCGAGCGCCGCGCGGGTAAAGTCGCGCACGTGCTCGCGGAAGCCATGCGCCGGGAGCACCTCGTCCACCAGCCCGATGCGGCGCGCCTGTGACGCGGAGATGGGCTCTCCGGTGAGCAGAATCGGGAGCGCCGCCTGGAGCCCAACCAGGCGTGGCAGCCGCGTGGTGCCGCCCCAGGCCGGGATGATCCCGAGCTGCACCTCGGGGAGCCCGATACGCGTCTTGGGCGAGTCCGATGCGACCCGGTGCCGGCAGGCCAGGGCCAGCTCGGTGCCGCCCCCCAGGCAGATCCCGTCGATCGCGGCGATGGTGGGTGTGGTCAACCACTCGAGATCCATGAAGGTCGCCTGCCCGAGCCGCGCGGCGGCCTCACCCTCGTGCGGCTCGCGGATCTCAGCGATCGCGTCCACATCCGCGCCCGCCACGAAGCTCTGCTGCTTCCCGCTCGTGACCACCAGGGCGCGCATCTGGCGCGCCGCCACCAGCCGGCCCACCTCCTCGATCAGCTCGGCGAGCCGGCGCATGACCGCCTCGGTCAGCACGTTCACCTTTCGGTCGGGATCGTCGAGCACGAGCCAGCCGATCCCGTGCTCGTCGATCTCGAGGGAGGGATCGTCGCGCGGGGGCGGTGTCGGCCGGAGCGCCTGCCTGCGCGGGTCGTGTTCAGTCATCGCGGTCCTCTCCTGAGCCCCCTGGGTGGTCGCCCGCGGGGCTGTAGAGACCCCTCTCCACGGGACGGGTGCCTGCGCCGGTGCCGCGCTCCATCTTCGCGCGCATGCTCCCCCGCGAGTTCGGTGTAGTGCTGCGCACGCAGGTCGTCGAGCCCGCCCGGAGCTGGCTCGATCGCGACGTGCCGGCGCTTCCGGTGGACGTGTTCCGCATCCTGGTGGGCGTGCTCGCGGCGGGTCACTTCGTACGCCTGCTGGTCGAGCACTCGCAAATCAGCGCGCCGGATGGGCTGATCGACCCCGTGCTCGTCCAAGAGATCTACTGGTATACGCGCGTCGGGCTCTTCCACCTGGGGATGCCCGGCTGGCTCTTCCCGATCGCGTACGCGCTCGGCCTCGCGGGCGCCCTGCTCGTCGTGCTCGGCCATCGGGTGCGCCTCGGTGCGCTCATCGCCCTGGTGGGTCGCGGCCTCGGTGTACCGCTGGAGCTTCGTCGTGATGTACCTGGACGACACGGTCGTCCACCTGTTCCTCTTCTGGCTGCTCCTGCTTCCGGTGGGGCACACGCTCACCCTACGACGTGGGCTCGGCGACCGCGCGGCTCGCGCCCGCTGGCCCCTGGTGCGGGTGAGCGGCGTGGCCGTGCGCTGTCTGCTGCTCAACGTGTGCTGGATATATTTCATCGCCGGGGTCTGGAAGCTGGATAGCGCCCTCTGGCACCAGGGATTCGGGCTCTACACCTCGATGAAGGTGG
>CAUZJY010000129.1:0-4363 GCA_963580305.1 Gemmatimonadales bacterium UBA6960
TGTCTACCGTCAGGTTCGCCACCGCCCGCTTCAGGTGTGCGTTCTCTCGCTCCAGTTCCCTGAGCTTGCGCGCCTGATCCACCCTCAGTCCCCCGAACTCCTTCCGCCACCGGTAGTACGTCTGTTCACTGATCCCAAGTTCACGGCTCACCATCGCCGCCGTCTTCCCGCTCGCCAGCCCAACCTCGGCCTCTCTCAGTGCCGTGATAATCTGTTCCGGCGTGTGCCGTCTCCTGCCCATGCTGACCTCCCTGTAGCTGGGACCAGGCGCCAGATCCTAACATCCGCACTGGTCTCGTTTCAGGGGGTCACGTCAGGCACGCGTGGAATCATTTGTTGCACTGGATATATCTTTTTCGAAGGTCCGATGTCATTCCTCGCCCTCTACAGTCCTGATCGAAGGCTCGCCGGGGGGATCGAGCGGCTGCTGAGAGAGCAGCACGGCCTCGCTCGCACGCCCTCGTGGCCGGCGCTCCTCAGGGTGGTGCGTGACCGCCCGATCACGATCGCCGTGGTGGACATGGCCGAGCGGGCTGGGGTGGAGGAGCGGCTCCTCGAGCTGCGGGCTCTCTTCCCCTACCTGGGGCTGGTGCTGTTGGCGCGGCGCCACGACGACCCGGTCGCGCTCTTCCGACTGGGGCGGGCGGGCATCCGCAACCTGATCCTGCTCTCGGTGGAGTCCCTCGAGTGGGAGCTCGCGCGGACGCTGCTCCGGGCGTCCGAGGACGGGACGGCGGCGCTGGTGACCCGGCGGCTGTCCGCCTACCTTCCGCGCCGCGAGCTCTGGATGATGCGGCTTGCGCTGGACGGGGTGCACCTGCGCTGGTCGGCCGACGAGTTCGCGGCCCGGGTGGGACTCTCGCGGCCGCACCTGAGCGTGCGGCTCAAGGGGCTCGGGCTGCCGTCCACCGACCACCTGCTCACCTGGGCGCGCTTGCTCCACGCGGCCCGCTGGCTGGAGGAGCCCGGGCGCACCGGGGAGAGCGTGTCACGGCAGCTCGAGTACTCGAGCGGTGCCGCGTTCCGGCGGGCCCTCAAGCGGTACACGGGCGCCACGGCCCGCGAGGTGATCGATGGCCGCTGCGCTCGTCAGCAGCTTCATGTTCGACGCGGGAGCGAGCGCCTCGCGCGCTCGGTGCGCGAACAGCGTATCCCCCGTCTCCAGTGAGAGCGCCAGGACGCTGTACTGTGCGGTCTGCCACAACGTTCGATGCCACGGCCCCCTCGAGCTTGTCCCGCAGAACCCGGATCCACTCGTTGAGCGGCCCGTCGTTCGGAGGGAGGAACGCGGCCGCCGCGTAAAGTCCCAGCGCGATGAGCGCGGCGGCGCGCGCGAGGGGGATTCATCGGGTCATCGGTGGGCCTCCGGTGTGGCAAGGTGCAAGGAGCGCACCGGTCGTGAGGCCCGAGCGCCCGAGGACGCTGCACGACCCCCCCGGACCGTGATCCGCGCTTGGGCGCTGCGCCTTCACGCCGCGGGCGGGACGCCCGGTGCGTGGAGGCGAGGAGAAGGCGAGCAACGCGCCGGGTTCAGGCGCGCGCGTTCTCGCCCGGGTCGCAAGCCGCGCAGTAGCCCGTGAGCTCCACGCGGTACCCGGTCACCCGAAACGCCCCCGTCCGACCGCTCAGGCGATCGAGCTCGGCGGGTGGCAGGTGAGCGGGGATGTCACCGACCTGCCCACAGGAGAGACAGCGCACGTGCGGATGAGGATCGGTGCGGCCATCGTAGCGCGCGGAGCTACCGCCGTAGGTCAGCTTCGTGGCGAGACCGCAGCCAACCAGCGTCTCCAGGCTCTTGTAGACGGTCGCGAGGGAGATTCCTGGAAGCTCGCCCCGGACGGTGCGGAAGACCTCTTCCGCGGTGGGGTGCACGTCGGTGCCGTGCAGGAACCAATAAACCGCGGCGCGCTGGGCGGTGTACCGCTGTCCGCGCGCCTCCAGTGCCTGGCGCAGCTCCTGCTCCACCGGATCGGGCGAAGCGCTGATTTCTCCGAAATTCACCATCGTGCCCCGGCCCCTTGGGTCCGCTAAGACGTGAATAGGATAGCGGATGTCACGCCAGTCAGTCAACCGCGTACGGCTCGGGGAAAGCTGATTTTTCCGATGCCCGGAACGGTCCGTTGAGCACCGCGCGTGAGCCGCTCCTCACGTTCGAGCCGCTGATCGACGCGGTGACCGAGGGCGTCGAGGCGGCCGGATGGATCCTCTCCGGGCTCCAGAAGACCACCAGCCAAGAGTACGGGGGACGCTGGGAGGGGGAGAGCTCGCGCAGCGCCTACCTCTTCTTCCACGCCGATGCGGTCGACGAGTCGGTGAGCGTGGAGGCCTTCCTGGACGAGACGGGCCGAGGGATTCATGGGGACCTCTCGCTGGTGGTGGAGGGGCCCCGGCTCGCCGACCTGGGGGACCCGCGCACGGCGCTCGTCACGGTGGCCACGGCGGCGCGCGAGCGGCTCCCTCCGGCCTATCGTGCGCCGGTCTCGCTCCGACTCCGCCTCGCGCACGCCGGCCAATCCGCCGAGGCAGCGATGGTCGAGCTCCGCATCAAGCTGCGCATCCCGGAGGTGGCGCTGGGCGCAGGCCGGGATGCCGTATCCGCGCTGGCGTCGACGGCCGTCCGTGCCTTCGAGCGGCTGCTCGAGCATCCGGAGGTCCGCCGCTACGGCGTGCGTCGGTAGAGCTCGAGTCGGTGGTCGCCGCCCCAAGGAGGGCACGCACCGGGTCGGCCTCAGGGGACTTCGGAGGGTGGGCAAGGGGCAGCCCACCAAGTACCGGCCGCCATGGAGGGTGCTTGCCGCGCCGAAGACGTGGCCTCTACTCTCTCATCCCTTTTCCACACCCAGACGGGAAGGAACGCGATGACCCAGACCGGCGCCCTAGATGCCCTCCTCCGGGAGGAGCGCCGCTTCCCGCCCCCCGCCGAGTTCATGGCCCGCAGCCCCCACGTCGTGGATCCCGGGATCTACGAGCGCGCCGAGCGCGACCCGGAGGCGTTCTGGGCGGAATGGGCGGGCGAGCTGGATTGGTTCGAGCCGTGGCGGAAGGTGCTCGAGTGGACGCCGCCGCACGCCAAGTGGTTTGTCGGGGGGAAGCTCAACGTCTGCCACAACTGTGTGGACCGGCATCTCCAGGGATTCCGGCGCAACAAGGCCGCGCTGATCTGGGAGGGAGAGCCGGGGGACGTCCGGGTGCTGACCTATCACGGTCTGCACCAGCGGGTGACGCGCTTCGCCAAAGTGCTCAAGGAGCTGGGAGTGAAGAAGGGCGACCGGGTCGCAATCTACCTCCCCATGATCCCCGAAGCCGCGATCGCGATGCTCGCCTGTGCCCGCATCGGCGCGATCCACTCGGTGGTGTTCGGCGGGTTCAGCCCCGACTCGCTCGCGGATCGGATCAATGACGCCCGGGCCAAGCTGCTGATCACCGCGGACGGTGGGCATCGCCGGGGCTCGCTCGTGCAGCTCAAGGCGAACGCGGATCGGGCGCTCGAGAGCACGCCTTCGATCGAGAAGGTGGTAGTGGTGGCGCGCGGGACAGGGATCGCGAGCGAGCTGGACGTGCGCATGCAGCCCGGGCGCGATCTCTGGTACCACGAGCTGATGGGCGACACCAAGGGCGGGGTGCCGTGCGAGCCGATGGACGCGGAGGACCTCCTCTACATCCTGTACACGTCGGGTACCACGGGTAAGCCCAAGGGGGTCGTGCACTCGACCGGTGGCTATCTCACGCAGGTGTACGCGACCACCAAGTGGGTATTCGACCTGAAGGAGGAGGACCGCTTCTGGTGCACCGCGGACATCGGCTGGGTCACCGGACACAGCTACGTCGTGTACGGCCCGCTCGCGGCCGGCGCGACCGTGTTCATGTACGAAGGCGCGCCGGACTGGCCCGACGGCGGCCGGTTCTGGCAGCTCGCCGAGAAATACGGGATCACGATCTTCTACACCGCCCCCACAGCGATCCGCGCGTTCATGCGGTGGGGGGAGCAGCTGCCCGCCCAGTACGACCTGTCCGAGCTGCGGCTGCTCGGCACGGTGGGAGAGCCGATCAATCCGGAGGCGTGGATGTGGTACCACCGCGTCATCGGCGGTGGCCGTTGCCCGATCGTGGACACGTGGTGGCAAACCGAGACCGGTGCGATCATGATCACCCCGCTGCCGGGGATCACCGAAACCAAGCCCGGGACCGCGACCCGCCCGTTCCCGGGGATCCAGGCGGACATCCGGAACGAGCAGGGAGAGGGCGTGTGCGCCGGCTACCTCGCTGTTCCCCGTCCTTGGCCCTCCATGCTGCGAACCATATGGGGGGACGACGAGCGCTACCGCGCGCAGTACTGGTCCAAGTGGAAGGACGTCTACTTTGC
>CAUZJY010000130.1:0-4278 GCA_963580305.1 Gemmatimonadales bacterium UBA6960
GTGCGCGACCAGCAGCGGAGCGCCGGCCAGATAAGGGTGGCCGGACCGCACCGCATCGGCCACCTCAGTGGACCGAGCGAACGGCCTCGGCGCGCGCGGCCTCCTGTGGAGAGAGCTCGAGCCAGTAGTAGAGGACGAGGTCGAGTAGGCGGTCGGTCATGTCCAACTCACGCCGTGCCTTCTCGGGCTCGCCGTCCAAATCACCCGCGGAGATGCGCTCGTCCAGCTCCAGGACGCGACCGGCCAGGAAACGGAGCAGCTCCTCGACCACCTCGGGTCGGGGCTCGCTGTCCTGGCCGTCGGGCCCCGCGCCCCGCAGGAGCAACCCGCGCACGAACGCGAGCAGCCCGGTGAAGGCGCGCTCGGTCGCGTCCTCGCCCGCGTCTCCGGTGATGTGCTCCCACTCGAGCTCGTTCCAGTAGAGGTCGGTCGCCTCTTCGAGCAGATGCTGGCGCACGTGCGCAGGCGCTGCTGGTCCGTGCGTAGGGGGCAGGTACCGGCCGAGCAGGTGATTGAGACGCTCGCGGCGGCCGCCCATGAGTGTGCTGACGCGGTCGTGCATTGGCGGGCTCCAGAACCGGGGACCGGGCCGTCAACATGGGGCGCCGGAGAGCGTCCTGCCAGGCGTGAGCCGGGAGCAACGCGCCGGTGACGAGCGGGAGCGTGCGGCGCCGCGCGGAGCCGCTCAGCCCGTCCAGATCAGGATGAGGCCGCAGAAGGCGCCGTCGCCGAGGTACTGGATCGGCACCTGCACGGGGCTACTGTAGAGCTTGAGCCCCTCCACCCACGCGAGCGGCAGACCGTCGAGGAAGCCGTTCCATAGAGTTCCATCCACGTAGATCCGGGGGCGCACTCGGTCGGGAGCAGCTCGGTGAAATCGACTCCCTCAGGTGGCGGTGCCGGGTTGCTGAAGCCCGTGAACCCGGGACGCCGCGGGATCCTGCGGAGGAGATCGGAGAGCAGCACGACGTTGTGCTCCCGGATCGCGGGCCGGTCGAGATGATAGCCGACCCCCTTTCCCGCACGTTCGTAGAACCCGCTGCGCTGGAGGTGCGCGCTCCACCACGACCGGCCCTGGACCATGATCTCGTCGATCGGGATCGGCTGAACGCCATCTCGATCGTCCCCACCGCGAGTGCGCCTGGGCCGAGCGTCACCGTGGCCCGCTGGGTGGCGTAGCCGAAGAGCGCGACCCGGAGACTATGGCCGGAACCAGCCAGACGCCCAGCAGGAACGATGTGGCGGTGAGGAGACGGACCATGGCTCCTCCCTCGAACGACGTCCTCTACCTCGTCGGCCCGACTCGGGCCGGGTGGATCAACGCGCCTTCCCGCAGATCAACAGCGACGCCGTCTCGGTCCGCCATACGGATCGGGATCGTGCGCCCAGGCTCGCCCAACATTCGGAGCCCGACGTGAAAATGGAGGTGGGAGCGCGCCGCGAATCCGCTTCGGCCGCTCCACCCCAGCAACTCCCCTAAGGCCACGGTGCCTCCGACCTCGACCTCGAGGCCGCGCGCCAGGTGGCCGTAGGAAGCCACGCTGCCGTCCCGATGCGCCACCACGACCATATTGGCGCGCTCCAAGAGCTCGGGGTCCGCGCGGCCCTCGCTGAAGCCATCCTGAAGATACAGTACCACGCCTGCGCGCGCCGCGAGCACGGTGGTGTCGGCAGGCATGGCGACATCCAGGGAGTAGCGCATGCTCCCCGCGTGCGTCCCGCCGCTGTCGAACGCCTGGATGATCGGGCGGGGCTCGGAGCCGCCAAAGGGAACTGCGTACACGTAGTCGTCCGGACGGGTCGTGCTCGCGCCCAGATCCACGGAGATCGCGAGGTCTGCGCCCAGGGGACCCGACCGGATCCGCTGAAGGCGGATCCGGTCGGTCGAGCCCGCCGGGACGATCCGCTCCACCCGGCCGCCTGCGGGGCGCATTAGATTCTCCAGCCGCCGGAAGGTGAGGACCACGGTGACCGGCACCAGCTCGTCGTTAGTTACCTCGTAGGTACGTCCCGCGGGACCGTCGTCGGTCTCGATGCAGACCCGCCACGCGCAGCTCTCCGGCCCCAGGGCAGTAGAGCCCGGACGCACGCCGACCACGCAGCCCACGAGCAGGAGTGGTGCGAGCAAGCGCGATGCTTGCCGAAACGGCACGAACAATAGAAGGGCGCGTCGGATCATCCGGCTGCACGCACCGGGAGTCCTCTTCGACGCCGTCCGACGGCTGACAGGTGAGCGCAGATTTCGTCCTCAGCCGGCAGCTCGAGAAAAGGGCCCTCCAGTCGGCGGGGGGGCTCTTTCGGGTGAGGCCGTATCCTGGAAGGATGCCGGAGGAGGGACTCGAACCCCCGACACGCGGATTATGATTCCGCTGCTCTGACCAGCTGAGCTACTCCGGCGGGGGACTGAAAGCTGCCCGGGGCCTACGAGGGTGTCAACAGACATCGGACCCGAGCCCAAGTGGCGAAAGGGGTGGTCGAGGGCTTCCCGGACGAGGTCAGTATTATGTTATTCGTGGGAAGTCGGCCCGGCTCCGTTCCCCCGCGTATCCTGTCCACTCTAACGGGAAGCGCAGCCATGGAGATGTCTTCATCCCCCTGTCGGTGATCGGGCTGCTGGCGCTGCTCACCTCCCTGCGCGTCCTCATGGAGTACGAGCGAGGAGTCATCTTCCGGCTCGGCAAGCTAATCCGCGCGAAGGGCCCCGGGCTCATCTTCCTCCTTCCGTTCGGCATCGAGCGGATGCGCAAGATGGACCTGCGCATGATCGCACTCGACGTGGCGCCGCAGGACACGATTACCAAGGACAACGTCACCCTCAAGGTGAATGCGGTGATCTACTTCCGCGTCCGGGATCCCGCGCGCGCTATGGTCGAGATCGAAGACTACTTCTTCGCGACCAGCCAGCTCGCGCAGACGACGCTGCGGAGCGTGATCGGACAGTCGGAGCTGGACGACCTGCTCGCCGAGCGCGACCGCATCAACGAGCACATCCGTACGATCCTGGACGAGGGCACCGACCAGTGGGGGATCGAGGTGACCGGCGTCGAGATCAAGGACATCGATCTGCCGCAGGAGATGAAGCGCGCGATGGCCAGGCAGGCGGAGGCGGAACGCGAGCGCCGCGCCAAGGTCATCGCCGCGGACGGCGAGTACCAGGCCTCTGCCAAGCTCGCACAGGCCGCGGCCGTGATCGAGCAGCACCCGGCGGCGCTCCAGCTCCGCTACCTCCAGACGGTCTCCGAGAGCGCGACCGAGAACAACTCGACCACCCTCTTCCCGATTCCGATGGAGCTGTTCGCGGGTCTGGCCGCGCGCACGGCCGCCGGCCACCAACCCGCGGAGGACGCGCAGGCGGCTGTGCCGCTGCTCGCCGAGGCCGGACGCGAGGAGCTGGCCCGGGTCGCCAAGCGAGCGTTCGGCCTGGAACGGCAGGCCGAACGCGCTCCCTCGGACGACGCGGTCTGAGCGTGGCCTCTTCCGGCGAGCGCCGCTTCAGCCGCCATGAGGCGGCGCTCATCCTGAAGCGAGCGACCGACGGGGAGATTAGCGCCCACTCCGCGCACGACGGACTCACCCTGGACGAGCTGATCGCGGCCGCGCGCGAGGCCGGCATCGATCCGGCCGCCATCCAGCGCGCGGCGACGCTCATCCCAGCTCGCCCGGATCCGGTTCAGAACGTCCTGCTCGGCGCGCCCGTGCGGCCGGTCGTGCGCGCCCGGGTCCCCGGTCGCCTGGCTGCGGAGCGCGCGGGCGAGGTGCGGGCCGCGCTCGAGCAGGCGATCGAACGCACCGGCGAGCTGGAAACGGAAGGATGCGGGCTGATCTGGCGCGAGGAGCACGGCTTCGGCCGTACCGAAGTGCGGGCGGTACCGGACGGCCCTGTGGTCGAGGTGAGTGCGACCGCCGAGCGCGGGGGCCATCTGCTCGCGCTCGTCCTCGTCCTGGCGACGGCGGTGGCACTCGCGCTCCAGCCCCTCGGCGGCTTCGGCGGCCTGGCCGCGCTCGGGGGTCCGCTCCTGGCCGTGGTCGGACCGGTCGCCGCCGTCATGGCGGGCACGCGTCTGCTCTGGCCCGCGCTCCAACGGCCGACGCTGCGCCTGCTCGAGGCGGCCGCGCTCGAGGTGGGGGCGGTGGTGGAGGAGAGTGGGCGAGCCGCTACGGAGTAACGGTATCGCCCGCACCGCCCTCGGCCGGCGCGAACCGATACAGCAGTTCCCCGTCGCGGATCAGGCCGTACCGCTCGCGCGCGATCCGCTCGAGGGTCTCCGAATCGCTCGC
>CAUZJY010000131.1:0-4255 GCA_963580305.1 Gemmatimonadales bacterium UBA6960
CCTCCCACGGCTTCGCGCTCAACGTCGCGACGGACCTCTCCTTCTTTGGCACGATCGTGCCGTGCGGAATCACGGACCGGCCGGTCACCTCGCTCGAGCGTGAGCTCGGACGTGCGGTGCCGATGGTGGAGGTGGAGGAGCGCGTCGCGGACGCGCTCGCGACGCGCTTCGGGCGCCGCCTCGCCTGACCGGTGCCACGATCGAACCGCGGCCGAAAGATGAGGACGGCTGTCATCGGTTGCACAGACAACAGTCATTGGCCAGTGGCTCACCCGTGGGCCAGACGCGATTCGTGCGAAAGCCGGTAGTGAGGTGGAGGGGTCGCGCTCCAACAGATCACCTGGTTAGCGGCCTCTCTGCGCGTCTCGTCACCGCGGCCGACACATGGCGCAAGTGATTGTCTGTTCATCTTGTACCGCCAAGCTCGCGATGCGCAGCCCGCTTCGCTCGCCGAGCTTGCACCTCATCGCTGCGCGTGGCATACTGCTCATGCGTTCTGATGCGGCACGCCGAATCGATGGCGTTGGCCATCCCTTCGGTGATTTGGGACGCTGAGGTCGACGGGCGCGACGGCGCTCGATCGGTCGCCAGCCGGGCCTTGGATATCTGGACTGGCCTTCGGAGCGGTCGCTGGACTCCGAAGTAGCCTCCGGCGCTGGGGGCACCGGGTCGCCCGACCGCGGCTGACCTAGGGAAAGGGATCGGTTTGGCCACCTGCACGTGGGTGGATCCAAGCGAACGGACCATTCCTACCAGCGGAACTAAAGCCCCGCGTCATGGCGTGTCGTGGGGCTCTGTTTATCCTCCCGCTCAGCCCTCGCCCGGGGGGAGGAACTCGTAGTAGTCGATGTAGCGGCCCCGCTCCCGCTCCGCGGCGAGCCACGCGTCGAATCTCGAAGCAGCTAGCCCAGCCGAGTCGTCCTGACGTCGCGCCGCGCCGATGGCGAGGTGGTCGGCGTATTCGTTCTTCGCATGCCCGTGGTGCCCGCGCACCCAGCGCCACTCGATCTCGTGCGCGGCCGCTGCGAGGTCGAGCGCTTTCCAGAGCGCGAGGTTCTCGATCCCGCCGCCCTTCCGCTTCCAACCGCGTCGCTTCCAAGCCGGCACCCATTCCGCCATCCCTTTTACAAGGTACTGACTGTCGGAGACGAACAGCACACGGCATCGCCGCTTCAGATGCCGGAGTCCATCGAGGGCGCTGCGCAGTGCCATGCGATTGTTCGTCGTGTCGGGCTCGCAGATCCAGTAGTCGCGGCGCTCCCATCGCCCGCCGGCCCAGTGCTCGATCAGGCCCGCGGCACCTCCCGGGCGCTCCCGGTCCACGTTCTGGTTGCCCAGACAGGACTCGTCGGCATGGATGTGGATGATCGGGGCGTCGGAGCTCATGTGGCGGCGCGGGTGGATGGGCGCGCAAAGCTATGGTAGGGTAGGGCTCGGCTCCACCCTGGACCCTCCCAGGGGAGCCGCTAGCTTTCGCGCGCCCCCACCCCTGACCGGAGCGCCGCCCTGAACGAGCCCACTCTGCTCCTGCTCGAGGACGGCCGGGTCTTCCGCGGGGCGCGCCTGGGTGCGCGCGGCCCGGCGTTCGGCGAGGTCGTCTTCAATACCTCCATGACCGGCTATCAGGAGATCATTACCGATCCTTCCTATGCCGGCCAACTGGTCACGATGACCTATCCGCTGATTGGCAACTACGGTGTCAACCCGGAGGACGAGGAGTCCGAGGGGCCGCAAGTGGGCGGATTCATCGTGCGGGAAGCGGCCCGGGTGCCGAGCTCCTGGCGCGCGAGCGGTCACCTGAGCGGCTACCTCGAGCGCCACGGCGTCGTCGGCATCCGCGACGTCGACACCCGTGCGCTCACCCGGTACATCCGATCGGAGGGGGCGATGCGCGGGGTGATCTCGCCCGCGGACATGAACTTCGACGAGCTGCGCCAGCGCGTGCTCGCCCACCCACGCATGGAGGGCCTCGACCTGGCGTGCGGCGTGTCCACGGAGCGCCGCTACGAGGTCGATGCGGTCGGGCGAGAGCGCTTCCGCATCCTCGCCTACGACTTCGGGGTGAAGGCGCACTCGCCGCGCCTGCTGGCCGAGCGGGGCTGCCGGGTCACCGTGACTCCCGCCACCACCTCCGCCCAGGATGTCATCGCCGAGGCGCCGGACGGTCTCTTCATCTCCAACGGGCCGGGCGACCCGGCCGCGGTGAAGGAGGCGGCCGAGGCGATTCGGCAGCTTTCGGGCGCGGGCGTTCCGGTCTTCGGGATCTGTCTGGGGCACCAGCTCATCGCGCGCGCGTTCGGCGGAGAGACCTATAAGCTCCCCTTCGGCCACCACGGTGGGAATCACCCGGTCGAGCGGCTGGGCCACGGCACGGTCGAGATTACCGCCCAGAACCACGGCTTCGCGGTACGGGCCGGGGAGGAGAACACGGTGCCGGGCGCTCCCGGGCTCCGCGTGACCCACGTGAACCTCTACGACGGCACGGTCGAGGGAGTCGAGCACGCCGAGCTGCCGGTCTTCTCGGTGCAGTACCACCCCGAGGCCGCTCCTGGCCCGCACGACAGCCGCTACCTCTTCGACCGCTTCGTCTCGCTGATGGAGAACCGGCGGGGCTGACCGGCACCACCGACGTCTGTCGGACCCCTGCCACCCCACCACCCCCTCCACGCTCGCTTGGAATCACGTAGGTTCAACCGAGGCTTGACGTTCCGGGGCCGCGGTCGTACCGTCCCCTGCGCGTTCCCGTGCACTTTCCCGGAGACACGCATGACCAAGGCGGACCTCGTCGAGCAGGTGGCGGAGGCGATCGGCCCCGGCATCACCAAGAAGGACTGCGCGATGGTGGTCGACGGGTTCCTGAACGCCGTCAAGCGCGCCCTCGCCACCGGGGACAACATCGAGATCCGAGGCTTCGGCACCTTTAAGGTGCGGCGCCGCAAGACGCGAATGGCACGCAATCCGCGGACCGGCGACCCGGTGAAGGTGCCATCGCGCCCCGTTCCGGTCTTCAAGCCCTCGAAGCACCTGCGCAACAAAGTCACCCGGATGGAGACTGCCCGCGGGGAGTGACCCGGTGCGCGCCGATCCGCCGGGGCCGTCTTCGCCCCCGTTCCTACCCGCGCTCCGCGCGCATCCCGGGGGCGGAGCACGTGGCCAGCTGCGTCGATTGTGCGGGGCAGGTGGCCGTGATCCGGGCCGTGCGTGCGGGGCGGCCGTCCGCGCCCGCCGGACTCGCCGAACGGATCGCCACGGTGATCCGGGATGCCGAGCCTGCGCCGCGCCCCGGTGCGTCACGCGTGGGCCGCCTGGGCCACGTCAGCCGCGGCTGTGCTCCTGCTCGCGCTGGGAACCTTCGTGCTCCGGGACGGCGCAACCGACCCGCCGGCTGATCTCGGGGAGATCGCGTTGGAGGAGTCGGTATGGATCGCGGAGGACGGGATCGTCGCGGGTGCCCCCCTCCTGGATCAGCTCCCCGAGGACGTGCTCGCGCTTCTGCTCGAGGAGATCGGCGAATGACCAGGCTCCTGGTGATCCACCTCGTGGCGATCGGCGTGGCGCTCGCGGTGCTGCCCGCGCCGGTGCTCGCCCAGCAGCGGCAGGGGCTGTCGCGCGAGCAGATGGAGCAGCGGATCCGGGCGCGCTTCGGAGAGCAGGTGCGGCGCGAGCTCGGGCTGAGCGCGGAGCAGCTCGAAGCGGTCCAGCAGGTATAGGCATCCTTCCAGGAGCAGCGAGGCGCACTGGTGCGGCGGGAGACCGAGCAGCGCCGCCGGCTGCGCGCTCGCGCGCAGCCGGCGGAGGACGAGTCGCGCGCGATCCTGCAGGAGATGGCCGCGGTCAGGCAGGACGAGGCGCGGCTGTTCCAGGCCGAGATGCAGGCGCTGCTCGGGACGCTGAGCGCGGAACAGGTGCTCCGCTTCTACGAGCTGCGCAACTAGTTGATGGAGCGGATCCTCAGGCTCCGCCGGCCGGCCATGGACCGGCGGCCCGGGCGGCCTCCCGGCCCGTTCCATGGTGTGGCGTTGACGGCTCCCCCTCCGTGCCGGTAACGTCCAAGCATCTTTCCCCGGCAGGAGCCCGTGCAGGTTCGGACCCTCTTCTTCGCTGCCTACCGCGATACGGTCGGCACCCCCGCCCTCGAGCTGGATCTGCCCGAAGGGGCGACTGTGGGCGACCTCGTCGTCCACCTGCGCAGGCGGGGCGCTCCTTTCGATCGGCTCCCCGAGGCTCCCGCGGTGGCGCTGAACCGGACGCTCGT
>CAUZJY010000132.1:0-4252 GCA_963580305.1 Gemmatimonadales bacterium UBA6960
CAAGAAGTCGGTGAGCGGTAAGTTGGGCGGCCCTTCGGCGGTCTCCACGCCCTTCGCGGCGGCGCACTGCTCGCACAGATGCGTCATGCTCATCTGATTGTTCTTGATCTCGGTGAGGTGGATGACGGCCTCACGCTCGCCGCAGCTCTCGCAAACCATCGCGCGTCCGGTTCCGGGTTTCTCGGGGCCCTACCCGTGAGGCTGGGGATGGAGCCGCCCGTCCTCGAGGTGGAGGACGCGATCGGCCCGTCCGGCCAGCTCCAGATTGTGCGTGACAAACACCATCGCCAGCTCGCGGTCCCTGCGCAGCTGGAAGAACAGATCGTGCAGCCGCTGGCTGGTGTGATGGTCGAGGTTCCCGGAGGGCTCGTCTCCGAGCAACACCAGGGGATCGTTCACCAGCGCGCGCGCGACCGCGACCCGCTGCTGCTCTCCGCCGGAGAGCTGCCAGGGCTTGTGGCTCAGCCGGTGCTCCACCCCCACCGCGGCCAGCAGCCGCCGGGCGCGCGCTTCCGCATCTGCCATGTCTTCGCCCGCGATCAGGGCCGGGATCAGCACGTTCTCGAGCGCGGTGAACTCGCGCAGCAGGTGATGGAACTGGAAGACGAAGCCGACGTGGCGGTTGCGCACCCGGGCGAGCGCCTGCTCGTCCAGCCCGGAGACCTGCTGTCCTCCCAGCAGCACCTCGCCCGAGGTGGGGGAGTCCAGCGCGCCGAGCAGATGCAGTAGGGTGGACTTGCCCGCCCCGGACGCTCCGATGATCGCTACCGCCTCGCCCGGTTCGACGCGCAGGTCCACGCCCTCGAGGACGTGCAGGGGGCTGCCGTCCCCCGCGATGTAGCGCTTGTGCAATTGGATCGCGGCCAGCGGGGGTTCGAGCGGCGTGCCTTGAGGTGCGGGCTCGGCGCTCGCCCCACGGGGGGCGCGATCGGTCGGGGCGAGAGGGCGGGGGGTGACTTCGGACACGTCCGGCTAGTCGTGACGAATGGCTTCAACCGGCTGCAGCGCGGCAGCCTGGAGCGCCGGATAGATGGTGGCGGCGAACGCCACCACGACGCTCGCGGCCACGATCAGCAGCACGTCACCCGCCTGGAGGGAAACCGGCAGGCGGTCGACGAAGTACACGTCGGGCGGAATCTGGATGATCTCGTAGCGGTCGAGAAGCCAGCAGAGCGCCACGCCCAGGGTCGTCCCCAGCGCCGTGCCGATCAGCCCGATCCACGCACCCTGGAGCACGAAGACGCGCAGGATGCCCCTCCGGGTCATCCCCATGGCCTTGAGGATCCCGATCTCGCGCGTGCGGTCCGAGACCACCATCACCAGCGTGCTGACGATGTTGAACGCCGCCACCAGCACGATCAGGAACAAGATCAGCCCCATCGCGAGCTTCTCGAGCTTGAGCGCGCTGAAGAGCGTGCGGTTTCTCGTGATCCAGCTCTCCACGTAGTAGGGCAGCCCCAAGCGGTCCTGGAGCCGCTCCCCCATCACGGTCGCACGCTCCGGGTCGGTCGTGCGCACGCCGAGCCCCGATACCACCGTGTTGGTGAGCCCGAGCAGGTCCTGCGCCGCCTCGATCGTCGTGTACAAGTTCCTGCTGTCGTACTCGTACATCCCGGTGGTGAAGGTGCCGGTCACCTCGAACTGGCGGAGCGTGGGCGAGAGGCCGCCGAACAGGTCCGGGCGCAGGTTTTCCATCGAGACCACGAGCAGCGTGTCTCCCGCGAAGAGCTGGAGCCTGCCCGCGAGCCCGGAGCCCACGATCACCGCCGGGAGCCCGGAAGCGGGGGTCACGAGGCTGTACTCGCCCGAGCGGATCGCCTCCTCCATCTCGGTGACCGCGCCCCCGACTCCCTCCGGCGAGATCCCGTAGAGGTCGGCGGACTGCGCGTACTCCGCCCGCCGGATGGTGACCTGCGTGAGGACGAAAGGAGTGGCCGCGACCACGCCGGGCGTGGCGCGGGTCTTCTCGAGCACGGATTCCCAGTCCGGCATGCGCAGCGAGCTGCCCTGCTCGAGCACCAGAATGTGCGGGGTCGAGCCGAGGATCTTGGCGCGCAGATCCTGCTGCATCCCGGTCATCACCCCGATCACCACGATCAGCGCGGTGACGCCCACGGTCACGCCCCCGAGCGCGATCCAGGTGATGAGCGAGAGCAGGCGGCCGCGTCTTCGGGAAGCCAGGTAACGGCGCGCGATGTACCAGTCGAGACTCTTCAAGCGAGCTCCTGAAATTGGCGCAGGGGGGCGTCAGGCTGCGCTCGTCACCCTGCGACGTACTCACAAGTACGCCTCGGGTGCCTCGCTTGCCCTCCTACCCCTGCATCCACTTAGAGGAGCCCGCATGTTCGCGGCCTCTGACGTCCCCTACTCCTCGTCCCTCAGCACGGGGAACAGGATCACGTCCCGGATCGATGGCTGGTCGGTGAGCAGCATGACCAGCCGGTCCACGCCCACACCCACGCCGCCGGTCGGCGGCATCCCGTACTCCAGCGCGCGCAGGTAATCCTCGTCCACCTGGTGCGCCTCTTCGTCTCCGGCCGCCCCGAGCGCGCGCTGCACCTCGAAGCGCTCGCGCTGATCGAGGGGATCGTTCAGCTCGCTGAAGGCGTTGGCGAGCTCGGTGCCGGTGGCGAAGAGCTCGAAGCGTTCCACCACACCCGGGTCCGAGCGGTGCGGCTTGGCAAGCGGAGACAGCTCGAGCGGATGGTCCATCACGAAGGTCGGCTGGGTGAGGCGCGGCTCCACGAGCGCGCCGAACAACTTGTCGAGCAGCTTGCCCCGCCCCGCGCGCTCCACGTCCGGGATGTGGAGCGCGTGGGCGCGCCGGCGGAGCTCGGACAGGTCGAGCCCAGCCGGATCGGAGCTCAGCGCTTCGCCGAGCGCGGCCATGAAGCGGAGGCGTGCGAACGGGGGCGCGAACGAGATGCGCTCGCCCTGATACCTCGTCTCGGTTCCACCGGTCGTACCGCGCACCACCTGCTCGAAGAGGCGTTCCACGATGTCCATCATATCTTGGTAGTCGGCGAAGGCCTGGTAGAACTCGAGCATCGTGAACTCAGGGGTGTGGAGCCGGTCCAGCCCCTCGTTCCGGAAGTCGTGCGTGATCTCGTACACCCGCTCGAACCCACCCACGATCAGCCGCTTCAGGTACAGCTCGTCGGCGATGCGCAGGTACATCGTGCGGTCGAGCGCGTGGTGGTGCGTGATGAACGGGCGCGCAGCCGCTCCGCCGTACAACGGCTGGAGCACCGGCGTCTCCACCTCCAGGTAGCCCTTGCCGTCGAGGAAGGCGCGCATCTTCGCGATCACCTGCGAGCGTGTCCGGAAGGTCCCCCGCACCTCGGGATGCACCGCGAGGTCGGCGTAGCGCTGCCGGTAGCGCGACTCGGTGTCGGCGAAGGCGGAGTGGTGCACGCAGGCGCCCGTCTCGGAGTCGACCTCGGTCTTGCCGATCGGCAGCGGGCGGAGCGACTTGGCGAGCAGGGTCCATTCCTCCACACGGACCGTGACCTCGCCCGTGCGGGTGCGGAAGAGTGGGCCGCGCACGCCCAGCCAGTCGCCCAGGTCCAGCAGATGGAGCGCCTCGAAACGTTCGTCGCCGAGCACATCCCTGCGCAGGTAGATCTGGATGCGGCCGGCGTCGTCCTCGAGGTGCGCGAATGCCGTCTTCCCGTGGCCGCGCCACGCCACCACGCGCCCGCCGACTCGGACGGTGGGACCGTGCCCCTCCGGATCGAGGGCACCGTCCCGCTCCGCGCCACCGAAGGCGTCCGCCGCCGCGGACGAGAGATGGCTCCGGTCGAAGCGATACTCGTACGGGCGGATCCCGCGCCGGAGCAGCTCGTCGAGCTTCTCGCGCCGGTCGCGCAGGACCTGGTTGAGCTCCTCGGACACTAGGCGGCCGCGCCCGCGCCGAACTTCTTGAGGTAGGCCTCGATGAAGGGATCCAGGTCGCCGTCCATGACGCGGTGCACGTCACTGACCTTCAGCTCGGTCCGGTGGTCGTTCACCATCGTGTAGGGCTGGAACACGTAGGATCGGATCTGGTGGCCCCAGCCGATGTCGGTCTTGGTCGCCTCGAGCGCGGCCATCTGCTTCTCCTTCTCGGCGAGCGCGTGCTCGTAGAGGTGCGCTCGGAGCATCTTCATCGCGGTCGCTTTGTTCTTGTGCTGTGAGCGCTCCTGTTGACACGCGACCACGATGCCCGTCGGAACATGCGTGATACGCACAGCCGAATCGGTCTTGTTGACGT
>CAUZJY010000133.1:0-4208 GCA_963580305.1 Gemmatimonadales bacterium UBA6960
TCCGGGGGGGGACCGGAAGCTCGACCGGATGCCCGCGGCCCGCAAGCAGCATGTCAAGCAATCGATAAGCAGGCGCTGGCCGGCATGTCAAGCGGACCGGATCAGCCGGGGAGGACCCCCCCGAGCCCGTTCGTGTAGATGCCGTAACAGTTTGCGCCATTCCGCAGCCCGACCGCCTCCGCGCACCGAGCCCACTCGGAAACCCCTGGCCCATGGCTCGACGCCGCACCAAGGAAGCCTCCTCTCGGTCTTCCGGATTCCTCCGGGGACTGCGCGCGCGCTGGAGCGCATTTCCTCCGGCCTGGCTCCGCCCCTACTGGCGGCCGTGGGTCAACCTGCTGGTGGCGGTCTTCCTGCTCTGTCTCGGGCTGGGAGTGGCGTGGGGCTCGTGGGAGAACCTCTGCGCGGCTTGTCCGTCGGTCGCGCAAATCCGGACCTGGGAGCCCGAGCAGACCTCGAAGCTCTACAGCCACGATGGGATCCTGATCGGGGAGCTGGGGATCGAGCGCCGCACCCCGGTCTCCATCGCCGCGCTGCCCCCCCATGTCTCACAGGCCATCATCGCGATCGAAGACAAGCGTTTCTACCAGCACCCCGGCGTAGACGTGTGGGGACTCGGGCGTGCGGTCGTCGGCGTACTCACGTTCAATCGCCGCGGCGGTGGCAGCACGATCACCCAGCAGCTCGCCCGGATCATGTTCCAGGAGGACGTGATCGGTTTCGAGCGGCGGCTGCTCGCCGGTGGCCTCCTTCGCAAGCTGCGCGAGCTCCAGGTGGCGCTCGAGCTCGAGCGCTCCTACACGAAGGACCAGATTCTCGAGGCCTACCTGAATCAGATCTACCTGGGACGCGGATACGGCGTCCAGGCCGGGGCCCGCGCGTTCCTGGGCAAGGACGCGGCGGCGATGAACCCGGCCGACGCCGCGCTCGTCGCCGCCGTCCTGAACATTCCGGGCACCTACGATCCCTTCCGCCGCCCCGAGAACGCCCTGCGCCGGCGTAACCTCGTGCTCGACGTCATGGCGCAGCAGGGCTACCTCTCGGTGTCGGATGCCGAGCGCTGGAAGGCCGAGCTGCTGCCCACCGAGGAGCAGGTCACGACCAATACCATGCGGGGGATCGCGGCCTACTTCGAGGAATGGGTCCGGCAGATCCTGGACTCGCGCTTCGGCCAGGAGGTCTACCTCGGAGGGCTGCGCGTCACCACCACCCTCGACGTGACGATGCAGCGGGCCGCCCGGGAGGCGATGGAATACGGCTGGGCCCGCATCGAGGCCCTGCCCACCTTCGAGCACCCGAAGTACGCGGAGTTCGATACCGTCCGGTCGTTCCCGGGCCAGACCCCGTACCTCCAGGGATCGTTCGTCGCGCTGGACCCGCACACCGGCGCAGTGCGCGCCCTGATAGGAGGCCGGGATTTCGGGCAGTCCAAGTTCGACCGCGCGCGCCTGGCGCGGCGCCAGGCGGGATCCTCGTTCAAGCCGTTCGTGTTCACCGCGGCCATCCAGAGCGGGATCCCGGCGTCGCACATGATCGTGGACGCACCGGTGGTCTATCCACAGGTGAGCGGCGAGGAGTGGCGCCCCCAGAACTACGACGGGACCTTCGAGGGACCGATGACGCTCCGCTACGCGCTGCGCCGCTCGATCAACATGGTCGCGATCAAGCTGGGTTGGGAGGAGGTCGGGATCGAGACGGTGGCGCAGACTGCCCGCCGAATGGGAATCTCGACCAACATCGAGCGCTTCCCCTCCACCACGATCGGCGCGGTGGAGGTGATTCCTCTGGAGATGGCCGAGGCCTACTCCACCTTCGCGGCGCTGGGCACGCGCGTCCACCCCTTCCCCATCGTCCGCGTCGAGAGCGCGAACGGTCAGGTGCTCTGGGAGCCCCAGCCGGAGCGCACGCAGGTGCTCGACAGTCTCCACGCCTGGCTGATGATGGACCTGCTCCGGGACGCTGCCAATCGGGGGACCGGCGCCAACCATCGCGCGCCGGGACCGGGCGGGGGCCACCTGCCCTACGAGGTTCCGACCGCGGGCAAGACCGGCACGACCAACGACGCCACCGACGTCTGGTTCACCGGCATCACCCCCAGCCTGGTGGCGACGGTGTGGTTCGGCCTGGATCGCCCGCAGATGATCACGTCCCGCGCTACCGGGGGTGGCATGGCTGCCCCGACCTGGGGCCGTTTCATGACGCGCGTCTACTACGGGGATACGATCCCCCCCGCGATTCCCCGTGCAACGCCACCGGCGGTGGACACGCTCCCGGTGGAAGGCGCGGACTCGCTGGGGGCCGTGCGCCACCCCAATGCCGCGCTCGAGATCCCGACGCCCTGGCCGGTCCCGCCGGAGCTGACTACTCGTCAGGTGGACTTCAAGAGCGGGAGGCTCTGGAGCGAGTGGTGCCGGGGGGAGGAGTACACGGAGTACTACATCCCCGGCACCGAGCCCACCGAGGTGTGCGACGACTCCGGGCGCGGAATCTTCCGCCTCCCGTGGATCGGGCTCGACAGACCGTTGGGCGGGACCCCGGAACCGGGCCGGTGAGTGAGGCCCTGAACGCGCTCCTCTTCACCTTCGAGACGACCCACCAGGCGCTCTGGGCCGAGGACACCGCGCACGAGCGGGGCATCCCCGTCGAAGTCGTTCCGGCCCCGCCGGAGGCCCGTGCCAAATGCGGGATCGCGCTCCGCACCTTCGCGGACCGCTCGGAGGAGCTGGCCGCGGCGCTGACCGAGGAAGGCATCGAGTTCGGGACCTTTGCGGACTGAGCGCCCCGCGCTCAGAGCCTCTCGACTCCCGCGGAGCTGACCCGGTGGGAGAGCAGCGGTCGCGGGGGTGCGGCCGCGTCCCCGATCGCGATCGCGTCGCGCAGGACACGGCAGGCGCGCTCTGCGTTCTCCTCGTCCAGCGCGTGCACCTCCCCCAGCGGCTCCCCCGCCGCGACGGGATCCCCGGGGGCGACCCGCAGGACGAATCCCACGGCCGGATCGATCGGCTCGCCCAGGGCGCGCCGCCCCCCGCCCAACTCCACGACCATCCACCCCAGATCGCGAGGAGCGACCGCGGTCACCACGCCGGCTCGCTCCGCCCCGCACTCGGCCACGACGCGCGCCGCCGGGAGCCGTTCCGGCTCGGCGACGCAGGTCGGGTCGCCTCCTTAGGCCTCTACCATGCGCGCGAAGCGCTGGAGGGCGCGGCCGTCCTCGAGCGCGCGCTCGGCAGCCGCACGCGCGGAGGCCCCGATCCGGATGGGCGCCGCCCACCACCGCCATCTCGGCGGCCTGGGCGAGGGTGAGCTCGCGCAGCTCGTCGGGGCCCCCGCCGCCCAGGCATTCCAGCGCCTCCCGCACCTCGAGCACGTTCCCGATTGCGCAGCCGAGCGGCCGGTCCATCGCGATCAGGAGTGCCACCGTGCGAACCCCGCGGTTCTCGCCGAGCGCCACCATCGTGCGCGCAAGTTCGAACGCGCGCTCCTCCTCGGGAAGGAACGCTCCGTCCCCGACCTTAACATCGAGCACGAGCCCGGAGATTCCCTCCGCGAGCTTCTTGCTCAGGATGTTCGCCGCGATCAGCGGGAGCGAGGACACCGTGCCGGTCGCGTTGCGCAGGTCGTAGAGCCGGCGGTCGAGGGGCGCGATCTCCGCCGTCTGCCCGGTGATCACGCAGCCCACGTCCCCCAGCACGACGACCGTGCGGTCCAGGGGGAGGTCGGTCCGGAAGCCGAGGATCGCTTCCAGCTTGTCGAGCGTGCCCCCGGTGTGCCCCCACAAGCCCCCGGCCCGCCATCATGGGGACCAAGAGGCCCAGCTCGGCCGCGAGCGGGGCCAGGGGGAGGGAGACCTTGTCGCCGACCCCGCCGGTCGAGTGCTTGTCGACCTTGGGACCAGCGAGCGCGGAAAGGTCCAGGGTGGCGCCGGACTCGATCATGACGTCCAGCAGCGTCGTCAGCTCCTCGGCGTCGAGCCCGCGGAGATAGACGGCCATCAGGAAGGCGGGCATCTGGTAGTCCGCCACCTCTCCGGCCAGGTATCCCCTGAAGAAGCGCTCGATCTGGGCGGCAGCGAGGGTGCCGCCGTCGCGCTTCCGCTCGATCAGGCGGGCGGGAATCAGCGCGCCCACGCCCCCCCCCGCCCTGCGCCGCCCGCTCAGGAGAAGCGCTTGCGCGCGCCCTTGACCGCCTGATCCACCCTTTCCTTGACG
>CAUZJY010000134.1:0-3947 GCA_963580305.1 Gemmatimonadales bacterium UBA6960
GAGATCCATCCCCTTCACACCCTGGGCCGTGCGGCCCAGCTCGGGCACGTCGGCCTCAGGGAAGCGGATGGCCCGCCCCTCCCTGGAGAGGATCATCAGCTCGGCGTCGCCATCGGAGAGGGCCGCGTCGATGATCCGATCGCAGGACTTCACCCCGGCCGCGATGATCCCCCCCGAGCGCGGGTTGGAGAACTCGGTGAGGGGGGTGCGCTTGACGATGCCGTTCGCAGTCACGAACACGAGCACGCGCTCTTGCTCGAGATCGTCCACGGGCACCACCGCCACGATGGGATCCCTACGGTTCGCACCGCCGAGCAGCGCGTACACGGACTGTCCGCGCGAGGCGCGCCCGCTCTCCGGCAGATCCAGGACCGGCAGGAAGTAGCACTGACCACCCGCGGTGAACACGAGGATCCAGCCGCGCGTCCGTGCCACGAACAGCCGCTCGATGTAATCGGCCTCGTGCTTCTCCATCCCGGCGAGCGCCTTCCCGCTCCCGATCCGACGCCGGTAGAGGTGCATCGGCATGCGCTGCACGAAGCCCTCGTGGCTCACCGTCACCACCACGTCCTCGTCGGCTTCCGCCTCCTCGACCTCCTCGACCTCCTGCTCGTCCTCCTCCTTCAGGATCTCGGTCCGCCGCTCGTCGCCGAACTTCTTCACGACCTCGTTCAGCTCGTCGAGCATGAGCTCGAGCTGCCACTCCTCGCTCTTCAGGATCTTGCGCAGCTCTTGGATCTCCGCGTCCAGCTCGGCCAGGCGGGCCTTGAGCTCGCTCTGCTCGAGCTTGGTGAGCCTGCCCAGGCGCATGTTGAGGATCGCGTCGGCCTGCACCTCGGAGAGCCCGTAGCGATCCTGGAGCTTCTCCGACGCCTCCGAACGGTCCTTGGCCCCGCGGATGATCTTGATCACGGCGTCGATGTGGCGGAGGGCGGCGAGCAGCCCCTCGATGACGTGCTTTTCTGCTTCGGCCTGCTCCAGCCGGTAGCGCGAGCGGCGCACGATCACCTCGATGCGATGGTCGCGGAACCGCTCGAGCAGGATCTTGAGGTCGAACTCCCTGGGCTCGCCGCCGTCGAGCGCCAGCAGGATCGCCCCGAACGTGCTCTGGAGGCTCGTGCGCTGATGGAGCGACGCCAGCGTCTTCCGCGCGCTGGCGCCCCGCTTGAGCTCGATCACGAGCCGGATGCCCTCACGGTCCGACTCGTCGCGGATGTCGCTGACGTCGTCGAGCTTGCCCTTGCGGGCGAGATCCACGATCTGCTCGATCACCTTGGTTTTCGAGGTCGCGTACGGAAGCTCCGTGACCACGAGCTGGTCCTTGCTTCCGCGGAGCGTCTCCTTCACCACGCGCGCCCGCATCACCACGCGCCCACGGCCGGTCCGGTACATGTCCCGGATCCCCTGCTTGCCGACGATGAAGCCCCCGGTCGGGAAATCAGGCCCGGGGATATGGCGCATGAGATCCGGGACGGTGCAGTCGGGATCCACGACGAGCTGCTTCACTCCCCGCGCGATCTCGCGCAGGTTGTGGGGTGGCACGTTGGTGCTCATCCCGACCGCGATCCCGCTCGACCCGTTGACGAGCAGGTTGGGGAAGCGCGCCGGCAGCACGACCGGCTCCTCGAGCCGATTGTCGAAGTTGGGGACGAAGTCGACCGTGCTCTGGTTGATGTCCGCGAGCAGCTGCATCGCGATGGCGGCGAGCCGCACTTCGGTGTAGCGGTACGCCGCCGCGGAGTCGCCGTCGATCGAGCCGAAGTTCCCCTGGCCATCCACCAGCGGGTAGCGCAGCGAGAAGTCCTGGACCATGCGGACCAGGGCGTCGTAGACGGCCGTGTCCCCGTGCGGGTGGAATTTGCCGAGCACGTCGCCCACCACCGTCGCGCTCTTCTTGTGGGCACGGTCCGGGAGCAGCCCCAGTCCCTGCATCGCGTACAGGATCCTGCGGTGCACGGGCTTGAGGCCGTCGCGGACGTCCGGCAGCGCCCGCTGGACGATGACGCTCATCGAGTAGTCGATGAACGACTCCCGCATTTCGTCCTCGATCAGGCGGGTGACGATCCGCTCCCGCTTCTCTGCCATCGCTCTTCCTGTGTCTGCCGTGGGACTTTCCCGTGGACGGGAGGACTCCGCTCACTCCTCCGCGAGCGCCGCCTCGAGCTCCGCGGCCATCGAGGGATGGCCGTGCCTCAGCGCCTGCTCGATGCCCCGCCGGAGCGCGGCGCGCGCCTCCTCCGCACGGCCGAGACGGCGGAGCAGCGCGCCCAGGCGGCCCCACGCGTTGCCCTCGTCGTCGGTTCGCCCCAAGTAGGCCCGGAGCTCGCGGACCGCGTCCTCCATCCGGCCGGCCTTCTCGTACTCCACCGCGAGCCCGAAGCGCAGGCGTGGGTCGTCGGGGCGAGCCTCGAGCATCCGCTCGAGCGCGGCAATGCGATCTTCACCGGTCGGGGTCATGCCGCAGGAACCCGCCGCGAGCGGGCACGGTTCCCGGCCACGAAGAAAAAAAGCGCCCCTCCCGGGGCGCTCGAGTCGGCGGGGTCGCCGTGGCGGGCGCGCTCGGCGACGCGCCCGAGCTCGGGTCAGTCGGGGAAGTGGAACGAGGCCGCCGTCTGGACGTTGGCCCGCTTGCCGGTCACGACCTCGATCATGGCCTCCATCTCGCTCCCGATCTCGCGTAACTGCTGCAGCACCGAGAGCGCGTGGGCGTAGTCGAAGTACGCGGCCACGGCGCCCTGGTGTGCCGGGTGCGTCTCCCCGACCACCGTCTCCATCTCGACCCGCAGGCATTCGACGATGGCCACCATCGCCGTGGCCAGCCCCCGTTGCTCCGCGAGCGTCTCCACCCCGATGTCGCCGACCAGCCGCGCCTCGAGCGCGGCCACCTCGGCGCGCGCCGTCGGGGGCGCGGCGACCGCGCAGCTACCGACGGACTCCTCCCGCAGGAAGCTGCGCGCGCCCTGCTCGAGCGCCCGCACCTCCTCGTAGTTCATGTAGAGGATCACGACTGGCTCCTTCCGCCCGCCGGGGTCTCGGCCTGGCACCTACTGATACCGCGCCCGGGCACGCAACGTTTCTGCAATCGGAGTGCCGGAAACTCCCGGGCGTACCGATTCACCCAAGTGATGGTACGACTTGGACATACGGAATCAGTGCCGAGGTGGACAGCCGCGGCCTGCCGGCGGCCGCCACTGCAGTCCGCGGGAGCGCGCCGCCTTTTCCGAGAGCGCGGCCTCAGGCCCGCGCAGTCCCGCTCGCGTCCACCACGGTCAGCGGGATCCCGACATAGTGCTCCCCGTCCACCGTCACGTCGAAGGTGTAATGGCCGGCCCGGGCGAAGACGATCCCGTCGAGGTTCAGCACGTGCGGCACCTTCACCTCACCCCCCGCACTGCGCGGTCCGGGGGCGAGCTGCATCTCGCCGTCCAGGCGCAGCAGCTCCTCGCCACCGGGGCCGCTGAGCCGGATCCCCACCTCGTGCGGGCCCGCCTCGGGGAGCCCGGCAGCAAAGCGCAGCACCATGGCCATGCGTCCGTGCTGGGCGGGAAAGGCGGACGCGGAGACGCGATCGAAGACGCCGAGGATGTTGAGCTTGCCCGAACCGTCGATGGTCGCCGCGTCGGCGAGCAGCGCGAGATCGATCTCCATCGCAGGACCGTATCCCGGGCGCGCCCTCACCCGCAAGGCATGCGTTGACGCGGTACGGGGCCGTCTCTACCGTATGGCCGCCTTCACCCCCACGCTGGATCGAGCATGCCCGCGACCGATACGAAATCCCCGACGTTCCGCGTCCTCGACGCGATGGACGCGCCGCACGGCGGCAGAATCCTCAGGCTGCGGTTGGAATCGGGCGAGGCGCCCTCGATCGCGGACCTCAAGGGGGCGCGCCTCGTGGCGGTCTCGCCAGAGGGACAGACGAGGGCCGCGCGGGTGCGGGGATTCGCAGT
>CAUZJY010000135.1:0-3926 GCA_963580305.1 Gemmatimonadales bacterium UBA6960
TCGGCGCTCTTCCATCCGCTGCTCGAGCTGATTGCGGGCGTGGCGATGGTGCTCGTGCTCTGGTTCGGCGGACGCGAGCTGATGGCGGACGCGATGAGTGTGGGCGACCTGGTGGCGTTCTTCTTCTATCTGGGGCTCCTGATATGGCCGATGATCGCGCTCGGATGGGTGGTGAACCTGTTTCAGCGCGGCGTGGCCTCCATGGCACGGCTGAACGAGATCTTCGAGACCCGTCCCGCCGTTGCGGTGCCCGGAACCCCGGCGCCCGCGACAGGCCTGCGCGGCGAGGTGGAGTTCCGGAATGTAAGCTTCCGCTATCCGGGAACGGAGCGGCTCGTGCTCGAGGACGTGAGCTTCCACATCTTTCCGGGGGAGACGGTCGCGATCGTGGGGCCGACCGGATCGGGCAAAAGCACTCTCGTGTCGCTGCTTGCACGCGTGCACGACGCGACCGGCGGGGAGATCCTACTCGACGGTGTCCCACTCATCCGCTACGACCCGGCCGACCTGCGCGCCGCGATCGGCATGGTTCCCCAGGACCCCTTCCTCTTCTCCGAGACGATCGAGGAGAACATCGGGCTGGGGCTGCCCGAGCGCGACTTCCCATCCGCGACCGACGTGACCCCCACGGAGGACCCCGAGGAGGCGATCCCGGAAGGGGCGGTCGTCGAGGCCGCCAAGGTCGCCCAGCTCCACGACTCGATCCTGGGGTTCCCCCGCGCCTACGGCACTCTGCTGGGCGAGCGAGGCATCAACCTCTCGGGCGGGCAGAAGCAGCGCGCGACCCTCGCGCGTGCCGTGGCGCGGAACCCGCGCATCCTAGTGCTCGACGATGCGCTCTCCGCCGTCGACACGCACACCGAGGCCAAGATCCTCGAGGACCTGCGGGGCGTGATGAAGGGGCGTACGAGCTTCATCATCAGCCACCGGGTGACCGCCGTGATGGGAGCGGACCAGATCCTGGTGCTTGACGGGGGACGGATCGGCGAGCGCGGCAGGCACGCCGAGCTGATCGCGCGGGGCGGCACGTATGCCACCCTGCTGCGCCGTCAGATGCTGGAGGTGCAGATCGAGGAGGAGGACGTGACCGCGGCCGCAGGGGACTGAACGGTCATGGCTGCCACCCCGCTCTCGCCGCAGCCCCGGCGCATCCAGCTCGCGCTCGCCGTCGTCCTGCTGCTCCTTCTTGTCCTGGTCGCGATTCCGGTCGCCGTCCATCTGCGCACGCTGGAGCTCCGGCGGACGCTGCGCGAGACCGCAGAGACCACGTCTTCCCCAATGAGCTACCGGCTCAGGCCTTCTTCTTCTGGTACGTCCCCATCAGCTCGGCCTGCTCCAGAACGTGCCCGGCCATCGCCTTCAGGAGCTCGTCCTTGGTGGGCGTCTTCAGGTCGCCGAGATCGGCGTCGAGCGCGTACAGCTTGAAGAAGTAGCGGTGCCGCCCGATCGGAGGGCACGGTCCGCCATAGCCGGTGCGCTTCCAGTCATTCGTCCCCTCGCGCGCCCCGGAGGGGAGCGCACCGCCCTCTGGCAGATTCGTCGTGCCGGCCGGCAGGTCGTACGCCACCCAGTGCACGTAGACCATCTTGGGCGCCTTCGGGTCGGGCGCGTCCGGGTCATCGACGATCAGCGCGAAGCTCTTCGTGTCAGAGGGCGCGCCACTCCACTCGAGCGCGGGCGCGCGGTCCGGCCCCTCGCACGTGTATTGTTGCGGGATCTCGCCCTGATGGGTGAATGTCGGGGACTTGAGCGTGAGGGCCACGGGATTCCTCCGGGAACGGGCGGAACGATGAAATCGGTCTCTGCGGCTAGTTTACCGTAACCGGCCTCCATCGGCGTAAGGCGCTCGGCAAGCGAGCGCCGCACGCCGATCACGTCGTCAGATGCGCTCGTAGATGAAGTCCGGGGTGAACCGCACGAGCCAGCCCGAGAGCACGGTGAAGCTGCCGCTCACGAGCAGCAATCCCAGCAGGAGAAGCAGCGCCCCGGAGGCCCGCTCTATCCAGGGAATCCAGCCGCGAAAACGGCCGAAGGTCGTCAGAAAGCGGTCGAGCGCGAGGGCGGCGAGCAGGAAGGGCACCGCCAGACCGACCGAGTAGACGAACAGCAGCCAGGTCCCCGACCAGAGGGTCTCGCGCGTGGCCGCCAGTGTCAGGATGCCCCCCAGCACCGGCCCGATGCAGGGAGTCCACCCGGCGCCGAAGGCGGCCCCGACCGCGATCGTGCCCAGGAAACCCTCGGGCTTGTCGGAGAGGTGCACGCGCCGCTCGCGCATCAGCGCGCCGATGCGGAAGACGCCCAGCAGGTGCAGCCCGAGCACGATGATGAGCACGCCGCCCAGGCGCGCAATCCAGGTCTCGTACGCCCGCACGAACTGACCGAGGAACGACGCCAGCGCTCCGGTGAGCACGAACACTAGCGTGAACCCGCTGACGAACAGGATCGAGTGCGTGAGCACGTGCGCGCGGTCCCGCCGGTCCTGGAGCTCGCCCAGGTTCATCCCGGTGACGAACGAGAGATAGCTCGGCACGAGCGGGAGGACGCAGGGCGACAGAAAGGAGAGTAGACCCGCGGTGAGCGCGATCGCGATCCCGATCGATCCCTCCATGACCTTAGCTCTCCTCCTCGCCGTCGAACCGCTGGTACACCCGCCGGAGACGCCGCTCCTCGACGCGCGCGTGCCGCGCCTGGATGAAGGCGCGTATCGCCGCGATCACCCCGAGCCACCCCGCCATGATCGCGATCATCCACCCGACCACCTCTGGGAAGAAGACCGCGAAGACCGCCACCAGCACGAGAGTGGCGGCGCCCGTGCCCAGCACGGTCCGGTCCTCGCGGCCGAGCGCGCGGTGCCCGGCGAGCGCATCCCCCAGCACGCGCCCGGTGCGGACTAGATCCGCCAGACGCCAGCCGGTGCTCCCGCGGTGGTGCGCTCGCCGCTCGCGGCGCTCGCGCTCGATGCGAACGCGCTCCTTGAGCTTGCCCTCAGGCTCGAGCTGGCTTTTCGGGGTGGGCGGCTCGTCCTGGGGCAGCTCCTCGAGCGCGGCCGCACGGTAGAGCGAGAGGTAGCGGCGGGGGAGCACAATCTCGACTGAGGAAGCGAGGTCGGCGAGAAAGAGCCCCTCGAGCTGGCCAGCCACCACCTCGTCCACCACGCCGACATCGATCTCCCAGTTCCCGAGCAGGCTAGCGGTGTTGAGGTTGCTCGAGCCGACGCGCCCCCACACGCCGTCCACCACCGACGTCTTCGCGTGGATCATCGACCCCTGCCACTCGAACAGCCGCACCCCCGACTCCATGAGCGAGCGGTACCCGCCTCGGGCAAGGCTCCCCACCCATGGCCAGTTGTTGTGCGCCGGCAGCAGGATGCGCACGTCAACCCCGTCGCGCGCCGCTGCAGAGAGCGCCTCGGCGACGGTGCGCGGGGCCAGGAAGTACGGGTCGGTGATCCACATGCGGCTCTGCGCATAGGCCGCCATGAGCTGGAGCGTCCGGAAGACGCGCGAGCGTCCTGGCGCGCCCTCGATCACCCAGACGGGAGTGCCCCCCGCGGGCGAGTGGTGGTCGGGCGCCGCGTGCAGCTCCTCCGGGACCGGCGGGCCGAGCAGCACCCACACGCGCTCGAAGGTGCGCGCGGCGACCGCCGCCGCGGGCCCGGTGATCTCGACTCCGGTGTCCCGCCAGGGCGGCTCGTCAGCGCTTCCCGCCCACTCCTCGCCGATGCAGAAGCCGCCCAGGTACGCGGTCTGCCCGTCCACGCACACGAGCTTCCGGTGGTCGCGCTGGAACACGCCGAACGGATCCTTCACCGAGGGGCGGTTGAAGGCCCGCACCTCGACGCCCGCCTCCTTGAACGGAGCCCAGTAGCGGCTCGGGGTGGCCCAGCAGCCGATCCAGTCGTAGAGCACGCGGACCGGCACCCCCTC
>CAUZJY010000136.1:0-3731 GCA_963580305.1 Gemmatimonadales bacterium UBA6960
TCCGCGCCTTCGACGAAGTGGTCGCGCGCCGCTACGTCGCCACCAGCGAGCCGTTGGACAAGGCCGGTTCGTACGGGATCCAGGGACTCGGCGCCGCGCTCGTGGATGGGATCGAGGGCGACTACTTCACGGTCGTGGGCTTTCCCATTCCGGCGCTGATGCGCCTGCTTGAGGCGGCGGGGTTCAGGTACGACTTCGGCAGCCTGGAGCGCCTTCCCGGCCGCTGAGGTTCGCCGGATCTGACAGCGGGTCTTTCGCGCGCTCGGGTTGCGCATCCGCCGCACCCGCGCAGCTTGCAGGGCCATGAGCACACCCGCCGTGCTGGCGATCGACCAGGGGACGACCGGCTCCACCTGCTTCGTGATCGGTGCAGATGGCCGTGTGCTGGGGCGGGGCTACTCGGAGTTCACGCAGCACTTTCCCCGTCCCGGCTGGGTCGAGCACGACGCCGTCGAGATCTGGGAGGTGACCCGGCGGGTGGCGCGCGAGGCGCTCGCGCAGGCCCGTGCGGTGGACGCCGATGTGCGCGCCATCGGCATCACGAACCAGCGCGAGACCGTGGTCGTGTGGGACCGCGAGACGCTCGCTCCGGTCCACCCCGCGATCGTCTGGCAGGACCGCCGCACCGCGCCGATCTGTCGCGAGCTCAAGCAGGCCGGGAAGGAGCCGGACGTGCGCGCCCGCACCGGGCTCGTGCTCGATCCCTACTTCTCCGGGACCAAGCTCACCTGGCTGCTGCGCGAGCACCCGGGGCTCCGGCGGCGGGCCGAGGCGGGAGAGCTCGCCGCGGGCACGATCGACAGCTGGCTGATCGCGCGTCTCACGGACGGGGCGGTGCACGCCACTGACCACACCAACGCCTCGCGCACGCTCCTGTACGGCTTACGTGGCCGCACCTGGGAGCCTGAACTGCTCGACCTGCTCGAGGTGCCGCGGGCTCTTCTGCCCGAGGTGCGGAGGAGCGCGGGCGACTTCGGCATCGCGGCGGGGGAGGCGCTGGGGATCGAGGTGCCGGTGGCCGGCGTGGCCGGTGACCAGCAGGCCGCGCTCTTCGGGCAGGGGTGCACCCGGACCGGACTCGCCAAGAACACGTACGGGACCGGCGCCTTCCTGCTCCTGTTCACGGGTGAGGAGCTGGTCACGAGCGCGCACGGGTTGCTCACCACGGTCGCATGCGACGAGACCGGAGGACCCGCGTTCGCGCTCGAGGGCTCCGTCTTCATCGCGGGCGCCGCGGTGCAGTGGCTCCGGGACGGCCTGCGCCTGATCGAGCACGCCGCGGAATCCGAGGCGCTGGCCCGGAGCGTGACGGATACCGACGGCGTCTACTTCGTGCCCGCCTTGGTCGGGCTGGGCGCCCCGCACTGGGTCCCGGAAGCGCGCGGGAGCGTGTTCGGGCTCACGCGTGGCACGGGGCGCGAGCACCTGGTACGGGCGGCGCTCGAGGCGATGGCCTACAGCACGGTCGACGTGCTGCGCGCGCAGGAAGCCGACTCGGGAGTGGCTGCGACCGAGCTGCGCGTGGACGGTGGCGCTACCACCAACGAATTCCTGATGGAGTTCCAGGCGGACCTGCTGGGCATCCCGGTGCGCAGGCCCCGAATGGTCGAGACGACCGCACTGGGTTCGGCGGGGCTGGCCGGGCTCGCGGCGGGCGTGTGGCGGAGTGCCTCCGAGTTCCAAGGCGCCACCGGGACGCCCACCACCTTCGCCCCGCGCATGGACGTGGCCAAGCGGGAACGGCTGCTGGCCGGGTGGAGCCGCGCGGTGCGCGCGACCAAGCGCTGGGCGGACGACGCCCCTTGAGCGGGACGGGCGACCGAG
The DNA here is from genome assembly GCA_963580305.1 of Gemmatimonadales bacterium UBA6960. Taxonomy (GTDB): domain Bacteria; phylum Gemmatimonadota; class Gemmatimonadetes; order Longimicrobiales; family Gaopeijiaceae; genus UBA2988. The sequence goes on from CAUZJY010000136.1 coordinate 1,825, forward strand.
CGCCTCGGGAGCGTCCCCACCGGGTGGGGGTGATCGGAGCCGGGACCGCGCCCCCCGAGCTTAACCGCACCGCCTACGAGCTCGGTCGCGCGCTCGCCGAGAAGGGTGCTGTGGTGATCACCGGCGGGCTCGGAGGGGTCATGGCCGCGGCGGCGCGGGGCTGCCGTCACGGTGGAGGGATGAGCGTGGGGCTGTTGCCGGGCCGAGAGCCGGAAGACGGAAACGACTGGACGGATCTCCCCCTGGCGACCAGTATGGGCGAGGGGCGCAACGTCTTGGTGGTCCGGGCCGCAGAGGCGGTCGTGGCGGTCGGCGGTGAGTGGGGGACGCTCTCGGAGATCGCGCTGGCGCGCAAGATCGTCCGGCCGGTGATCCTGTTGGGCGAGCCCCCGGTCTCTGGGATGGCCCTTCCGAGTGCCGACGGCCCGGCCGCCGCGGCCGACTGGGCGCTCGCGGCCGCGCGCAACGGGCGCACTCCGGATGGTTGACGAATCCCGCTGCAAGAACGGAACTTCCGGGGCGGGATGGACTAGCACGAAACGGTGAATTGCGTCCTCCCGGCGGTGCCTCCCCATGCATCCGCAGGGGGCCCCGGCCGGCCGGAACGGGACTCTGGATCGCAGCGTGGAGGATCGATGCCCAAGAACGGTCGCTTCCTGGTGGGGCTGGTGGGCGTCTCCCTGGTTGTCAGCTATCTGATCTGGACCGGGGTGAGCGAGACGATGGTGTACTACCTCACCCCCATGGAGCTGGTCGCGAAGGTGACGGCGGACCCGACCTTCCACGACGTGGGAGTGAAGGTGGGCGGCCGGGTGGTGCCGGGGAGCTACGAGAAGCGAGCCACCGGGCACAGCTTCGTCGTCCACGACGTCGAGGACGAGTCGGTCACCTTCAGGGTCGAGTACGCCGGGGATCTGCCCGACACCTTCACGGACAGCCCGGCGATGGTCGTCGACGCGGTGGTCGAGGGGCGCTTCCGCGAGGATGCCGTCTTCGAGGCCACGACCGTGCTTACCAAGTGTGGTAGCCGCTACGAGGCGACTCCGGAGGGGCTCGCCGCCGGGTGAACGTCTTAGGCGAGCTGGCCCTCTGGACCGCCCTCCCGGTCGCGCTCTGGGGGGCGGTCCTCGCTTTTGTCGCCGGTGCCCGCCAGCGCGGCGACCTCCAGCTCTCGGCCGAGCGTAGCATCTACGCGGTCTTCTTCCTGACCGTCCTCGCTTCGCTCGGCATCATCGACGCCTTCCTCAACGACCGCTTCGAGTACCTGTACGTCGCCAGCTACTCGAACCGCTCGCTGGACACCTTCTACAAGGTCGCAGGGCTCTGGTCCGGGCAGCGCGGCTCGCTGCTCTTCTGGCTGCTCTTCCTGATGCTCTTCTCGAGTATCGCGGTCTGGTCGAACCGGCGGCAGAACCGCGAGTTCATGCCGTACGTGGTCGGCGTGCTCGCCTCGATCGCATCGTTCTTCCTGATCATCCTGTTGTTCGCGGACGTCAATCCGTACGCGAAGCTCGGCTTCACCCCGGCGGACGGGCAGGGACTAAACCCGCAGCTCCAGAACTACTGGATGACGATCCATCCGCCGACGCTGTATCTCGGCTTCACCGCTTTCACGATCCCGTTCGCGTTCGCGATCGCGGCGCTGCTCTCCGGCCGGCTCGACTCGCGCTGGATCGCACTCACGCGGCGGTGGACGCTGCTCTCCTGGTTCTTCCTCGCGAACGGTATCGTGTTCGGGATGCGGTGGGCGTACGAGGAACTGGGGTGGGGCGGGTGGTGGTTCTGGGATCCGGTCGAGAACGCGTCGCTGCTGCCGTGGCTGTCCGCGACCGCCCTCCTGCACTCGATCCAGATCCAGGAGAATCGCGGGATGCTCAAGGTGTGGAACATGAGTCTCGTGATCCTCA
>CAUZJY010000137.1:0-3698 GCA_963580305.1 Gemmatimonadales bacterium UBA6960
CTTCTACACGCTGTCCGAGGCCGTCGTCCTCGTCGAGCAGTGGAGACAGCTGTACAATACCGTTCGACCCCACAGCGCCTGCGGTGGGCGTCCTCCGGCCCCAGAGACGATCAGACCTTCGCCATGGTTCCTCAGGATGCCTCAGCTCCAGGGGCCCCCGCTGGCTCTGGGTCTAACATAGGAAGTGGTACCGTACCTGGGGGCACGTCAAAGCGGCGCGGTCGCTCGACTTCGAGCGGGCGGCCCTGCTTCGCGACCAGCTGTTCGAGCTGTGCGCGGCCGCGGCACCTTGAGGGGGCGGCCTGGGTCAGAGCATGCGGACGATCGCGAGAGCGAGGATCCAGAGGAAGGCTGCCGCCGCGATCAGCGGCCACCCTCGCAGACCCTTGGAGACGGGCGCTGCCGCGTCACAATAGGGGCAGCAAGCCCAATCGGAATCGATGGACGTCCCGCACTCTCGACATGGGCGGCGCCGGAGTCGTCTGGCCTTGAAAAGCTTCATCCCATCCGGGGGCTCACCGGTTATGGATCTGCTCGAGGAGCAGATCGCGCGGGACGCCACGGGGCTCCGTGAGCCGAACCATCAGCCCCAGCGAGTCGACCACGTCCTCGGCCAGAGATCGGCTGCGCAGCACGCCCATCTCGGTCTCGACCCGGAGCGACATGGAGCTGAGCCCGGGCCCCAGGATCGAGGCCATCGGATTGAACGGGTCGTTGTCCTCGATGCGGACGGAAGCCTCGGACTCGTAGACGGGGATGGCCCGCCAGGTGAAGATCGCCGCGGCCACCAGGCCGCCGATGAAGAACCCCGCGATCAGCAGGCGATTACGCGCCGTGAAGTTCCAGAGGTCGCGGAGGTCCAGCTCGTCCCCCACAGGCTGGCTGGGGGTCGCGTCGTTTCCGATCGGACCGGGCTCAGCCGCGTTCATCGGATCAGCGGAGGAAGAGGGCGATCGTCAAGGTGACCGCGGTGGAGATCAGGGTCGCGTAGAGCCCGGTGTTCCGCTGGAAAACGCTCCGCTCAGGGACGTAGATCTGGTCGCCGGACTGGATGGGCGAATCGCCGATCGTGGTGCGCTCATTGATCCCGGTCGTCAGCTCGACGCCATCGCGGATGATCCGAATCCTGTCCTGGTTTCCGCTCGTCATGACCCCGCCGGCGAGCGCCAGCGCGTCCGCGATGGTGACCGTCGGGTCCACGTTGTAGATGCCCGGGTTCCCGACAGCACCCAGAATGTTGATCCGCCTCAGAACAGTGATCTCGATCGAAGGATTGCGGAGATAGCGCCGGTAGTCCTCGATGAGTCGGTTGACCAGGCTCTGCGAGGTTTCCCCGGCCACCTGATACTCACCTAGCCGGGGGAAGACAACCTTGCCGGTGGGATCGACCTGGAACTCCCCGGACAGATCCTCCTCGCGCCAGATGCGGAGCCGCACGAGGTCCCCCACCCGGACCGGATGGGTGGCGTCGTTCACCACGACCGGTGATTCCTCCCGGGGCTGCTGGCCGAGAGCCACGGCGGGCAGAGCCGCGAGACCGACGACGACCCAAGCCGCGGGCATCAGACGCATGAACAAACTCTCAGGAAGCGGGAGACCGCCCTCGAGGAGGCCTCGATTGCGAAATATACGCCGTGCGCCCCCGGCGTGACCACCCTCCAGGAGAGCGGTGGGAGAACGGATCTGCGGGTCGGCAACACCGGCTCCCCTTGGTCACCTGACCAGGGAACCCGTGCCGTACCAGATCCCCTACCCAAGCACGGATTTCGCTCAGGCGCCCTGACTCTGCGGGCGCAGACCAACCGCGTGAGAGCTGTTCATGGCACGCAAGCTGGCGGCCTTTCTGGCGGGCAGCTCCGCCCGGCGGTCCGAGCCGTGACCGGCCTCCGTCCCGCGTCCGTTCCCGCGCACGGCCCGGGGGAGCGCCGCCGCCTGGTCTGCCGCCTGGTCTGCGTGGTTGTCACCGCGCGCCCCTCCTACGCGCGCATCAAGAGCGTGATGGAGGCGGTGCGGAACCCCGGCCGCGCGTCCAGCGCGCGCAGTACGGGAGCCACCTTCATGAAGTTGGGACGGGCCGCGACGACGTGCAGTACCGTGCACGAACGGCTCATGGGCACGGGCGGCTCATGCGCCGCAGCGTCCCGTGATCTCCGTCATCCCGCGGCCGAAGCGCAGCTCGTCGATCCGCTCCTCGGCGCGCCGCAGCAGGGCCCCGGTGCCCGCGGGATCGAACGTGCGCACGCGCCGGTAGGCCGCGAGCGCCTCGTCGCATTCTCCCAGCTCCGATAGGATCTCTCCCCGCTCGAACCAGGTCTGGGAGATCAGGTTCCTAGGCTCCCCCACCGCGAGAGTACGGTCGATCAGCGCGAGCGCCTCGGCCGGCTCGCCCTCCGCGCGGCGCTGGCGGCCAAGCGCGAGCGAGCAGTTCCCGATATGCCAGTCCACCTCTCCGCGCTCCCACGGCTGCAGCAGCTCGCGGTGGCGCTCGAAGAGCAGGAGCGCGCGGCCGCAGTCGCCCACCTCCGCGTACGCGGTCCCGACCTCCATCATCACGTCCGCGCCCGAGTCGGGGGCGGCCACGAGCGCCTGCTGGTAGTACGGGAGCGCGCGCCCGAACTCGCCGTTCTGGAAGTAGTGGCGGGCGAGCGGGAGGGCGAGCTCCTCGACGGAGAGGCCAGGGAGGAAGACGAGCGTGGCTTCGACCGCCGACGCCATCAGGAAGCCGTCGGAGCGTGCCATCGCCTCGCGCGCGAGGTGGAGCAGGTCCACCCCCGCCTGGTCAGCCCAGCGCGCGTCCCGTACTGCGGCCTCGCGGTAGTAGTCGAGCGCCTCGTCCACCTGGCCGAGCTGCGCGTAGGTGTGCCCCACACGTGCGTACGCCTCCGCCTCGTCCCCCTGCCGCACCGCGAGCTGATATTCGGCGAGCGCCATCTCGACGTTCCCGGCCGCGTAGGCGATGTCCCCGCGCGCGATCGAGGTGCCCTCCGAGCCGCGGCCGCAGGCGACGAGCAACAGAGACGGCACGAGCACGGTGCGCGCGCGCACCGAGAGCCACTGGAGATGACGGGTAATCATGGGCTGAGATACCGGCGCCCGCTCTGGGCGGTTCCGGAGCGAGCGCGCGTTAGGGAGGTCCTGCACAAGTATGGGACCCCGCGTTATGGGTGCCACGGCCCCTGATCCTAGGCAGCGCGACAAAGACATAGCCAAAGCTACGTCGAGGAGCGCCAACGACGGAGAAAGGGCCGTGCCACCCATAACCCGCGTACCGTAAGCTCAACTCAGACGTGATCGTAGGCGCGGGGCCCCATACTTGTGCAGGGCCTCCTTAGGCCTTGGCGTCGACGGGCTCGCCGACCGACTGGAGGTACGCGCGGGGGCGCATGTCCTCGGGATCGTCGGCCACCGCGCGCTGCGTGTCTCCCAACCGCTGGAACGCGACCCCCAACCGGATGCGCGCGGTCGTCAGGCGCGGGTTCTTCTTGAGGATGTGCTCGAGCTCGGTGCGCGCGCGCTCCGGCTCGCCCAGCTCCATCAGGGTCTCCGCGAGCTTGGTGCGGATGTCGAGGTAGCGCGGGCGCAAGCTGATGGCGGCCTCGTACTGCTGCGCCGCCTCGACCGGCCGATTCGCGACCAGGTAGAGGTCGCCGAGCTTCGCGTGCATGACCGCGAGCTGATTGCCGACGTTGGAGGATGGT
>CAUZJY010000138.1:0-3685 GCA_963580305.1 Gemmatimonadales bacterium UBA6960
TTCGCATCCTTGGGGCCGCGCTTCGGGATGTTGAGCTTAACGATGTCGGCACCCAGCTCGAGCGCCATGCGCGCCGCGTAGTCGATCGCGTACAGTGAATCGCGCCCGCCCTTCTCCTCGATCGCGGCTCCGCGCGGATATCCCCAGACGATCAACGGCATGTTGTACTTGTCGCAGTCCTCGCGGACCATGTGTATCTGGAGGATGTCCTCGTCCTGCCGGGGCGAGCCGACGTAGAGCGTGTAGCCAACCGCGTCCGCGCCGAGCGCGACCGCATCCTCCACGGTCCCCGTCAGCGTCGAGAGCGCGTCGTCGTCCGAAGGAACGTTCGTCTTGCCGTTGATCTTCAGGATCAGCGGAACTCGTCCCGCGTAGCGCTCCATGTACTTGCGCGCGAGCCCGTAGTGGCAGGCCACGCCGTTGTAGCCGCCCTCGGCGGCCAGCCGCCACTGGAAGGCGGGGTCGGCGCTCGCTGGATTCTCGAAGAAGTCCACGGGTCCGTGCTCGAGCCCTTGATCGATGGGCAGGATCATCAGGGTCCCGTTGCGCAGGCCGGACCCGTAGAACAGGCGGTGCAGGCGCACGCGCTTGCCTAACGCAAGCGCCATGTCGTCGAGCGTGGGGCGGCTGACCTTCGCCTTCTTGGGCGCGGTGGCCGTGGTCGGTTCCATCGTGGTTGTCTCCAGGCGGATCTGTTGTGAGCGCCGAGGGGCGGGGCCAAGCTAGTGGGGGTGGCGGGGCCGAGCGAGTCCTGAGGAGCTGCCGGGGAGCCGCTGCGCACGCGCCCCTTGACACCTCGTCCTGCGGCGCCGCAGCTTTTATCACAATGTGTACCGACGCGATCTCTTCCCGAACTGCAGCCCACCTCTCGGCCCTGCGGGCCTACCGGTGGTTTTACTACTTCGGAACCCACTCCGGGGGCCGGGGGCTCGTGCGCTGAGACGCAACCGCACAGAACGCCGCCGCGAGGCCTCCGGGGAGATCCCCGGGGGCCTTTTGATTGAGCACCTGGGAGTTCCCGGGCACCGGCGCACCACCGCGAGGAAGCCATGATCATCGTGACCCGGGCGGGCGTCACCGCCGAAGAGCTGGACCACATCCGCGAGCGCATCGAGGGCATGGGTCTGCGCACCCACATCTCACGCGGGGAGAGCCGCACCGTGATCGGCTGCATCGGCGACGAGACGCGCCTCCGCGAGATCCCTCTCCTGTCGATTCCCGGTGTGGAGACGGTCCACGACGTGGTGAAGCCCTACAAGCTCGCGGCGCGCGAGTTCACGGCGGGGCCCACGTGCATCCCGATCGGTGCCGCGGAGATCGGAGGGAAGGAGCTGCTGGTGATCGCCGGACCCTGCTCGGTCGAGGGCCCGGAAATGATGGAGCGCACGGCCGTCGCCGTGCGCGGGGCAGGCGCCCGCGCGCTGCGCGGGGGAGCGTTCAAGCCGCGCACTTCGCCATACTCGTTCCAGGGAAAAGGCGAGGAGGGACTCAAGATTCTGGCCGAGGTGCGGGCTCGCACAGGGCTTCCGGTCGTTACCGAGGTGATGGACACGCGCCAGGTCGAACTGGTCGCCGGATACGCCGACGTCCTCCAGATCGGCGCCCGCAACATGCAGAACTACAACCTGCTCACAGAGGTCGGGCGGCTGCACCGCCCGGTGCTGCTCAAGCGCGGGATGAGCGCGACGGTCAAGGACCTGCTGCTCGCCGCCGAGTACATCATGAGCCAGGGGAACATGCAGGTGATCCTGTGTGAGCGCGGAATCCGCACTTACGAAACCGCGACCCGGAACACCTTCGACGTGGCCGCGATCCCGGTGCTCAAGCGGGAGACCCACCTTCCGGTGATCGCCGACCCGAGCCATGCGGGCGGCTACCGGCATCTGGTCACCCCGCTCGCGCTGGCGGGGATCGCGGCCGGCGCGGACGGGCTGATCGTCGAGGTCCACCCCGAGCCCGAGTGCGCGACCTCAGACGGCGAGCAGTCGCTCAACCTGGACGAGTTCGAAACCATGATGGCCCTGGTCCGCCCGCTGGCCGAGGTGGTGGGACGGACCATCCCCGCAGGGACGGCAACGGCGGCGGTGGCCTAGGCAGAGGGCCGATCCCGACATGTACGAGCTCGACGAGTGGACGGTACGTTACGCGGAGCCGGAGGGCACCATCGAAGCGTACCGCGCCGCCGACCGTATGGGACCGATGACCATCGAGGAGTTCGAGCGGCTCCCCGATGAGGAGTACCGCTGTGACCTGGTGCGCGGGTGGCTGGTGCGGGAGCCGGCGGCGGGAGCGCGGCACGGGGCGATCGCCAGCGAGCTCGCCAACCACGTGAAGGCAGCCGGACTGGGATGGGTTTTCGCCGCCGAAACCGGGTTCTTGCTCGTCGAGCTCCCTGGGACCGTTCGCGCGCCCGACGTCTCCTTCGTGGCGAAGGCTCGGCTGCCAGCCGAGCCTCCTCCGGAAGGGTACGTCCCCATCGCCCACGACCTCGCGGTCGAGGTCGTCTCCCCCTCCAACCGCTGGACAGAAGTCGCGGCCAAGGTGCGCGACTATCTGGATGCCGGAACCCGCCTCGTTTGGATCGTGGATCCGCCCGCCCGCACGGTGACCGTACACTGGGCGGGCGCGGCGTGGATCGTGCGGGGCGAGGACGACGCGCTGGACGCCGAGGACGTGGTGCCGGGCTTCCGGATCCGGGTGGGCAGCCTGTTCGGCGAGGAAGAGAGCTCCTAGCTGCCAGGCCTCGCACCAAGCCGCTGCTCCGCCTCGGCGAACTGCGCCTCGACGGCGGCGCGGGCCGTCCCGCCCGGGGTGGCGCGCGACTCGACCGAGCGCTCCCAGTCGAAGACGTCGTGCACGTCCTCACCGAATTCGGGCGCCACTTCCAGGAACGCGTCCACCGGTAGCTCGGCGAGTGCCACCCCCGCCTCCTCCGCCTTCCGCACCAGCCGTCCCACCGCCTCGTGACTCCGCCGGAAGGGAACGCCCTTCCGTACCAGCAACTCCGCCAGATCGGTGGCGAGCAACTGGCTGTCCATGACCGCTCGGCTGCGCTCCGGCCGGAACTCCGCCGTCGCGACGGCGCCAGCGACCGCGGGAAGCGCGATGCGCAGCGCGTCGACCGAGTCGAACAGCGTGCGTTTGTCCTCCTGGAGGTCCCGGTTATAGCCGGTCGGCAGTCCCTTCATCAGAGTGAGCAGTGCGACCAGGTTGCCGACCAGCCGTCCCGAGCCGCCGCGCACCAGCTCAGCGACGTCGGGATTACGCTTCTGCGGCATGAGCGACGATCCGGTGCTGTAGCCGTCGGCCAGCCGGAGGAAGCCGAACTCGATGGAGGTGAAGAGCACCAAGTCCTCCCCGAGACGGGACAGGTGCGTACCCAGGACCGCGCACGCATAGGCGAGGTCAAGCGCCCAATCGCGGTCCGACACCGCGTCCACGCTGTTCTCGCTCGGCCTCCGGAAACCCAGCGCGTGCGCGAGCGCCTCCCGGTCGACGGGGAACGAGCAGCCCGCGATCGCGCCGGACCCGAGGGGCAGCACGCCGGCGGCGTGGACAGCCCTGCGTAGCCGCTCGCGGTCGCGGTCGAACGCCCAGAGGTGGGCGAGCGCCCAGTGCGCGGCACGGATCGGCTGGCCCTGCTGGAGGTGCGTGTAACCGGGCAGGATCACGTCCAGGCCGTGGC
>CAUZJY010000139.1:0-3654 GCA_963580305.1 Gemmatimonadales bacterium UBA6960
CGGCGCGGACGATCGTGGGCTCACCGCGACGGACCGGTGGGGGAAGCGCCGCGGTGGTCGATCCCTGCTCGGGGACCGTCGGTACTTGAGCCGCCCCGGGAGCCGCGATGAGGGCCAGTCCGGTGGCTGTGAGAAGCATCGCCCCCGGTGCCGATCGCCGGCGCGCGGGCGATGCGGGCCTGGTCATGCGCTCACCGACCCGCACGCTACACCCCCGGCTCCGCGGGGCACCGCTCCGGATCGCCCCCGCATTCGCGCCCGAGATGCTCCGGCAGACCAGCCGCCCGCAATGTCGACACGCAGAACCATCAGGATCGGCGATCGTCCACCCGAGCTTCGTGAACGGCTTCGGGTCCAGCCCCCCCCCTCCTCCCGCCGGTCACGCAGCCTGGCGGCCACTGATTCACGATCGAAATCGTGGATCGCGAAGCCGATCCGATTCGCGTGGGGCGGCCTACCGTCGAGCTGGCCCGATCGGAGCATGAGGGGTTCTCGCCGAAGCGCAGGTAGCTCTGGGGACCGACCCTCGTCGCCGAGTCCCCGAGATCGTCGTATGCGAGGTGCGTCGCCAACGTGTTCTGGTAGAACTCGCACGCCCTCGTTACGTCCGGCGTGGTCAGCTCCAGATGGCTGTATGCGAAGGGGGCCGCTGCACCGGGGAACATCGCCTCGCTCTTTTCCGCGACGATCGTCGACGATCCAGCCGACCTGGCGATATGCCCGATCGTGGGCTGGCCCGGGGGCTCGGGCAGCCTGCCGGATCCAGAGTGAGTTGGGTCGTTCCGGATCCCCGAAGTCGAGCGAGCAAGCGCCACCCACCGCCGTCACGCTGGCCGTCAAGCCGAGCGTACGCAGGAGCTGCCGGCGGCCGATCGGATTGCCGTCGAGGGTCGCTGCCATTCCGATCATCCCTGCCAGGTCCCTCCGTTTCCCGGACGATGTCGAACCCCATCCGTTCGCGCACCGGCCATCGGCCGGTCAGAGATTCAAGAGATGCGTGAACTCGAGGCTGACGACCCCGAGGCGCTCGCGCTGACTCGCCGCGCGCGCAAACTGTACAAGCTGACACTTCAGTCGTTGAAATGCAGGGATGATCACCGGAACCGAATCCCTGGGCTCAGCGGAGGGCAGAAACGGGGGGACACCGCGAAGCGCCCGAAACAAGCAAACCGAAACCCGGCTCTAGGCTCGATTGACACCCACCCATCGGGCGCGTGAAGTTTACTGGCTCTTCCCGGCGCCGGAGACAGGCTCCGGCCGCCTGGTCTCCGACCTTGTCAGTGCCATGTTCTCAACGCTGCGCGGACGGATCGTTGTCATCCTCGCCGTCCTCGCCGTCTCGATCTGGCAGCTCTACAGCCGCGGGCTCAAGCAGGGGCTCGACCTCCAGGGTGGGATGCACCTCGCGCTCGAGGTGGACGATCCGCAAGGCACGATGACCGCCGAGGCCAAGGCGGATGCGATCGACCGGGCGGAGCGGATCATCCGTACCCGGGTCGACGAGCTGGGCGTGGAGGAGCCGCTCATCCAGAAGGTGGGAAGCGATCGGCTGGTGGTGCAGCTGGCGGGGATCGATGACGAGGACCGCGCCAAGAACATCCTCAATCAGGCGGCCTTCCTCCAGTTCAAGCTGGTCCTGTCCACCACCAAGATTGCCGCGTCGCTGCCGCGCATCGACCGCGCGATTCTCGCCGCTCTGGGTCCCGAGGAGCTGCGCCGGCTCGGCGCGGACACCGCCCAGGCCGCCGGGGTGCCCGCCGGAGGCCGGACCGTCGAGGAGCTGCTCTTCGGCAGCGACACGAGCGGCGCCGTGCCCGACACGGGGGCCGCCGACACCGCCGCCCCCGCGGAGGACACGCTACCCGCGCCCAGCAGCCGACCGTTCACCGCGCTGATCAACGCGGGCGACGTGGAGGGCACCTATCTGGTCGCGACCGAGGACGTGTCCGCCATGGAGCGCTTCCTCGCGGTCCCCGAGGTGCTGCGCGCGCTCCCCCGGGACGTCTCGCTGCACTTCGAGAGCCAACCGATCGGAGTGGGCGCCCGCACGTATCGCCGGCTCTACGTGCTTGAGCGCGAGCCATTCATGACCGGGGAGGACCTGGAGAACGCGATCGCAGCCCGGGACCCCCAGTTCAACCAGTCCCAGGTGCAGTTCGAGCTGACCCGGACGGGGGGGCGCCGTTTTTCCCAGTTCACGGGTCAGCACATCGGCGACTTCCTGGCGATCGTGCTCGACGACGAGGTGATGAGCGCGCCGGTGATCCGCGACCGGATTGGCAATCGCGGTCAGATCGAGCTGGCCGGCGCCCCCCTCGAGGAGGCGCGCGACCTCGCGCTGGTGCTGCGCGCGGGCGCGCTGCCCGCGCCGCTCACCGTCGTCGAGGAGCGCACCGTGGGCCCCTCGCTCGGGCAGGATTCCATCCGCCAGGGGACGATCGCTGGGCTGATCGGCCTCGTGGGTGTGCTCGCGATCATGATGGGGTTCTACAAGATGGCCGGCGTGCTGGCCGTGCTCGCTCTCGGCGTGTACGTCATCATCACGCTCGGCGCGCTCGCGGGGCTGGGCGCGACGCTCACGCTCCCGGGGATCGCGGGATTCATCCTGAGCGTCGGCATGGCCGTGGATTCCAACGTCCTGATCTTCGAGCGCATCCGCGAGGAGCTGGACGCCGGACGGGCCAGCCGCACTGCGGTGGACGAGGGCTTCTCGCACGCCCTTTCGGCGATCGTGGACTCGAACCTGACCACGCTGATCACGGCCCTGATCCTCTTCCAGTTCGGGACCGGACCGGTGCGCGGTTTCGCGGTCACGCTCTCGATCGGCATCATGGCCTCGTTCTTCTCGGCCATCTACGTGACCCGCACGCTGTTCCTGATCTATCTGTCCCGACGCAGAGCGTCGGACCCTGTGAGCATCTGAGGCCGCCGCCGTGCCATGAGATTCTTCCAGCACGCCAACTACCCTTTCTTCGAGCAGCGCCGGAAGGCCTATGTGGTCTCGGGGGCGATCATTCTCGCCGGGATCACGGCGATGACCGTGAACGTGTTCACGATCGGCTCGTGGCTGAACTACGGCGTGGACTTCACCGGCGGCACCCTGGTCCAGGTGGAATTCACGCAGCCGACCACGGCGGGCGACGTCCGCGCGGCGTTCGGCGGAACCGACGCCATTGCCGTGACCCGGTTCGGGGAGGGGAACGCCTTCGTCATCCGGCTCCCGCTCGAGGAGGAGGCGACCGTGGAGGAGGTGAGCGACCGGGTGGAGGAACAGCTCGCGGAGGCGTATGGCGGCGACTCCTTCACGGTGGAGCGGACCGAGCTAGTGGGGCCGACGGTTGGGGAAGAGCTGCAGCGGAAGGCGCTGCTCGCCATCCTGTTGTCGTTCGCCCTGACGCTGGTCTATCTGGCCATTCGCTTCGAGCTCCGCTTCGGGATGGCGGCGGTGATCGCCACCATCCACGACATCGTGCTCACGCTCTCGTTCATCGCGATCTTCCGGATCGAGATGCTGCTCCCGACGATCGCGGCGATCCTCACCATCGTGGGGTACTCGCTCAACGACACGATCGTGGTGTTCGACCGGATCCGGGAGAACATGCACGCGAAGGGCGCTCGCAAGCTGGAGCAGGTCACGCTGATCGACCGCTCACT
>CAUZJY010000140.1:0-3528 GCA_963580305.1 Gemmatimonadales bacterium UBA6960
CCTCCGCTGGAGGTGTCGAACCAGTATCTCCCGGTCCTTGGCAAGATTGCGCAGTTCGGAAAGGACCCCAGCGTTCCCACCTCGCTCCAGTCTATCGCCACCCCCCAGGAATTCCTGAACCTGCTCGAGCTGCGGGCACCCTGATGATGGATCGTGGCCGCGACCCGCGAACGGGTCGCGGCGCCGGTCATCAACGGTGTCTGCTACGGCTGTCAGGTCTCGATCGCCGCCGCCAAGGCGGGCGAACAGGGCCCCGCCCGGTCCGCGTCTGCGAGAACTGCGGGTTCTTCATCTACATCCTCTCCTGATCCGGCACCGCCCGATCCGGGCCAGGTGGAAACGCGCGAGGGACACCCCATTGGGGTGCCCATCGCGTGTTTCCGCTCGCTTGGGCATCGGCTACTTCGTCACGTACATCTTCCTGGTCTGGCTCACCCCGTTGACGCTGAGCTGCATGAGATAGATTCCCGAGGCCACCTGTCGTCCGTTCGAGTCCGCTCCGTCCCAGTACGCTTCCCAGCGGCCGGGCGCGGGATACTCGAGGTTCGTGACCGGAACGCCTTCCCCGAGGGGGTGGCGGAGCGCCGTTGGAGCGGCGACGAGCTGCTGAATGATGTTGAAGATCCGGATCGAGACGACCGGAGGCCGACCGTCGGCGAAAAGCTCCTCGCCGAGGACGAAGAGGATCCTCGTCTCCGGATTGAAAGGGTTCGGGTAGTTCTTGCTCTAGACTGAACTCGCTCTGCGGCGTTCCGGGGGCCTCCTGGGCCTGCAAGGAGGGCGCTCCGAAGAGCACGAACATCGCGAGTGAGACGCCCGAAGCCCGTATCACACATCGGTTCACAAGCTCGACTCGTGCGGTAGCGTTGGACTCGATGGCCTCTCCCCAACTTGCGCGCAGATTCGTACTCCTTCGACGCATCATACACCATGCGCGAACGAATGGTCAGGCTTCGGATTCGCGTGTTTCCGTCCGCCTTGCATTCCCCGTACCGGCGGGTTCGGACACCTCCCGTCCGCTCTCCCGGCGGACCGTCACCCCCGTCCGGTCGAAGTACGCGAGCAGGGGAAGTAGGTGCTTCCGGGTGACCGGGAGGATCTCGCGAAAGTCCGCCGGCCCCAGGCCCTTACGTCCCCCGAGCTGACGTGTTACGGCACGGGCGGCGCGGTCGAGCTCCTCGCGCCATACGAAGAGTCCGTGATCCAGCGAGGTGAGCGCGGACTCGCTCTCCAGGAGCCGCAGCAGTGGCCAGAGGTCTGTCCTCCCCCGCAGGGGCTCCGGAAGCTCCTCCACCGAGGGGGGTGCGAGACCCGCTTCCCGGTACAGGTCGCGGAGCGCTCCCTGGGCGCGCTCCTGCTCCGGGGAGAGCAGCGGACTGAACCCCCGACGGGAGACGATTCCGCTCCGCACCTCGAGCACCCCCGAGGCGACCAACTCCTCCAGCAGCCGATCGGCAAGCGCGGGCGGGGAGCCGTACGAGAGGGTGGCCCGGAGTGCCTCGGCGGCGATCCCGGGACGGAGTGGCTCATTCCGGTGCTGCGCCTCGACGACGGCGAGGAGCGCGCCGCGCGCGCTCTCGGCGTAGCCGCCAGCGAGCAGGAGGTCGCCGCAGGCGTACGGAGCCGCTCCCCCACCCGCGGGGGACTCTCCGAGCGCGGAGGCCACCTCCCCGGGGGTGAGCCCCGTGAGCACGGGGAGCGCCTCGCGCGCCACCCCTCCGGGCCCGGCCAGCTCGAGCGCCGCTCCGACCACGGTGGCCGGCGCCCCCTCGAGCATGAGGACGAGCCGCCGGGCGTCCTCCGCGCCGAGCGAGCCGCGCCGCGGGGGGTAGAGCTCCGCGACCCGCCCACCCCCGATGGTGGTCACCGGCGAGAAGGAGCGTACGACGAAGGCGTCGCGCGCGCGCGCGGGGACCGGCTCCTCGAGGCGTAGCTGCACCCAGCCCTCGTCCCCCGGTTCGAGCGCCTCTGCCTCGAGCACCGCGCAGCGGGCCATTACCTCCGCCGTACCCAGGTGCACGCGCACCCGCTGCCCGCGCTCGATCCGCCAGCCTGCACCCGGGAGCACGCGCAGTCTCGCAGTCAGCATCGAGGCCGGCGCCCAGCCGGGACCGGAGATAACCGCCTGGCCGCGCGCGAGCGTCTGCCGGTCCGTCCCGGCGCCCGCGAGGGCGACGGCGGTGCGCTCGCCGACCCGGGCCTCCTCCACCTCGCGCCCGTGCACCTGGAGCCCGCGCACGCGGGCCACCAGCTCTCCCGGGATCACGCGCACCCGGTCCCCGATCCGCAGCCGTCCGGAACGGAGCGTCCCCGTCACCACGGTCCCCGTTCCGTGCACGGTGAACACCCGGTCCACCGGGAGCCGGGCGGGATCGGTCGAGTCGCGCTCGCTCCATTGCTCAGCCGTGGCCAGCAGCGTACGGGCGAGCGCCTCCACTCCCGCCCCGGTGCGGACCGATGTCGGCAGGATCGGGGCACCCTCGTATGGCCCTCCCGCGAGGAGCCCCTGGACCTCTTCCCGCACCATCTCCAGCCACTCCTCGTCCACCAGATCGGCCTTGGTGAGCGCCACCACCAGGCGCTCGACGCCCAGCAGGGTGACGATGTCCAGGTGCTCGCGCGTCTGGGGCATCACGCCTTCGTCGGCCGCGATCACGAGTAGCACGACGTCCATCCCGGTGGCACCCGCCACCATGTTGCGGATGAAGCCCTCGTGCCCCGGGACGTCCACCACGCCCATGTGCCGGACGCCATCGCTCAACTCGGCGAAGCCGAGGTCGATCGTGATCCCGCGCTCCTTCTCCTCGCGCAGCCGGTCGGTGTCGATACCGGTGAGCGCGTGCACCAGCGCGGTCTTGCCGTGATCGATGTGGCCGGCGGTCCCGAGGATAAGGCTGGGCATCTGGATCAGCCGTCCAGCAGCTCGGCGAGCACCGCGAAGGAGGGGAGCGGACGGCCGGCCGAGATGTGATGGGTGACAAAGTCGGACAGGAGCCGAAGATGGGCGCGCGGACGCTCGAGGGGAGGCGGCTCCGCCCCCTCCTCGAGCAGCGCGGCGAGCTGCGCCCTCGCCCCCGGTCCCAGGCGCGGGCCGACGCCTCCCCGCGCTTCGCGCGTGGGCCCAAGCGTACAGCGCGCGCAGCGGATCCCTCCGGCAGCCAAGTCGAAGGGCGCCAGCTCGCCGCCCGGGGCGGCGCCGCATTCCACGCAGTGTTCGACCATCGGCCGGTACCCGAGCGCCGCGACCAGCCGCCAGCCCTCGCCCAGCACGGTGGCGACCACCGCCTCCCTCGAGACCTCCGCGAGGCGGTCGAGGGAACGGCTCAGAACCTCGAACAGTCCCGGGTTGGCCTCCTCACCGGCATGCTTCATCACCAGCTCCGCCAGCACAGCGGCGCCCCCGAAGCGCCGCACGTCGCCGGCCAGCATCCGGCGCTCTCGCGTGGGGGCGAACTCGCACAGCGTCTGGAGCTCGCGGGTCGGCTTCATATAGACGATGAGCGTCCCCTCGACGAAGCTCTCGAGCGC
>CAUZJY010000141.1:0-3510 GCA_963580305.1 Gemmatimonadales bacterium UBA6960
ATACGCGGTCCACGAGTACGAGGAGCGCGCCGCCCGCTACTGGAAGCTCCAGGCGATCGAGGTGGATCCGGGCGCGCCGAGGGGCCAGAACGACGTGGAGGTGGTGCGGCAGCTCGAAGAGGAGCGGATCCTGGCGCGCACGCCGGAGAACGCGGACCTGGTGGCGCTCAGCCGACTCGGGCAGCCGGTCGGGTCGCGCGCCTTCGCCGCCTATCTCCAGGACCACGCGCTGCACAGGCGCGACGTGACGTTCGTGATCGGGGGCGCATACGGGCTCGGCGCCCGCCTGCTGTCCCAGGCGTGGCAGCTCACTCTTTCCCCGATGACCTTCCCGCACGAGGTCGCGCGCCTGCTGCTGGCGGAGCAGCTCTACCGGGCCGGCACCATCCTGCGCGGTGAGCCCTACCACAAAGGTCCCTGATGGCGGTCAACCTCGAGATTCGGGTGGGGCGGCCGTGGGGAGGGCTGGGAGGGGCGTACGCGCGGGGCGAGCCCGGGGCGCTCCGCTGGTTCGCGGCCGACTGGCGTGACCCGGAGGCGTGGCGCGAGCGGGCGCGGCGGCTGGGGGAGCGCTTCGACCGGGATGCGCGCGTCCGCATCCTGTCCGCGCTGCGCGCGCCCGATCCGGGGACCCGCGCGAAGCTCGAGCGCATCGCCGCGGGCGAGGGTTGCCTGGTCACGACCGGGCAGCAGCCCGGGCTCTTCGCCGGCCCCTGCCACACGCTCTTCAAGGCGCTTTCCGCGATCGCGCTCGCGCGCTGGCTCGAGGATCAGCTCGATGCTCCGGTCGTCCCGGTCTTCTGGGTGGCCTCCGAGGACCATGACTGGGCCGAGGTCGACCACGCCGAGCTGCCCGGAGTGGACAACGAGTTGCACCGGATCCAGCTCGCCGCGCCCGCCGGGGCGGGGGAGCGCCCGCTCCATCGGCTCCCCCTCGGCGCGGAGCTGGAAGAGGCCTTGGCCGCGATGGCAGAACTCCTTCCAGAGACGGAATTTACGGTCATCTACCTCGAGCTGCTCCGCCGCGCCTGGCGTTCCGGGGTCACCCTCGACGCCGGCGTGAGCGAGACGCTCGCGGAGCTGCTCGGCGGCCACGGGCTGGCGCTGGTGGATGCGGCCGACCCCGAGCTCAAGGCCGCCTCGGCGCCGGTGCTCGCGGCCGCGGCGCGCGCGGCCGTGCGCGACGAGCGCGTTCTCGCCGCGCGCGCGGCGGCGCTGCGCGACGCTGGCTGGGAGCCGCAGGTGCCGGTGCTGGAAGGGGGAGTCAATCTCTTCCTCGAGGGTCCCGCCGGCCGCGAGCGGGTGTACCGGCACGACCGGGGTTTCCGCCTGCGAAAGAGTGATACACGGCTCGGCGCGGAGGAGCTCTTGGCACGCATCCAGGGCCGCCCCGACACGGTGAGCCCGAACGTGCTGCTCCGGCCGGTGGTCGAGGCGGCCGTCCTGCCCACGGTGGGCTACGTCGCGGGCCCGGGGGAGAGCGCCTACCACGCACAGCTGGCCCCGCTGTTCGAGGCCCACGACCTCCTCCAGCCGCTCGTCTTCCCGCGGCTCTCGGCCACGCTGATCGAGGGCAAGATCGCCAAGGCGCTGGACAAGCTCGGGCTCGAACCGGAGGCGCTGGCGCGCCCGACGGATGAGCTCGCGGGCGAGCTGGTGCGCGCGGAGATGCCCCCCGAGGTGCAAGGCGCGCTCGACGGGCTGCGCGGCACCCTCGCCCGCGGCACCGACGCGCTGGTCGCGGCCGCGCGCGACGTCGACCCGACCCTCCAGGGGCCGCTCCAGCGTGCGCGCTCGGTCGCCCTCGACGCCTTCGGGGAAGCGGAGCGCAAGATCCTCCAGGCGGTCAGGCGCCGGAGCGAGACGCTCATCCAGCAGCTCGACAAGGCCCGCACGCACCTCTTCCCGCGTGGCGTCCCGCAGGAGCGCGTGGTGAGCCCCTTCTATTACCTCGCACGGTACGGCCCCGAGCTGCTCGACGAGCTGCTCGCACGCTTCGCCGAGACGCTCCCCGCGGAAGAGCCCACCTCGATGGCGCCCCCCTTCCACCAGCCCTAGACTCATGCCATGCTCTGGCTGCTTATCTTCGTCCTCCTCTTGCTCATTCCCATTCGGTCGATCGTGTTGGACTCGCATCTTGGGCGCGCCCTGGCCGTGCGCGTCGAGCGCCGCGACATCGGTCCTACCCGCGAGCTGCTGGCCGACCGCATCGCCTTCCTGGAGGGGGAGGTGGATCGGCTCGCGGCCGAGGTGAAGCGCCCGGACGAGGAGGGACAGTTCCTCCACCAGCTCCTCGAGACGCGCGATCCCCGATCCACGCTGGGCCCCGCCCAAGAGCAAGGTGAGCGAAGCGCCTGAGCCGGGCCCCCCCGTCGTTCCGGGGCACGGCGCCCGCGCGGCCTGGCTGGTTGGCGCGGGCATCTTTTTGAGCCGGATCGCGGGGCTCGGCCGCGAGATGGTGTTCTCCTTCTACTTCGGCAACTCCGCCGTCGCGGACGCGTGGGGAGCCGCCCTTCGCACCCCGAACGTCATCCAGAACCTGCTGGGGGAGGGGACGCTCTCGGCGTCCTTCGTACCGGTCTACGCGCGCTTCTTGGAGGAGGGGCGCGAGCGGGACGCGGGACGCTTCGCAGGCGCCACGCTCGGCATCCTGGGCGTGATCGCGTCCGGAGCCGCGCTCATCGGAGTGCTCGCCGCGCCGTTGCTGATCGGCCTCTTCTATCCGCGGTGGGACCCTGCCAAGCAGGCGCTCACCGTGCAGCTCGTGCGCATTCTCTTCCCGATGACCGCCGTGCTCGCGGTCTCCGCGTGGGCGCTCGGGGTCCTCAACAGCCACCGCCGCTTCTTCGTCAGCTACGTGGCGCCGGTGCTCTGGAACTTAGCGATGATCGCCACGCTGCTCGCGTTCGGCAGCGCGCTGGCGTGGGAGGCGCAGGGCCGCGACGCCGACCTGATGGTGGCGCTCGCGGCCGGGGCGCTCGCGGGAAGCGTGCTCCAGCTCGGGATCATGCTGCCGTGGGCGATCCCCGTGCTCCGGCACTTCCGGCTGTCCGTCAGCCGGCGCGCGGTCGGGGTCGCCGAGGCGATCCGGAACTTCGTGCCGGTCGTGACCGCGCGCGGGGTGGTGAACGTCTCCGGGCTGCTCGACTACATCCTGGCCGGGCTGCTGGTGGACGGTGCGGTCTCGATCCTCCGCTACGGGCAGACCTTATACCTGCTGCCGATCTCGCTCTTCGGGATGTCGATCGCGGCATCCGAGCTGCCCGAGCTGTCACGCGCGGGAAGCGCCGATCTGGCGGCCACCCGCGAGCGCGTGCGCCGCGCCCTCGAGCGGGTCGTGTTCCTGCTCGTCCCCTCCACGCTGGCGTACCTGACCCTCGGGGACGTGTTCGTGGCCGGGCTGCTCGAGCGGGGCGACTTCGACCGCCCCGACACGGTCGCCGTCTATGCGGTGCTCGCCGCGTACGCGCTCGGCATCACGGCCTCCTCCGGGTCGCGCGTGCTTTCCTC
>CAUZJY010000142.1:0-3448 GCA_963580305.1 Gemmatimonadales bacterium UBA6960
ACTGGCCTCACTTCACGCTCTAGCGGAAAACGGAGACACCCAAAATGCCTCCATGAATTACGAAAATGCCGAGCACCCTCGCGGCGTCGACCTATCAACGAGTACGGGAACATCCTGCGCGCTCTACGAGTTCAGCAGGATGTCGGCCTGGTCCAGCTGCAGCCGGAGCGACAGCAGACTGAACCAGCGCCACGCCTCCCCGGCGGGCGCCACGCCCCGGTCGGAAGCGCTCCGCCCGGCGAGCTTGCGGATGATGCGGGCCGACTCGACGCCGCAGCGCCCGAACGCCTCGAAGACGCACGGGCTGAAGTCGGCGACCGCCACCCGCGCGTTGGACGCCCACACGGGGTAGGCCCCCGTCTTCTTCCCCTCCTTCAACCGCGCGGCGCGACCCGGGTCCGAGGAGAAGGGGAAGACGATCGCCACATCGATGTAGAGCGGCCGCCACCCGGGCACGTCCACCCGCAAGTCCGGCTCCCCCGCCTCCTTCCCGCGGGGCCAGAAGCCCGTCCGAGGGGTCCACCGCACCGAAGCCCCCGGGATCTCGAGAATGAGGAGCTGCAGCAAGCGCGCGAAGCGGTTGTGCCGGTTGATCGCCCAAGGGCCGCAGGGGCAAGTGAGCTTGTGCTCCGCCGAGGCGGCCACGCAGTCGCAGCGGGCCTTCTTCGCCTTCGGGTCCGACGTCTTGCGACCACAGCGCCCCCCGGTCGGGAAAAGCCCGAGGCGGAGACGCATGAGGGCCGCCGCCTCCTCGTCGGGCAGGATGAAGCCGTCGGCGCGGAGGGGGCCTGGGATCTTCGGGCCCTCCACGATGGCCCCGGCGTGGGGGTCCACGATGTCGGCCCCGATTCCCGCCCCGGCGGCGAACCACGCGGACCCGGGACCGGAGCAAGACTCGACACGCGCCGCGTCGGGCATGCTCCAGGTAGCGCGCGCGACCTGCTCGACCTCCTGCTCGTCCTCCCGACGCGCCGCCCAGGCGCGCGCGCCCCAGTGCTTGGTGCCGCGCTCACGCCCCGCCGCGAGGGCTGCCCAGCTGGGCGGCTCCGGCCCCTCGCTCTCCACAATGCGCCCGACCACCGCCATGACCGCCGACTCATACGCCGTGTCCGTTGCCCCGAGCGGCTGGCCGGTACACTGCGCGACCAGATGCGCGGCCGACGTGGCCCCGTCCACGAAGTTGTGGCAAAGCCGCGGCCGGAGCTGCTGCACTCCGCACCCCCCTCGCGCGTCCGAACGGTGAAATTGCGCGACGTGGTGGGCGGAGAGCTCGCTGGACTCGATGGCGTAGAGCTTGAGAAGGCAGCCGAAGATGAGGTCGTCGTGGGCGGCGGCGGCGACGAGCAACCCCGCCGGCTCGACGACGCGCGAAATGAAGACGGGGCGGGGCTGGATGCACTTGAGCAGGAGGCGCTTGGCGCTCTCGCGCCGCGGGCGACCAGGGGGGCCTTTGGCGGCGAGGTCGAGGAGGGTGGCGCAGTCCCGCTCCGCGCGCGCGAGGACCTCCGCCACCTGCTGCCCGAGGGGGAGGCCGATCGGAACCCCCGCGATCGCGAGCCCCTCCGGCGCCGCCTGCACAGGCAGGTTGGGCGGGAACTGCCCGCTCGCCGACCAGGCTAACGAGGCCTCCGCGCAGAGGGACTGGTGAACCTGACCGAACGTCCGCTCCGCCGCCTCGAAGGCGTCGACCACCAGGGAGGCCGGCACGACCAGGGCGACGTCGTCCATGAAGGCGCCGAGGAAGACGTCGCCCACCCCGGCCCCCCACGTCAACTCCGAGAGCTCGCGCCGCAGCGCGCGGAGGGCTGGGGCAAAGTCGGCGCAAAAGAGAAGCGGGCCGGCGGGATCACCTTGATCGGCCCCGTCCTCCGCGAGGATGTTCTCGCAGACGTGGCGGCCACCTTCCTGCTCGTACTCGTAGGAAAACACGGAGGGCGCGCTGAGGATGACCTCGAGGAAGGCCGGGAGCAGGACCGCCCCCGCGGCGCGGATCTCGCGAATCGCGCCCGCTCTGCTCGCGCGCCCAAAGGCGTTGGCCATGTCAAGCTTGATGAGCACGTGGCCCGGGTTGCGCTCCGCGAAAACCCTGGCTGACAGGCCAAGGGCCTCAGCGCCCCCCGCCACCCTGACCGCGGTCTGGTCTGGGACGAGCCGCTCCGCGATCGCGTCCCCTTCGTGGGCGATCAGCGCCCGGGTCACGAAGCGGCGGGCCGGCTCGTGCGCGGCGATTGGCCGAATGTCCGGAGAGTTCGGCTTTTTGAGGAGCGCGAACCCCCGCGCTCGGCGCCATACCGCGGTGACTTCCGGGGGCGCCAGGCCCAGGGCGAAGTCACACAGCAGGTCGACACTGGCGTCCCACTCCTGCGGCGAACTCGCGTGCACGGCGGACTGCCAGAACTCGTTCCGATCGCCGGAGCACCCCGCCGCCGAGCCCCGAGAGGCCGTGGTGATTGCTCTCCTGACACGGGACCCGAGCGCCTCTCGCATGGACGCCCACGAGTCCGCGTCGGGGGGAGCGGGGGGCTGGACCGGCTCGAGCGGCGCTGTCGCCAGCTTGGCCCGCATGCGCTCCGCCGTGGCAGCGGAGCGAGGAGCCGCCCCGAGGGAGCCGAGCAAGTTGGCCGCCCGGCTGAGCTCTCCGAGAGAGCACAGGCGAAGGATCTCGGCGTACTCGTGCTTGGGCAAGCCCTCGGGCTTCTGGTGAGGCCCCCGCGCGGCTTGCTCCCGCAGGACGTCGGCGAGGAGCCCCGCGCCATCTCCATCCCTGAGGCGCTCGATGCGGGAGAGCACCTTGTTCGCCCTCGAGCGCTCCGTACGCTTCGAGCGGCCGCCCCTTTGCCTGGCCGGCGCGGAGAAGAGCAAGAGCGGCAACAGCACGTATAGCCGGGCGCAGGCCGCCGCTGAGGGGGCGTCTGCCGCCGGAGGCGCGCGGGCAGCCGTCGCGACCTCCGCCCGAAGCTGAGCGACGGGCTTTGCCGCGGTGGGGGGGACGTTGCGCAGCGACCTCGCTGGCGTCTGCAGGGCGAGGGAGAGGAGGTCGGGGGTGAGCCAGTCGACCACGAGCAGCGAAGGCGGCTCGGCCTCGAGAGGGAGCGCGGGGTCTCCCACCACCTCCCACTCCCGCTCCAGCGCCTCGCGAGCGGCCACCGCGGCCACGACGCTGGGGGAGGCGCACCCTACCGCGGCCGACCAGTCGTCGGACGGCGCGCCGGCGTCATCCGCCGTGAGAGAGTACGAGGGGGATGTTACCGACGCTGGCCGCAGCGCGGGCGCCGGGTCGCGCTCGGGTGAGACGCTCGCCGCGCCGTCCTCCCCATCCGCCGAGAGAGAGTACGAGGGGGATGTGACCGACGGAGGCCGCGGCACGCGGAAGCCATCCGCCCGGCGCTGCGCAGCCAACAGCTCCTCCACGGAAGCGCAGCCGAGGCGAGCGGCGTCACGCGCCTGC
>CAUZJY010000143.1:0-3376 GCA_963580305.1 Gemmatimonadales bacterium UBA6960
ACGCCACCGGCTTCGCCGTGGACGCGATCTTCGTGACGCACATGCACGCCGACCACTTTCTCGGGATCACGGGGCTCCTGCGCACGCTCGGGCTCCAGGGGCGGGAGGAGCCGCTCGAGCTGTACGGCCCCCCCGGCAGCACCTCGACGCTCGAGGTGATGGTGCGCCTGGGTGCGGAGCGGATTCCGTTCGCTGTTCCGATCCGCGAGCTGGAGCCAGGCGAGATGGTCTGCCGCGACGGCTACCGCGTGGCCGCCTTCTGCGTGGACCACGGGGTGCGCGCGGTGGGCTACGCATTGATCGAGGACGACCGGCTCGGGCGCTTCGACGCCGAGCGCGCTCGCGCGCTCGGCGTTCCGGAGGGCCCGCTGTACGGTCGCCTGCATCGGGGACAGCAGGTAGAGGTGGATGGGCGCGTGGTCCAGCCGTCCGAGGTCGTGGGGCCGCCGCGGCCGGGGCGACGCGTCGTCTACACGGGCGATTCGCGCCCCTGCTCGACCACGCGTGAGATCGCGCGTGATGCGGATCTGCTGGTGCACGACTGTACGTTCGGGGAGGAAGAGGCTACGCGCGCGCGAGAGACCTACCACGCGACCGCGGCCGGTGCCGCGCGCATGGCCCGAGACGCCGGAGTGCGGCGGCTCATCCTCACGCATGTCTCGGCCCGCTATGCCGACAACCCTCGCATTCTGGAGGAGCAGGCGCGAGCCGAATTTTCGGGGTCGCGCGTGGCGCACGATGGGTTCGTGCTCGAGATCCCCTTTGCTGAACAGGGCGATTGAGAGCCGATGGGCCAGCTGTTCTTCGATCCGGTTGAAGGGTTCATGCCGGTGGGCGACGGCCAGGAGCCGTGGACCGTGCTGGTCGACCCGACGATCACGCGCGTGCACGAGCGCGAGCGGTGGGAGGCACGCGCCGCGCAGTGGCGGGCGCGGGCGCTCGCGGAGGCTGTGTTCGGGGGCGACGTGGAGGCGACACTCTCCGGCCTTGGCAGGGGAGGATTCCGGGGGCTGCTCCATCTGCGCGTCCCTTTCACGGACTTGAACCGCCACCGTGCCGCCGAGGCCGCGTTCCTTGCGCTGGCGGGGCGCGATCCGGTGCTCGCACGCATTCCGTTCGTGTACGTCTTCGGAGCCGGAACCACCCCCTCCCTGGACTTCGCCCGTGGGTCCGCCGCGACCGGGGCGCCGTGACTCGCGCCACCGTGGCGGTGATCGGGCTCGGGCTCATGGGGGGCTCGCTGGTGCGCGCGCTGGCCCGCCTTCCGGACGGACCGCGCGTGCTGGCCGCGAGCCCGGACGCGCGCGACCGCGCGGGGGCGGAGCGGATCGACGGCGTCCGGGCTGCCGCGGACGCGCGAGAGGTGGTCGCCGAGGCGGACCTGGTCGTGTACGCGGCGCCGCTCGCTCCGATCCTGGCGATGCTTCCCGAGCACGCTCCGCTCCTGCGATCGGACGCCGTCGTCACCGACATCGCCGGGCTCAAGCGGCCCGTGGTCGAGCGCGCCCGGCGAGCCGGGCTCTCCGGACGGTTCGTGGGCGCGCACCCGATGACGGGAGGGGAGGCGTCCGGGTTCGAGAGCAGCCGCGACGATCTGTTCCGGGACGCCCAGGTGTGGTTGTGCGGGGACGGCGGCGTGGAGCGGCGCGCGGCGCTGAGGATCGAGCGCTTCTGGGCGGACGTGGGAGGCCGCCCGCGGTGGACCGATCCGGAGTCGCACGACCGGCTTATGGAGAAAGTGAGCCAGCTTCCGCAGCTCGCAGCGAACGCGCTCGCGCTGGTCCTCGAGGGCGCGCGGGTTAGTCCGGTGGACCTCGGTCCCGGCGGACGCGACATGACCCGGCTCGCGGAGAGCTCGCCCGGGATGTGGCGCGATCTGTTGACCCACACCGGGCCCGAGGTGGCCGAGCTGCTCCGCGAGCTGGGGCGCCGGAGCGAGGAGCTAGCCGCGTACCTCGACGCGGGCGACGCCGACGCGGTCG
The DNA here is from genome assembly GCA_963580305.1 of Gemmatimonadales bacterium UBA6960. Classification (GTDB taxonomy): domain Bacteria; phylum Gemmatimonadota; class Gemmatimonadetes; order Longimicrobiales; family Gaopeijiaceae; genus UBA2988. Next base: position 1,983 of record CAUZJY010000143.1, read on the forward strand.
CCGAGCTGATGGCCCGCACCCGGCGCTGGCGCACCGGACGCGCGGGGAGCGTGCGGTGATCGTCACCGTCCCGGGCGACAAGTCGATCACCCAGCGCGCGCTGATCCTGTCCGCGATCGCCGACGGAGCCAGTCGTCTTCGCGGTCTGTTGTCGGGCGCCGATCCGGTCTCGACCGCCGGGGCGGTGCGGGCGCTCGGGGTGGCGGTGCCCGCTCTCCTCCCCACCGGAGCCGAGATCGTCGTCCGTGGACGGGGGCTCCATGGGCTCGCGGCTCCGGGCGGCGCGCTTGATCTGGGGAACAGCGGCACCGGAACGCGGCTGCTAATGGGGATGCTCGCCGGGCAGCCCTTCAGGGCGGTGATGACGGGCGACGCGTCGCTCTCCTCGCGTCCGATGGGTCGGGTCACCCGGCCGCTCTCGCAGATGGGCGCGCGCTTCCGGTACCTGAGCACGGAGGACCGGCTTCCCCTCGAGATCGAGGGGGGGCGGCTTTCCCCCCTCAGCTACGAGCTGCCGGTCGCGAGCGCGCAGATCAAGAGCGCGCTGCTGCTCGCCGGAGTCGCGGGCGGCGTGCCGGTGCTGCTCACGGAGCCCGGCCGCTCGCGCGACCACACCGAGCGCATGCTGGCGGCGCTCGGGTCCCGGGTGCACACGGACGGGAGCGACGACCGGTGGCGGGTGGAGCTGCGCGAGCCCCCCGAGCGGCTCGTGCCCCTGGACGTCGACGTGCCAGGAGACCTCTCCTCGGCGGCGTTCCTGATCGTGCTCGCGCTGCTGGGCGGGGCGGACGGTGAGCTCACCGTGCGCGGGGTGGGACTCAACCCCACGCGGACCGGTGTGCTTCCCGTGCTCGAGCGCATGGGCGCCCGACTGCGCATCGACCCCGAGCCCGAGCAGGCGGGAGAGCCAGTCGGCTCGATCACCGCCGGCCCGGCGGCCTTGTCCGCCACCGAGATCGGCGCCGCGGACGTGGTCGCCGCGATCGACGAGATCCCGATTCTCGCTGCCGCGGCGGCACGCGCGGAGGGCACGACACGCATCACCGGGGCCCAGGAGCTGCGCGTCAAGGAGACCGACCGCATCCGTGCGCTCGCCGAGAACCTGCGCGGAGTTGGCGTGCGCGCGGAGGAGCTCCCCGACGGGCTGGAGATCGAGGGGAGCGAGCGTCCGCTGCGCGGCGAGGTGGACGCGCTCGGCGACCACCGCATCGCGATGGCCTTTGGCGTTCTGAGCGCACTGTCCGGGAACGACATTCTCGTGCGCGGGCGCGAGGTGGTGGACGTCAGCTTTCCCGAGTTCTGGACGCGGTTGGCCGAGCTGTCTCCGCGATGACGCCGCCCGCGCCGGGCGCGCCGGAGCCGCCCCGGGAACGCGAAGGCCCGATCGTGACCCT
>CAUZJY010000144.1:0-3357 GCA_963580305.1 Gemmatimonadales bacterium UBA6960
ACGGATCACGATTCGCGTCACGCTATTGCCGTGGTCGTAGTAGGCGGGCGGCTCGCGGATAATCCGCCCCTGTACGAGCTCGGTACGCCAGAACTCGGGCTCGGGCATCCAGAGCAACTCGTCCGCCGCGATCAGCTTCTCGGGCAGGGTGCGCCGCTCCATGACCTCCCCCCAAAGGGTTCCAGGTGCGGGTATGAATGAATCGTCGCGGCGGCGGGGCGCGGCCATGCGCGAGCGCCCTTCCTTGCGGCGCCGTTCTCGCTCCCTACGCGGCCCGTCCCTCCTCCAGCACCTCGCGCAGGTAGCGGCCCGTCACGCTCTCCGGCACGCGCGCGACGTCCTCCGGCCGCCCCATCGCGACGATCTTACCCCCGCCACTCCCCGCCCCGGGCCCCATGTCGATCACCCAGTCCGCAGTCTTGATCACGTCCAGGTTGTGCTCGATCAGGAGCACGGTGTGGCCGCCGTCCAGCAGCCGGTGCATCACGCGCAGCAGCTTGCACACGTCCTCGCCGGAGAGACCGGTCGTGGGCTCGTCCAGCAGGTACAGCTTCCGTCCCTTCTTTCCAGCAGCCCCAGACAGCTCGCGTGCGATCTTGAGCCGCTGTGCCTCGCCCCCCGAGAGGGTGGTCGCGGGTTGCCCGAGGCGCAGGTAGCCGAGCCCGACCTGCTGGAGCTGCCAGAGAATCTTTCCCAGCCGGTCCTCGTGGATGAAGAAGCGGATCGCCTCGTCCACAGTGAGCTCGAGCACCTCGGCGATCGAGCGCTCCTTGTACTTCACCTTGAGCACCTGAGGCTTGAAGCGCCGACCTCCGCACGCCTCGCAGGGGACGAACACGTCGGCCATGAACACCATCTCGATTTCCACCTGGCCGCACCCCTTGCATGCCTCGCAGCGCCCGCCCGGGGTGTTGAAGGAAAAGGTACCCGCATCGTAGCGGCGCTGGCGCGCCAATGGCTGGCTCGCGAACACGCGCCGTACCTCGTCCCAGGCCTTGATGTAGGTAACCGGGTTGGAGCGCGGGGTCCGCCCGATCGGGCTCTGGTCCACGAGCACGACGTCGGCCAGGCGCGTCGCGCCCTCGAGCGCATCGTACTCGCCCACCACCTCGCCCAGATGCTCCTTGGCGCTGGTCTCGCCTCCGCGGAGTGCCTGCTCGAGCGCACGGAAGAGAATGTCGTGGACGAGCGTGCTCTTGCCGGAGCCCGACACGCCCGTCACGACCGTCATCGCGCCGAGCGGAATCTCGACGTCAGCGCCCCGCACGTTGTGGAGGCGGGCACCTTTGAGCGCGAGCGTGGGCCCATCCACCCGGCGGCGCACATCGGGAAGCTCGATCTCGCTCCGGCCGGACAGATAGCGCCCCGTGGAAGTGTCCGCGCGCTCGAGCGCGGCGGGCGGACCCTCGAAGACCACCTCGCCCCCCTTCTCGCCGGAGGCAGGTCCGAGCTCGACCACATGGTCGGACGCCCGCATCGCCTGCGGGTCGTGCTCGACGATCACCACCGTGTTGCCGGCGTCGCGGAGGCGGCCCAGCAGCGCGAGCATCGCGCCGGTGTCGTGCGGGTGGAGCCCGATCGTGGGCTCGTCCAGCACGTAGAGCGTCTCGACCAGCCGCGCGCCGAGCGAGTTGGCGAGCGTGATCCGCTGCGCCTCACCCCCCGAGAGGGTGCGCGTCTGCCGCGAGAGCGTCAGATAGCCTAGCCCCACGTTCACCAGGAAGTCCACACGCGAGGTGAGCTCGCGCAAGATCGTCTTGGCGATCTTCCCTTCCATCTCGCCGAGCCGGAGCACACTCAGCCACGCCTGCAGCTCCTCGAGGAGCAGCTCCGATACCTGGCCGATGTTCAGCTCGCCCACGCGCACGCGCAGCGCCTCGGGGCGAATGCGCGTGCCCCCGCAGCTCCGGCACGCGACCGGGCTCTGGTACTGCCGCAGGAAGACGCGGATGTACTGCTTGTAGCGCTTGGCCTCCTTCGAGACGAGGAAGGGGATCACCCCGCGGAAGCTCCGGCGCTTCCCCTCGGCGTGGAGCACCGTTTCGCGAAAATCGGGGCCCAGCTCCTCCCACGGGGCGTACAGCGACTGCTCCCGCTCGCGCGCGAACGCGCGCAGCCGGTCGTGCTCCTTCTGGTAGCGCGGCTTGGTCCAGGGATCGATCGCGCCCTCGTCGATCGAGCGCTTCGGGTTCGGTACGATCAGATTGACGTCGTACTCGAGCGTCGCGCCAAACCCCGTGCACTCCGGGCAGGAGCCATACGGACTGTTGAAGGAGAAGAACTGCGGACTCGGCTCGGGGAAGACGATGTCCGGATGCTCGGGGCAGCGGAAGTGCTCGGTGAAGGCGAGGCGGTTCGGCGCGGCGGCGCCGGCCGCGAGCACTACGACGCACTCGCCCTCCCCCTCGTTGAAGGCGGTCTGGATCGAGTCGGCAAGCCGCTCGCGAGCTTCCGGGCCGGCGGCGAGGCGATCGACAACCACCAGCACTTCGGCGGCTTCGCACAGATCCGCGGCCGCGGTAGCCGGATCGGCGGCGTCCAGCTCGCCCAGGTCGAGCATCACGCCGTCGGCACGCAGGCGCACGAACCCCATCGCCTTCAGGTTCTCGACCACGCCCGCGTGCGCGATCTGCCCAGAACGGCGGAGGGGGAAAGTCACCATGAAGCGAGTCGCCCGAGGCAGATCGAGCGTCCGGTCGACCGCGGAGCTCACGGTGTCCGGGTGCACGCGGCGGTCGCACACCGGGCAGTGCGTGTGTCCGACCCGCGCGTACAGCAGCCGCAGATAGTCGTGCACCTCGGTGGCGGTACCGACGGTGGAGCGGCTCGTCTTGGTCGGATTCTTCTGCTCGATCGCGACCGCGGGCGAGATCCCCTCGACCGCGTCCACGCGCGGCTTCTCCATGCGATCGAGGAACTGCTTCGCGTAGGTGGAAAGCGACTCGACGTAGCGGCGCTGCCCCTCGGCGAAGAGCGTATCGAGCGCGAGCGAGGATTTTCCCGATCCCGAGGGGCCGGTGACCACGATCAGCTTCCGGCGCGGAAGGTCGAGGTCGAAGCCCTTCAGGTTGTGCTGACGGGCTCCCCGGATGCGGATCGGCTCGTCCATTCGTGACGGGCGAAGCACCCTGCGTGGGATCGGACGCGGCCGCGCGCGGCGGCGCGCGGCCAGACACAGGTTGAAACACTATGCATGACCCGAAGTTCCCCCGAAAGTCTCAACTGGGGGATGGTCCGCCGCCTCAGCCCGTGCTCTGCATCGCGGCGGCGATGCCGTTGATGCTCAGAAAGATCGCGCGGCGCATCGCTTCGGCGTCCCCGGCATCCTCGGGGGCCGAGTCGGGACCGCGCGAGCGG
>CAUZJY010000145.1:0-3331 GCA_963580305.1 Gemmatimonadales bacterium UBA6960
CGGACCGCAGCCACCGCCGCCCTCGTGAGCGGAACGATCCGCTCCTTCCTCCCCTTCCCCCGCACCTTGACCTGATCGCCCAGAAGGTCCAGGTCGGCGAGGTCGAGCGCGTGCAGCTCGGAGAGCCTCATGCCGCTCCCGTAGAGCAGCTCGAGGATCACCAGATCCCGCGTGCCCGCGAGCGTGTTGGGCGCCGCTTGCGCTTCGGCGGCACGGAAGAGCCGGGTGACGTCTGCGGCTGCGAGATGCCCCGGAAGCCGCTTCTCGGCGCGAGGAGCCCGCATTCCCCGGGTGGGATCGGCCGGGAGCACCTCCTCCACGTGCAGGAAGCGGAAGAACGAGCGCGCCGCCGACAGCTTGCGCGCCGTGCTCCGGCGGGTGAGGCGTCGGTGCCCGCACCACCCGAGGAAGGCGCGCAGGGTGAGGCGGTCGACCTGGCTCCAGTCCCACGCCGGATCTCCGAGATACTCCGTGAGGAACGTCGCCAGATCCGACAGGTCGCGGCGGTACGCGACGACCGTGTGGGGGGAGAGCTGACGCTCGTCGGCCAGGTGGCGGAGAAAGCGCGCGACCTCGCCGTCCCCCCCCTCGCTCACCGCGCGGCACCGACGGCCGCGGGAGCGATTCCCTCTGCGCGCACCCAGGCGAGGAACTCCTCCTGCGCGCGCTCCGCCAGCCGCTCGCGCTTCTTCTGCCGGTCCCGCACGGGGTCGGGCAGCGGATCCACCACCCCCCAGTTCGAGTTCATGGGCTGGAAGCGGCCAGGCTCGCTCTCGCGCAGGTAGCGCAGGAGCCCTCCCAGCATCGTGCTCGCCGGGGGGAGGACCGGCTCCCGCCCGGAGAGCACGCGGTCGAGATTGACGCCGGCGAGGATCCCGGAAGCGGCCGACTCGGTGTAGCCCTCGACGCCCGTGAGCTGTCCGGCAAAGATCAGCTCCGGCCGCCGCGGCGGGGCACCGTGCGCCGACAGCCGGCCGGGGAAGTTCAGGTAGCTGTTGCGATGAATCGAGCCCCACCGGAGGAACTCGGCCCGCGCCAAACCCGGGATCATGCGGAAGACCCGTCCCTGCTCCGGAATCTTCAGCCGGGTCTGGAAGCCGACCAGATTCCACATCTGCGCCGCCCGGTCCTCGCGGCGGAGCTGGACCACGGCCCAGGGGCGCCGGCCCGTGCCCGGATCGACGAGGCCGATCGGCTTCATCGGGCCGAAGCGCGGCGTCTCCTCCCCGCGCGCGGCCATCACCTCGATGGGAAGGCAGCCCTCGAAGTAGGGGACCGCGTCCCAGTCGTGCCCCTCGTGCACGTCCGCGGCGCGGAGCTCCCCGATGAACGCCTCGTACTCGTCCCTCGACAGGGGGCAGTTGAGATAGTCAGGCGACTCGTCGAAGCGCCCCGCGGCGAATACGACCGCCTCGTCTAGCGAGTCACGGTGCACGATCGGGGCGATCGCGTCGTAGAAGGCGAGCCCGTCGTCGCCCAGGGTGGCGCGGATCGACGCCGAGAGCGCGTCCGAGGTGAGCGGTCCGGTGGCCACCACCGCGGGACTCCCCGGCAGCTCGGTCACCTCGTCGCGCACGACCTCGATGGCCGGGTGAGCCGCGACCGCCGCGCTCATCGCCTCCGCGAACAGCGCGCGGTCCACGGCCAGCGCCGATCCCGCCGGCACCCGCGCCTGGTCCGCGGCGCGCAGCAGCACTGAGCCGAGCGCGCGCATCTCGCGCTTGAGCTGCCCATGAGCATTCACCGGGTCTTCACTCTTGAAGGAGTTCGTGCACACCAGCTCGCCGAGACGATCGGTGCGGTGGGCGGGAGTCTCGCGCACCGGACGCATCTCGATCAGCCGCACGCGGCGCCCGCGCGCGGCGAGCTGGAGGGCGGCCTCGCAGCCGGCGAGGCCGCCGCCCACGACGGTGACCGGGTGCTGCCTCACGCGACTACTCCTCCTGATCTCGCCCGGCGGTCACCGGCGGTGGCTCCGGCGCCGCACGGGGGGCGGCTTTCCTGCTCCCCTTCCCTGTCTTACGGGCCTTCGCCGCCCTGGTCGTCTTTCGCCCGGTCTTCCGGCGCCCGGTCTTCCGGCCGCCCTTCGCGGCGCCTTTCTTGGCAGCACCCTTCTTGGCCGCGCCCTCGCCTCTGCCACGTGGCCCGGCCGCCCGCGCGCCCGCGCCACCCTTCCGCCCCCGGCGCCTGCCCCCCTTGGCGGCGCGCTCCCGGAGCAGGTCGACCGCCTCGTCCAGCCCCACCTCGTCCGGATCCCACGTCTTCGGAATCGTGGCGTTCACCTCGCCATCGCTGACGTAGGCGCCGTATCGCCCCGACAGCAGCTGCACGGGCTTGCCGGACTGGGGATGCGGACCGAGCTCCTTGAGCACGGCTTTCCCCCCCGCCTCCTTAAGCGCGACCCGCGCCAACGCGTCGGCGAGCCCGATCCCGAAGAGCTCCTCCTCGGACCGAAGGTTCGCGAAGGTCTTGCCGCGGCGGACGTACGGTCCGAAGCGCCCGAGCCCGGCGACCACCTCCTCGCCGGTGGCTGGATCCACGCCGAGGGGCCGCGGCAGCAAGAGCAGCTTGAGCGCGTACAGAAGGTCCACGTCCGCAGGCTTCCTCCCCTTGGGCAGGCTTGTGCGCTGCGGCTTCTTCCCCTCTTCGACATCGGGCCGCTGGACATACGGCCCGTAGGGACCCTGCTTCAGATAGACCGGCCGACCCGTCTCCGGATCGGTCCCAAGCTCCTGCTCCTCCGGGCGCCCGTCGATCGGGCGCGTGTTCCGGCACTCCGGGTAGCCGGAGCAGCCGAGAAAGCTGCCGAAGCGATTGAAGCGCACCTGCATCGGGCGGTCGCAGCGCTCGCAGATTTCCCCCTCCGCCTGGAGGATCTCCGCGACGATCTCGTCGGAGCGCGCGGTGCCAGCCTCGAGGCGCTCCTTGAACCGCTCGTAGAAGCTCTCGAGCAGACGGCGCCATTCGGCTTCCCCCTCCTCGATCTGGTCAAGCTGCCTCTCCATCTGCGAGGTGAATTCCACGTCGAAGATGTCGGGGAAGACCTTGACCAGCAGCTTGACCACGACCTCACCCAGCCCGGTCGGCTTGAAGCGGCGGTCCTCCAGATCCGCGTAGCCGCGGTCCTGGATGGTCGAGATGATCTGGGCGTACGTCGAGGGGCGCCCGATCCCCTGCTCCTCCAGCGCCTTCACCAGGCTGGCCTCGCTGTAACGCGGGGGCGGCTGGGTGAAGTGCTGCTTGGGATCCACGCGCCGCACGATCCCCTCCGCCCGCGGCGCCTCCGCGCTTCCCTCCCAGGCGAAGCCGTGCCTCTCGTCCAGCGCGGGGA
>CAUZJY010000146.1:0-3136 GCA_963580305.1 Gemmatimonadales bacterium UBA6960
GGCCGCCCTGCTCTGGGTCATCCCGTGGGCCCTGCTGATCGCGCTCATCGTGCTCCTCGTGCGCGACCCGCCCCCCCTCCGGGACGCGCCGTGTGGCGGAGGGGGGGAGCCCCTCCCCGCCGGGAGCCGGGTCAGCGTGATCGTCCCGGCCCGCAACGAGGCGCACAACATCGCGCGCTGCGTGGGCTCGCTCCTCGCGAGCGACTACCCGGACTTCGAGGTGATCGTGGTGGACGATCGCAGCGAAGACGGGACGGGTGCGGCCGCACGCGCTCTGGCCACCCCCACCGCTGCGGGGACGGCGCGGCTGCGTGTGCTCGATGGCGCCGAGCTCCCCAAGGGATGGTTCGGCAAGCAGTGGGCGTGCTGGCAGGGAGTGCAGGAGGCCGGGGGCGCGCTACTTCTCTTCACGGATGCGGACACGGTTCACGCACCGACGCTGCTCGCGCATTCGGTGGGGGCCCTCGAGGCCGAGCGGGCCGACTGCCTTACCGTGATCGGGCGCCAGATCATGGAGTCGTTCTGGGAGCGCCTCGTCCAGCCGCACGTCTTTCTGCTGCTGGCGCTGCGCTATCCGCGCATGGGCGAGAGCACCCTCCCCCGGCGGCGTTGGCGGAGCGCGATCGCCAACGGACAGTACCTGCTCTTCGAGCGGGGTGCGTACGAGCGGCTGGGCGGCCACGCGACCGTGCGCTACGAGGCGGCCGAAGACCTCCGGATCGCGCAGCGCCTGGTGCGCGGGGGCGGCCGGCTGGTGATCCGGAGGGCGTACGAGGGGCTGGGGACGCGCATGTACCGCGGGCTCTCCGAGCTGGTCGCCGGGTGGTCCAAGAACGTGATTCCGGCCGGCCTCCAGACGGTGCACCCATGGCTTCGGCCGGTCACCCCTCTAATAATGTTCTCCTGGGGGATGGTGGCATGGCTGCTTCCGCCGCTCGTGCTCGCCGCGGTGCTGCTGGGCTGGATCGGGGGGCGCCCACCCGACCGGGAGCTGCTTGCCTGGGCCGCCGCCACGACGGGCTTGCTCGCGACCTTCTGGGCGGGCGCCGGGCGGCGCTTCGGCGCCCCAGCCTGGATGGGGCTCCTCTATCCCGTGGGAGCGGGGGTCGGGCTCTGGATCCTGCTGCGCAGCTGGCTCCGCCGCCGTACCGTCTCCTGGAAGGGCCGCAGCTACACGTGGGACGTGTACGCGGACAGCCGCCCGGGGTCTCACGCCACGGATGACCTCGAGCCCCCGTCGCGGTGTAGGGTGAGAGTCCCATTTCTCCGATCGTGATCCCGATGACTGCCCTTCTGATGCTCATCGTGGGGGCGCAGCCCGGCACGGTCGAGATGATCGACCTCGGCACGCGCCGCCGGGTCGGGTCCGTGGACGTCGGCCAGATGGCCGAGGGGATCGACTTCTGGAAGAGAGAGCCCTGATGAGCGGAGCCCGGCGGGCCGCCGCGGTGGCGGCCCCACCGGTCCCGAAGGCGAGCGAGCTGGCGAGCCGCGTGCGCGAGGAGGCACGCATGCTCGGATTCGAGCTGATCGGGGTGGCGCGCCCGGAGCCGAGCGCGCACCTGCGCTTCTACGAGCGGTGGCTCGCGGAAGGCCGGCACGGCGGGATGGCCTACCTCGCCCGGCCCGAAGCGGTGGCCCGCCGCGCCGACCTGCGCCGCACTCTCGCCACGGTGCGCTCGGTGGTCGTAGTCGCGATGGGATACCACACCGAGCCGGACCCGGACGACCCGCCGGACCCGACGCGCGGCGTGATCGCGCGCTACGCGCGCGGCCGCGACTACCATCGCGTCATCAAGCGCAGGCTGCTCGCCCTCTTGGAGCGCGTCGCTGCGCACGCCAGGTGTCCCGTGGCCGGGCGTGTCTACGTGGATACCGGTCCGCTGCTCGAGCGTGAGCTCGGCCAGCGCGCCGGGCTCGGCTGGTTCGGCAAGAACACGATGCTGATCCATCCGCGGCGGGGCTCGTGGCACTTCCTGGGCGCGCTGCTGCTCGATCTCGATCTCGAGCCCGATCCGCCCTTCACGGCCGACCACTGCGGCAACTGCTCCCGCTGCCTGGACGCCTGCCCCACCGGCGCCCTGCTTGGCCGTGATTCGTCGGGCGCACCGGTGATGGACGCGACCCGCTGCATCTCGTATCTAACGATCGAGCACCGGGGGCCGATTCCGTCCGAGCTACGTCCAGCGATCGGGAACCGCGTCTACGGCTGCGACATCTGCCAGGAGGTGTGTCCGTTCAACTCGAGCAAGTTCGTGCAGCTCACGCCGGAGCGGGATTACCGCGCTGACTGGCGCGATGCGCCGGACCGGCCGGGTCCGTCCACGGAACTGCCGGGGACGGAGTCGCCGCCGCTGGTGGAGCTGATGCGAATGACGCGCGAGGAGTGGGATGCGTTCAGCCGCGGGAGCGCGATCCGGCGTGTGGGCTACGCGGGGTTCAAGCGGAACGTGGCCGTGGCCATCGGGAACTGGCTGGTCGCGGTGGAGGAGCCGCCGCCGGAGGCCGTGGCGGCGCTGCGGGACGTGCTGGAGGAGGAGGAGCCGCTGGTGCGGGAGCACGCGGCGTAGGCGTTGGGGCGAGCGGGCGGGTGAGCCAACCGGATCCTACAGCGCGCTGCTTCGGGTGGTCCGCCAGTCCTCTCCCGGCATGATCCGCCGCATGTATGCATTGAACAGCGGGATCGTAGATGCGGTATCGCCGTGGCTCGCACTCCAGATCATGCCTATTTCGGCCGGTGTCAGCCGGTCGAAACGTACGCCGAAGAAACTCGCATCGAGAGCGCTGAAGTCGAAGCGCTCGTGGTCTGAGCGGGTTGGGTCATGCTGCTCTCAGCCGTTCGAATCCATCGCCGGGACGCACTGCGCGAGCACGTTGTAGCGCTTCTCGCCTGGTGGTATCACAAGCGTGTTCATCACTCGGAACTCCGCCGGTGTCCCGATCACGATGTTGTGATAGAAGCTGAAGAGGCAGTCGGTCTCTCCCTGCCGGAGCCGGTAGGATGACTCGTTCGGGGCGTCCTGCGGGTCTGGGGTGCGCTCCCAGGCGGTCGCGAACAGCCCGGCATAGAGGTTCTCCGCGACGTCGCCCATCTCGAGTGCCGTGCTCCCTGCGGCGGTGACCCGGCAGCCGGGCA
>CAUZJY010000147.1:0-2811 GCA_963580305.1 Gemmatimonadales bacterium UBA6960
TCGGCCAGCTCGCGGATCACGTCGGAGTTGAGTGCGTTCAGCTTCTCCTGGCGGTCGACGGTCACGACCGCGAGGTCCGCGTCCCACTCCACACGCACGTGCCGGAGGTCGCTCATCGTCGGCGCGTGGACTCAGAAGGGGAGGTCGTCGTCGGGCTCGGAGAGCGGGGGCTCGGGCGCGGAGGATCCGGCGCCTCCCCCGCCCTCTCCCGCGGAGCCGCGCACGCCGCCTCCGCGCGCGCCCCGGTCGCCTCCCTCACCGCCGCCGCCGCCACCCTGGCCGCCCAGCATCATCATCTCGTTGACGACGACGTCCGTCCAGTACCGGGTGCCGCCCTGGTCGTCCTGGGTCTGCGAGTACTCGACCCGCCCCTCGACGTAGATCTTGTCGCCCTTGTGCACCCACTGCTCGACGATGTCGGCGAGCTTCCCGAAGAAGGTGAGCCGGTGCCAATCCGTGCGCTCCTGCTGCTGTCCCGACCGGTCCTGGAAGGTCCGGTTGGTGGCGAGCGACAGCTTGGCGACGCGGGCGCCGGATGCGGTGGAGCGCACCTCGGGATCGTTCCCGACGTTGCCGATGAGCATGATCTTGTTGAGCGACCGACTCATGCGTGTTCCTGGCTGGACTGGTTGGAAACGGATCGAAGGGGCATAACGTAAGGCGGTCGTCGGGCATTTTCCATGACGCGCGGGGCCGCCCCGTCCGGACCTGCGCTCCCTTGCGCACTCCCTCGCTCGCGCGCCTAAAGAGAGCGCCGCAGCCCCCACAGGACTCGGCCGTCAGCCGTCACCCCAACCTTCCCCGTCCCCGGACGGGAGGGCCGCGTCATGCCGAACAGGATCCGCCGTCCGGACGCACTCGGTGCGTCCTCCGAGCCGCTCTCTCCCCGCACGAACGACGTGCTGGCCGAGATCTGCCGCGCGATCACGCGCAGCCTGCCGGGCGAGGCGACGGGCCTCGGCCTGGCCGTCGCCTACGGATATGTCTGCGCGAGGAGGGCGGCGACATCATGGGCGGCAACTGGGGGCGGTCGCTCTCGATCCTGGTCGTGGAAGACGAGCCGCGGGTGGCCCGTTCGGTGATGGCGCTGCTGGTCCGCGAGGGACACCGGGTGGAGCTCTCCCCGCGCACCGAGGCGTTCCTGGAGGGTGCCCGGCGCCCCGTGCTCGCGAAGCCGTTCACTCTCGCTGCGCTGCACGCCGCGCTCGCCTCCTTTGGCCCGCTCAGCGCTCCGGAGGCCGGGTGAGCTCCGACTCCCACAGCCCCATGAAGTATTCCTCGTAGCGACCCGGGTGGGCGAGATAATCCTCCACCCACACCTCGAAGGGCGGCAGCACGATCTTCCGGGAGAGCCACTCCGTGGCAACCTCCACCATGCGCGTGTAGGAAACCTCGCTCGCGTCGCCGCGCTCCCGCGTGGCACGCTGCACGATGAGGTAGATCTCGTCGGGGGTAAGGAAGAGTAGGAGATCGGCGAGCTGCGCCGAGCAGTAGTCGAGGTACTTGGCCATCAGCACCTCGTTCTGGTGGCGATCTTCCTGATCAGGATCGGCGACTTCGCCTGGGCTCAAGCACGCCCCCCCCTGTCGTGATCCGACGTCAGCGTTCTCCGACGCGCTGGGACCCTTGGGTCCCACTCGGATCGGAAACGTATGACGTCAGAGGGGGGGCGGCCGCAAGTCTCACGTCACCGCGGGGAGCACCTGCTCCCTCCAGGACGCCGTCCTGGCCCTGCTGGCGGAGATGCCGGTAGATCGAGCGCCGGGTGAGCCCGTAAAGGATCACTCGGCTGAGAAAGTCAGGGTCCGTGCGCTGGACCTCCTCGGCCTGCTGCGCGATGTCACGAGGGAGCCTCACGCTCAGCTGCACGGAACACGTCTCCCACATTTGCGATACCTCGCCAGAGTCCATGGACCGAAAATTGTTGGAGAAGCGCTGGATTCGGTGTCGGCCAGGGGGCCTCGCTGAGCCGACCAGCACCCTTAGGAGTGACGATCGGAGCGGGTCAACCATAGTGGCGGTTTTGGGGGCGCGCAAGAGTCTCAATCTCCGCCATACGTTTCGCTGCTAACTCTGCAAGTGATTGACCAACATTAAGTTACACGGCAGCACGCCAAACATGATTCAGGTGTTTCCGAGTTCGTAACGAGCGCGATATTTGGGACATTCTGGACCCGAGGATCGAAGCGGGCCGCTGCCTTTCGGCCCCCAAACGTCTCGAAATGCTGCACCATGGGAAGTCTGATTTTTTGGGCAAAAAAGAATCTCGCTGGCTGGCGCCGGCGGGCTATGGGAGGGCCGAGCGGAGGAAGGCCTGGAGGGTGACCGGGGAGAAGGAGCGGAAGCGCACACGGATCGCCTCGGAACTGTTCCTCCCGAAAAATCTCCCCGGTCCGGGGACGCGGAGGCGAAGCCTCGACGGAGCCGGGGGCGCCCTCCTCCTCGTGGAAGCTGATGAAGCCTCGCCAGCCGGAGGGCCCGCGGAAGAGCAAGAGGCCGGCCAACCACCCCTGCCCATGGTGCTGCAGCCGACGCACTTCGACCATGACCGGGGCCTCGCGGCGTGGCCCCCCCAGCACGTCCAGCGACTCCAGGTAGGGCCCGCGGTCGCGCAGATAATCTTCCAGCCAGACGTCGAAGGGCGGCAGCGGCAGGAGCGTCCGGCAGTGCGCGACCAGCAGGGCTAAGGGGGTCCTCGACCGGTTCGGAGACCTGCGCGCGCGCCGGTAAGGCGCGCGCACCCCCTCGCGGGGCAGCAGCCCGGGAAGAGCGGCCGCCTGCTGCGCGCAGTAGGCCTCGTAGCGCGCGCGT
>CAUZJY010000148.1:0-2772 GCA_963580305.1 Gemmatimonadales bacterium UBA6960
TTTCGCCACTACGAATCCGTCGACGTGGAAAACTTCAACCTCCTGAAGTGGTAGGGCGATGAGCGTGCTCGGCTCGATGATGCTGCTCCAGGGGGGCGGGGAGGAAGGCGCCCAGGCGGCCGGGGCTGCCTTCGAGCCCTTCGTACCCGGCCTCATCCTGCTCCTTCCGCTGCTCGGCTTTCTGACGAACGGGGCGCTCGCGCTGGCCGCCGGCCGTCGCGCCGCCACCGTCGCTCGGGCGGGCGGGGAGTGGGAGCTGCCGGACAGCCACCGACCGGCCACCCACACGCTGCCGTCGCTGGTCGGGCCAGGCGTGCTGCTGGCCGCGTTCGCGGTCGTGCTCGTGAACTTCACGCGCATGCTGGGCGTGGAGCTGCACGAGCCCGTGGTCGTCCCGTACTGGACCTGGATCGTCACCGGGACCTTCGAGGTCGCGGTCGCGATGCAGCTGGACCAGCTCTCGATGGTGATGATGATGGTCGTCAGCGGGATCGGCTTTCTCATCCACGTGTTCAGCGTGGGGTACATGAAGGATGACCCCGGGTACCCACGCTACTTCACCTACCTGAACCTGTTCGTGTTCTTCATGCTCGTGCTGGTGGCCGGCGCGAGCTTCCCGGTGATGTTCGTGGGCTGGGAGGGGGTAGGGCTCTGCAGCTATCTGTTGATCGGGTTCTGGTTCAAGGATCGCCAGAAGGCGGACGCGGGCAAGAAGGCGTTCATCGTGAACCGCATCGGGGACTTCGGGTTCCTGGTGGCGATGTTCCTGCTGTTCGTCACCTTCGGGACCCTCGACTTCGTGCCCGTCTTCGAGGCGGCTCCGGAGGTGCTCGCGTACGGCGGCGGGCTGGTGACTGCGGTCACGCTCTTCCTGCTACTGGGCGCCACCGGTAAGAGCGCGCAGATTCCGCTCTACGTGTGGCTCCCCGACGCGATGGCCGGACCCACGCCTGTGTCCGCGCTCATCCACGCGGCCACCATGGTCACCGCGGGCGTGTACATGGTGACCAGGGCCTCGATGCTGTTCGCGCTCGCCCCCGTCGGGAGCCTGGCGGTCGCGGGCATCGGTGCGCTCACCGCGCTCTTCGCAGCGACTATCGCGCTCGCCCAGTACGACATCAAGAAGGTGCTCGCGTACTCCACCATATCGCAGCTGGGCTACATGTTCCTGGGCGTCGGTGTCGGCGCGTACACGGCCGGGATCTTCCATCTGATGACGCACGCCTTCTTCAAGGCGCTCCTATTCCTCGGCTCGGGAGCGGTGATCCACTCGATGCACTACGCGCTCCACCACACGCACAAGCCTTGGGACGCACAGGACATGCGCAACATGGGTGGCCTGCGCCGGGCCCTACCGGTGACCTGGATCACCATGTGGATCGGGACGCTCGCGATCGCGGGGATCTGGCCCTTCGCGGGCTTCTTCTCGAAGGACGAGATCATCTGGTACGCGGGTGCCGCCGCGACCGGACCGCACGCGGCCTGGTACACGCTGTTCTGGGTGATCGCGCTGGCCGCGGCGCTCATGACCGCGTTCTACATGACGCGCATGATGGTCATGACCTTCCACGGCGCGAACCGCACTGGGGAAGCGGAGGCGCACCACTTCCACGAGGCGCCCCTCACGATGACTGTGCCCCTGGTCGTGCTGGCGATCCTCTCCGTGTTTGGCGGCTGGATCAACGTGCCCGCGGCACTGCACGATGGCTGGGCCGGACTGTTCGGCGTGCTCCCCATGGGAGAGGGGCTCCACTACTGGCTCGAGCCGATGGTCGGGCCCGCGACCGAGGTCCGCGCAGAGCACGTGGGCGCGTTCCTCGAGGCGGCGCCGCTGGGTGGGGGAGAGCTGGCGTGGGCCGCGTTCTCGACCACGATGGCCGCGGTCGTCGTGGCGACCACGGTCTGCCTGGTGCGCGGGTGGCGGATCGTGCCGGCCACGGAGGCGGGTGAGCCGACGGCTGGGCTCAAGCGCATCCTCTATCACAAGTGGTATGTGGACGAGCTGTACGATCGGATCGTGGTGCGCCCGGTGGCCGCCGGCTCGCGCTTCCTCTGGCGCGTGATCGACGCGGGGCTGGTGGACGGGATCGTGAACGCCACCGGGTCGGTGTCGCGCGCCTTCGGCTTGATGGGGAGCATGATCCAGACCGGCGCGGTCAACACGTACGCATTCATCCTGACCGTCGGCGTGGTATTGATCCTCGCCGCGATGGCGCTCTGAGGACGCCGTGACTGCCCTGCTCGACGGCATTGGTTACGAGAGTTGGATCCTCCACGCCCTGATCTGGCTCCCCCTGGTGGGGATGGGTGTCGTGCTCGCCGCCCCGGCGGAGCGCGCCAAGCACGTGGCGTTCTGGTGGTCAGCCGTGGTATTCGCGCTCTCGCTCGGGCTCTGGTGGGCGTTCGAGGTCGCGCCGGGCATGCAGATGACCAGCAGCGTGCCGTGGATTCCGGGGTGGGGGGTCAGCTACGCGGTGGGCCTGGACGGGATCAGCCTGTTCATGGTGCTGCTTACCACCTTTACCACATCGGTCGCGATCCTCGGATCGTTCAACTACGTCCGTAAGCAGGAGAAGGGGTTCTACGCGCTCATGCTCCTGCTCGAGACGGGGATCCTGGGCGTGTTTCTGGCCCTCGACCTGTTCCTCTTCTACGTGTTCTTCGAGCTAACTCTGGTCCCGATGTACTTCATCGTCGGGGTGTGGGGAGGGGAGCGGCGGATCTACGCGGCGGTCAAGTTCTTCCTGTACACAGCCTTCGGATCGCTGCTCA
>CAUZJY010000149.1:0-2763 GCA_963580305.1 Gemmatimonadales bacterium UBA6960
CCAGCCGCTCTTCGTCGGGCAGAACGAAGCAGATGCAGCGCTCGAGCTCGCTTCCCTGCGCATCCATGCACCGGCACTCGCGCCCGTCGGCCTCCGCGGACTCCCGCTCCTGCGCCCCGGCCAGCTCCGCGGCAGCCACCGCGCTGAGCAGAGCGCCCAGCGCGGCGGCGCGACGCATCGCTCCGACACCCCTTCGCAGCAATATGAATCGACCTCGCTCTCCACGTTGCGCTCGGCGCGCCGGCGGACTCAGGGCGCTCGGCCGCCACCTAGGTCGACCCTGGGACGCCATCCGAGCGGCGGAAGGTTGCCGACGGCGGCACCAACGACCGGCATCCGTAGCGCCGCTCCGCCGCCTACGTCGCACTGCGTATCCAGACGCGGCCTCGTTACGCGCACCTTCGCATCGGGTCGCGAGCCGACGAGGGGCGTGCACCCTGAACCCGGAGCCGGAGGCCGACATGCGCGCGCGCAGCTGCACCACGGGCAGGATTCGCTCTTCGCTGGCCGCGGGCAGGCTCGCTCTGCTCGCCGGGTGCACGGATCTGGTCGAACCGGCGGGCGGGAGCGGCCGTGGGGCCGGGCACGATCGCGCTCTTCGTCGCCGCCTATAACGGGATATTCCCGTGCTTCCGGGACGGGTTGCTGTCGCGCTTGTTCCTGAGCATGTCGAGCGCCCCGATCAGCCGCGGGCGCGTCTGGCGCGGATCGATCACGTCGTCCAGGTAGCCTCGACCCGCCGCGATGTACGGGTGCACGAAGCGCTCGCGGTACTCCTCGATGCGCGCCTCGGTCGCTGCCTCCCGGTCCGGCGCGTCCGCGAGCTCCTTCCGGAAGAGGATCTCCACCGCCCCCTTCGGCCCCATCACCGCGATCTCGGCGGTGGGCCACGCCAGGTTGAGGTCGCTCCGGATGTGCTTCGAGTTCATCACGTCGTACGCGCCCCCGTACGCCTTGCGCGTGATCACGGTTACCCGGGGCACGGTCGCCTCGGCGAATGCGTAGAGCAGCTTGGCGCCGTGCCGGATGATGCCGCCGTGCTCCTGAGCGACGCCCGGAAGGAAGCCCGGGACGTCCTCGAACACGACCAGGGGAATGTTGAAGGCGTCGCAGAAGCGGACGAAGCGGGCACCTTTGTCGGAAGAGTCGATGTCGAGCACACCCGCGAGGATCGCCGGCTGGTTGGCGACGATCCCCACCGCGTGCCCGCCGAGGTGGGCGAACCCGACCAGGAGGTTTGAGGCGAAGCCCGCGTGCACCTCGTAGAAGCGTCCGTCGTCGACCACCCGGCGGATCACGTCCTTCATGTCGTAGGGCTTGTTCGGGTTGTCCGGGACCACTCCGAGCAACCCCTCATCCTGCCGGCCGTGCGGATCATCGCTCGCGCGGCTCGGGGGGAGCTCCACGTTGTTCTGCGGGATGAACTGGAACAGCTCCCGGACCGCCGCGAGGCACTCGGGCTCGGAGTCGTGCGCGAAGTGCGCGACGCCCGACGTGGTGGCGTGGACGTCGGCGCCGCCGAGCTCCTCCATGTCGACGTCCTCGTGCGTGACCGTCCTCACCACGTTCGGCCCCGTCACGAACATGAAGCTCGTGCCGCGTACCATGTACACGAAATCCGTGATCGCGGGCGAATACACCGCGCCGCCCGCGCACGGGCCCAGGATCACACTCACCTGCGGGACGACGCCCGACGCGAGGGTGTTGCGCAGGAAAATGTCGGCGTAGCCTCCGAGCGAGACCACGCCCTCCTGGATGCGCGCTCCCCCCGAGTCGTTGAGCCCGACGACGGGCGCGCCGTTCTTGAGGGCCAGATCCTGGAGCTTGACGATCTTCGCGGCGTGCGCCTCGGACAGCGATCCGCCGAAGACGGTGAAGTCTTGGCTGAACGCGTAGACCAGCCGCCCGTGGATGGTCCCGTAGCCGCTCACCACCCCATCGCCGAGGAAGCGGTCGCCGTTGCCGAACGCCCCTCCCGACTCGCGCCCGGTCACGAAGCGGTCGAGCTCGACGAAGGAATCGGGATCGAGCAGGAGGTCGAGCCGCTCGCGGGCCGAGAGCTTGCCGCGCGCGTGCTGCGCCTCGAGGCGTTCCTGGCCGCCCCCAAGCTCGGCCTGGCGCCGCAACTGCTCCAGCCGCGCGAGCTTCTTCTCGATGCTCACCAGAGGCCCTCGAAGCCGCGGCTTCCGCAGCTCACCGGTATCCGCTCGGAGCGGCGACCCCCGGGCACAGCACCATTACCGGCGTTCCCTCGAGAGCGAACTCCGGGCGCATTCCGGTCGCGTCGGGAGGCGGGCGGCGGTCGATCAGCACCGGCCGCTCGCGCGGCCCGAGGGGCAACAACCGGTTGTCCTGGATGCAGACCACCTTGTGCTCGCGCACGACCCAGCCTTGCTCGACCCCCAGCCGGCCGGTCGCGCCCGCGAAGTCGTCCACCCGCTCGAGCGCCCCGGCCAGCGCCGTGGGGCTCCGCGCGCCGGTGCGGAGCGCCACGAGCAGGAGCGACGCTGCGTCGAAGCCGACCGCGGGGACCGGGCTTCGTAGGGTGCGCCGGAAGAGCGACTCGTAGGCGGCCGTCAGCGTGGCCAGCCCACCAGAACCATCCCCCACCCCTTCCCGGGTTACCGCCACCACGCCGTTCGTATGTCGCGGCGCGACGGCGCCCAGCACCTCTGGGCGCAACCATCCCTCGGTGCCAAGCACCCGAATGTCGAGGGTGTCTAGGCCGAAGAAGGTGATCTGGGGTGCGACCGTAGGGACGTC
>CAUZJY010000150.1:0-2742 GCA_963580305.1 Gemmatimonadales bacterium UBA6960
TGCGCGCGCTCCGCTTCCTCCGGCGTGCGATCCACGAGCGCGGCATCGTCCCCACCGACGTGCTCGGCTGGCAGGAGGAGCAGACCCGCTTCGCCTTCCAGAACGGTCAGGCCGTCTTCATGCGCAACTGGCCGTACGCGTATCCGCTCATGGAGGCGGAAGGGTCGCGCGTGGCAGGGCGCTTCGCGGTGGCTCCGATGCCCGCGGGGCCGGAAGGCGAGCCGACCGCCGCCCTCGGAGGCGCCGGGCTCGCGGTCAACGCCCGCTCGCACCATCCCGAGGCGGCGCGTGCGGTGATCGGGTACCTGACCCGCCCCGAACAGATGCTCGAGCGTGCGGAGGTGCTCGGGCATTACCCGCCGCGCGCCTCGCTCTACGCTGATTCCCGCCTGGCCGTGGCGCTCCCGATCCCGCCCGCCGCCGCGGCGGAGATCCTGGAGCGCGCACTCCCCCGCCCGGCCATTCCCGTCTACTCGGAGCTCTCGGGGATCCTCCAGCTCTGGCTCCATCGCGCGCTCACCGGGCAGAGCGAGCCAGCCGACGCGCTCGCGCGCGCGGCCGAGGACATACGGCGTCTGCTCGAGCGGGCCGAGCTCACGCCGCCCACGGAGGACGCAGCCGCGGGGAGCGGGTGATGCGCGCGGGTGGTTCGCTCCAGGCCGGCGAGCGCCGCCTCGCGGCGGGGCTCCTCCTCCCCGGGCTTGGCGCAATCGTGCTGGTCACAGCCTTCCCGCTCGCGTACACCCTGTGGGAGTCGTTCCACCTGCACGATCTGCGCATGCCCTGGCTCGGCCGCCCGCTGGTGGGGCTCGCCAACTACGCCGAGCTGGCGGGAGATCCGCGCTTCGGCGAGGCGCTCGCGCACAGCGCATTCTTCAGCACGGTGACCGTGACCCTCGAGGTAGTGCTCGGGCTCGTGCTCGCGCTCGCGCTGGACCGCACCTTCCGGGGACGGGGGCTCACCCGGGTCGCGGTGCTGCTCCCATGGGCCGTGCCCTCGGTGGTCGCCGCGCTCGTCTGGCGGTTCATGTTCGAGGGGGACAGCAGCGTCGTGAACGCGCTGCTCGGCCGCTCGCTTCCGTGGTTCGCCGACGCCCGTGCCGCGTGGGTGCCGCTCATCCTGGCCGACGTCTGGAAGACTACTCCGTTCGTGGCGCTGCTGCTGCTCGCTGGCCTCCAGACGATCGATCCCGCGCTCCACGATGCCGCGCGCATCGACGGGGCCGGGGCCTGGCGGCGCTTCCGCGAGATCACGCTTCCCCTGCTCGTGCCCGCGCTCGGGGTGGCGATGCTCTTCCGCGCGCTGGACGCGTTCCGGGTGTTCGACGTCGTGTACGTGCTCACCGGCGGGGGCCCGGGCACCGCGACCGAGTCGGTCTCCCTGTACGCCTTCGACGTCCTCTTTCGGAACCTGCGCTTCGGCTACGGGGCGGCGATCTCGATGACCGTGTTTCTCGGTGCGTTCCTGATCGCGCTCGCCTTCATCCTGCTGCTCGGTCCGCGTCTGGTCCAGGAGGCGGAGCGCTGAGCCGCGGCGGGGCGGGGCGCGGGACGGCCGCGGAAGGGCGGTGGTGGCTCTGGGTCGCTCCGCTCGTGCTGGCCGGGCTCTTTCCCCTCTACTGGGTGCTCAAGGCCTCGCTGGCGCCGGAGGCGGCGCTCTTCGCGGCACCCTCGCTGCTGCCACGCGAGGCTACCCTCGAGCACTACCGGACGCTGCTCGCCGAGCGCGACTTCTGGCGTCCCGTGCGCAACTCCTTCGTGGTGGCTGCTTCGACGACGGTGCTCTGTCTCGCGCTCGGATCGATGGCGGCATACGCGCTCGTGCGGCTCCGCTTCCGCGGCAAGGCGGTGCTGCTCGCACTCGTGCTGGCGGTCGCTATGTTCCCGCAGATTTCGATCCTCGGTCCGCTCTTTCTCGCGCTGCGCGAGCTGGGGTTGATCGACCGCGCACCAGGGCTCGTGCTCCCGTATCTCAGCTTCGCGATGCCGCTCACCATCTGGCTCCTGGTCGCCTACTTCCGGCAGCTCCCTCCGGATCTGGAGGAGGCGGCGCTCGTGGACGGTGCTTCCCGCGCGCGTGTGCTGGGCGAGGTGGTGCTGCCGCTCGCCGCGCCTGGGCTCGTGACCACCGGGATCCTGACCTTCCTCTACTGCTGGAACGAGCTGCTGTTCGCACTCTCCTTCACGGTGAGCGCCGAGCGGCAGACGGTGCCAGTCGCAATCGCGCTCCTGCGCGGGCGCTACCAGATCCCGTGGGGACAGATCTTCGCCGCGTCCGTGATCGCGACGCTGCCGGTTGCCGTGCTGGTGCTCGTCTTCCAGCGGCGGATCGTGCAGGGGCTGACCGCGGGCGCGGTGAAGGGCTGAGCCTTTATGACGCCGAAGGGGCGCGCCCCGACGCGCGCGCGGGGCTGAGCGATCGATGGCCGAGGTGCGGCTGGAGGGGGTCAGCCGAATCTTTCCGGGGGGCGCGGTCGGGGTGCGGGAGGTGGAGCTGACCGCGGAGGACAGCGAGCTGTTGGTGCTGGTCGGGCCCTCCGGATCCGGGAAGAGCACGCTGCTCCGGATCGTGGCGGGGCTCGAGGAGCCGACCGCGGGGCGCGTGTGGATCGGCGGGAAGGACGTCACCGCCCTGCCGCCGCAGCGGCGCAACGTGGCGATGGTGTTTCAGAGCTACGCGCTCTACCCGCACAAGTCCGTGCGCGAGAACCTCGCGTTCGGGCTGCGCGCGCGCGGCACGCC
>CAUZJY010000151.1:0-2672 GCA_963580305.1 Gemmatimonadales bacterium UBA6960
CAGGATCACCGCAACCCGCGCTTCGGCCGTGTAACCGTCGTGGTGCTGCACGGTCTCTTCGAGCTCGCCGAAGCGGTCGGCATCGAAGCTCTCGTGCGCGTGCGCGAGCAGCTCCTCCTTCTCCTTCATCGCGCGGTACAGCTCGCGATTGCCCATCATGGCGACGTCCAGGATGCGCTCGTCGCGATAGAGGAACTGGTCCTGCCTGAGGGCTCCCAGCCGAAGCCCCTTGGGCATCGAAACCGAGCCCTCGGTCGCCTCGACGTCGCCGCTGAGGATATTGAGGAGCGTGGTCTTCCCGGAGCCGTTGGCGCCGATCAGGCCGTAGCGCTCGCCGGCGTTGAGCTGGAAGCTCGCGCCCTCGAACAGGACGCGATCTCCGAACGACTTGCCCAGGTTGTTGACGCTGATCATAAATTTGAAATGTACCGGAATCGCGCCGCGTGCTGAACCGCCGGCGCGGGCTGGCGGCGCTATCTTGGGCGCGCGCGACGGGCGCCCAAACCCGCGGTGCCCGCTTCTTGCCAGGGATCCCGCCGATGATCCGCGCGCTCCTCGTCCTCGTTCCCTTCGGCGTCCTCACGGGGGTGCTCGCCGGGTGCGCGTCCGTCGCGCGCGGGGGCGCGGTCGGCTTCGACGCGGGCACCGTCGCGGTGAGCGGCGTCGAGACCGGCGTGGGCCTGCTAGCCGAGGCGATCGCGTATCCCTGGGATGGGCGCGGGTTCGGCCTGGGCCCGAGCGCGCAGGTCGGCGGCTACGCGTCCGCTGGCGACGGCGATCCGTTCGCCTTCACCACGCTGGAGGTGCGCTACCACTCGGTGAGCGAGGTGCCGACCCGCCCCTACCTCCAACTGGGCACCGGCGCGGGGGTGGCGTTGACCACGAGCATCCACGACGCAGCCGTGCCCGTCCAGATGGAGGTGGGGCTCGAGCGCCAGCTCGGTCGCTTCATCGGATGGTTTGGGTTGCGCGAGCGCTTCGTCGGACTGATCGGATCGGGTGATCCGGGGCTCGAGGCCTTCAACTCGGTGCAGCTCGTGCTCGGGGTCCGGCTCGGGCGGTTCGTACCTCGGCCCGAGTAGTGGTGGCAGCTCCCGTCCAGCGCGATCGTTTCGCTGACCGGATGCCCGGGTATATTGGTTCCATGCGACCCTCCGAGATCTTCCGCTAGCGGGTGGCCACGGACGATCCGCTGGGAGCAACCCCGGCCCTCTCCGATCCGGCTCCCGCCCCTCCGGGCCGGATCGCGTCCGTGGTGCTCTTGCTCTTCGGGTTTGCCACCGTCGGCCTGCTGCTCTGGCCCTTTCTGCCCGGGCTCGTGCTGGCCGCCGTAATGGCGACCCTCGGACAGCCGCTCTACCGGCGCGCGGACGAGCGTATGAGCCACTCGGGCGCGGCCGCCCTGCTCACGACCTTCGCGATCGTGGTGCTGCTGCTGATCCCGCTGTCGCTCATCGCCGTGGTGGTGGGAACCCAGGCCGTGCGCGGGATCCAGCTGCTCTCGGAGGCCACGCCCGGGCTCGGGCAGGGCGCCGACGGGATCATCGGCAGGATCGGCAGGGTCGCCGGGCGCGTTGGGCTCGACCCCGCGCGCGTCACTCCCATGATCATCACCCAACTCGAGCGGCTCGGAAGCCTGCTTGCGCAGCGCACGCTCGGATTCCTCTCGGGGCTGGGGGGCTGGCTACTCCAGTTGGGGGTCGCTGTGGTGACGCTCTTCTATCTGCTGCGCGACGGAGCCCAACTGGTGGCTGGCGTGCGCCGGGCCGTGCCGCTCGAGCCCGAGCGCTTCGATCAGCTGCTCGTGCGCGCACGCGACGTCACGCACGCGACCGTGTTCGGCAACGTGCTCGTCGCCATCGTGCAGGGCACGCTCGGCGGGATCGCGTTCGCGCTGGTCGGACTCCCAGCTGCCACCCTGTGGGGCACGATCATGGGCTTCCTCGCGCTCATTCCGATGGTGGGGCCGCCCTTGGTCTGGGTCCCGGCCGCGATCTACCTCGCGCTGGGTGGCGAGATCGTGCGCGCGCTCGTGCTCGCCGCGATCGGGGCGCTGGTGATCGGCTCGGTTGACAACCTGCTGCGCGCGGTGTTCGTGGGCGGACGCGCCCGCGTCCATTCGCTGGTGGTCTTCCTGAGCGTGCTGGGGGGGATCTTCGTGTTCGGAGCGGTCGGGGTCATCGCGGGCCCCGTGTTGTTCGTGCTCGCGCAGCTGGCGCTGGAGATGGGACGACTCGCCGCGCAATCGGCGGAGCAGCGCGTGCCGGTCATCGCCTCCGCTACAGAATCGGGGCCACCGCCCTTGTCGCCCGCTCCCTGAGCCGCTTCCAGAAGCGACGCTCGCGGCGCGACGCGGGCGTGATCTCGCGTGAGCGCTCCAGGTCGACCAGGAAGATCGAATCGAGCACGGCTCCGACGCGCGGGTGGTGGACGAGCAGCATGCTCTCGTCGTTGAGCCGCGTGGAGCGGTTGTCGAGGTTCATCGTCCCGAGCACCGACCAGACGCCGTCCGCGACGGTCGTCTTCGCGTGCATCATCTGCGGCCAGTATTCCCAGACCCGCACGCCGGCCGCGAGCAGCTCGTCGTAGTAGGCCCGCCCGGCCCAGCGCGTGGTGGCGTGATCGATCACCATGTCCCGGAAAGAGCAGCCGCACGTCTACCCCCCCCCCCC
>CAUZJY010000152.1:0-2656 GCA_963580305.1 Gemmatimonadales bacterium UBA6960
TTCCGCAGGTCACGACCACCCCCGCGCGCGCCGGTCGAGCCAGCCCTGGAGGAGGAGCGCGGCGGCTGCCCGGTCCACCCGCTCCTTGCGCTCTCGCTCGCGCCGCGGAAGTCCCGCCGAGCGCACCGCCCGCTCGGCCTGAACCGAGCTGAAGCGCTCGTCCACGAAGTCCACGGGAATCCCGAGTCGGCGGCCGAGCTCCTCGCCGGCCGTCCTCACCCTTCGGCTCCATTCAGTCTCGTCACCTCGGAGATCGATGGGGATGCCGACCACCAGCGCGGTCACGTCGCGTGCGCGGGCGAGCTCCTCGAGCGCCTTGAGGGGCAGCCGCTGCCCCACGCGCCGCTCCAAGGTCCTCAGGGGCGAGGCGAGGGTGCCGGTCGGATCGCTCAATGCCACTCCGGTCCTGCGCTCGCCGAAATCGATGCCCATGATCCGTCCGGACACCGGGGGACACACTCGGATCAGAGGGAGGACAGCGCGGACTCGAGGGTGCGCCCGTCGAGCAGGAGTCCGTACAGGTCGTGCACGGCCGCCGCCGACCCGAACGCGAACGTACAGCGCTCGTCTCCCCGCGTGCGACAGGTCACCTCGAGCACCGCGACCGGCCCGCCCGCCGCGCCGGTGAGCAGCCCGGACAGCATGCCCGTCGAGAAGGTGCAGGAGGGCTGCTTCTCGTCTCCACCCCCTACCGCCTCCGCCCAATCGCGGCTCGTGAGGAGCCCGACCCCGGGGTGCGCCCCGTGGTGGCCGACGGTGCCCCACCCGCGCCGGCCTAGCAGCGAGGCGAGACGCTCCCAGAACGTCTCCTCGTCCAGCTTCTGGAGAGTACGTCCAGCCGCCTTGGAGAGGCTTTTCCAGAGCGCCTCGCCCGCTTCGTAGCCCGCGGCGTGCAGGGCGTGGATCGTCGCGAGCGGCCCGGCCTCGCGCTGGAGCTGACGGCGGAGCGTGCCGAGCCCGACCGCGGGGATGGCCACTTCGCGCCCGATCTGCCGTGTGCCCGTCTCGGTCGACTCCATGGGTTCTCCTGGCTGTCCGGCCACAGGCGGCGTGCGGCCGGAACGTCCGGCGGCCACCGTCGTACGTAGAGCCGCGCCCGGACGTTCCGGGAACGGCCGAGCCACCAATATAACCGGCGCGAAAGGGTCGGCCACGCCACCTTTCGCGGCCTTCAGGAGCCAGCGCGTGCGCCACCGATCGGATCTTGGATCCTGCGTCTTCCTTCTCCTGGGGGTGGCCGCCGTCGGTGGGCTCTTTCCACCCGCCGGGGGCGCGCAGGAAGGCTCGCCCGCGGGTCCCGTGCCTCCCGAGACGCTCGCCGCGCGCCGGGCCCGGCTGCTGGACGCGTTGGACGGCAGGCTCGCCTTGATCGGCGCAGACTGGCTCCGGGACATCGAGCGCGAGTACCCGCAGGACTCCGACTTCCGGCAGGACGCCGACTTCTTCTATCTGACCGGGCTGGAGGAGCCGGAGGCTTGGCTGGTGCTGAATGCCGGACGTCCCGGTGCCGTCGTGCTCTACCTGCTCCCGCGCGATTCCATGAACGAGACCTGGACGGGGAAGCGACTGGGCCCCGGCCCCGAGGCGCGCCGGCTCTCCGGGATAGAGGACGTGCGTGAGGTGCGACGGCTGGATGCCGATCTCGACGGGTGGCTAACGGGCGGAGATGTGGTCCTCTCGCTGGGGGATCCGCGCAATCGCGAGGTGCTCGAGCCGCGGCTCTCGGCCGCGCGGGTCCGCACGGTCTCGGCGGCTCCGCTGCTGGCCGCGCTGCGGCTGATCAAGGATGAGGAGGAGCTGCGCCGGCTGCGGCGGGCGATCGACATCACGATGGAGGCGCAGCGCGAGGCATGGCGAGTGGTCGAGCCCGGCATGTACGAGTACGAGGTGGAGGCCGCCATCGAGTACGTTTTCCGCGTGCAGGGGGCCGAGCGGGTCGGGTTCCCTTCGATCGTCGGGTCGGGACCGAACACGACCACGCTCCACTACGACGAGAACCGCCGCCGGGCCCAGGCGGGTGACCTCCTCCTGACGGACGTCGGGGCGGAATTCGGCTACTACACCGCCGACATCACGCGCACCGTGCCGGTGAACGGAACGTTCACTCCGCGCCAGAGCGCGCTGTACGAGCTCGTCCTGGGTGCCCAGGGGGCGGCGCTCGCCGAGGTCCGGCCGGGAAGCAACATCGGTGCGGCGCACCAGGCCGCAGTGCGGCACCTCGACGCGCACTCGGGCGACCTGTGTGGCAGCCGGAGCTGCTCCGCCTACTTCGTGCACGGGCTCTCGCACTGGCTCGGGATGGACGTGCACGACGTGGGCGGCATGCTCACCCCGTTCGCGCCTGGCATGGTTCTGACGGTGGAGCCGGGCGTCTATTTGGAGAGCGAGGGGCTGGGGATCCGGATCGAGGACGACGTGCTGGTGACGGCGGACGGATACGAGCTGCTGAGCGCGGCACTCCCGCGCGAGCCGGACGAGATCGAAGCCATGATGCGCGAGGAGCCCCGCTGGGTGCGGCCTCGCTGAGACGGATCATTTCACATCACGAGGAGCGCTGATGCATGGAATACGATAGCGACGCACAGGTGCTGAACTTCGTTTTCGGGCTGGTCCTGGGAGCGGTCATCGGCGCGGGCATCGCGCTCCTCATGGCGCC
>CAUZJY010000153.1:0-2572 GCA_963580305.1 Gemmatimonadales bacterium UBA6960
CCGGCTCCGCCCCGGCATCCGGCTCGTCGGGGTCGAGCCGGTGGGTGCCGCGAGCATGCGCGCCGCGCTCGACGCCGGTCGTCCCGTGACGCTCCCCACCGTGGACAGCATCGCCGACGGCCTGCTCCCGGTGCGGGTCGGCGATCTGACCTTCCGGCACGTGCGCGACCTGGTCGACGACGTCGTGCTGGTTGACGACGGCGCGATCCGGGAGGCGGTCCGGTTCCTGCTCCTGCGCTCGAAGCTCGTGGTCGAGCCCAGCGGAGCGGTCACGGTTGCGGCGTTGCTCTCAGGAGCCGTGCCCCCGCCGGGACGCACCGCGGCCGTCCTGTCCGGCGGAAACCTGGATCCGCAGATCGTGGCCGAGATCGCACGCACGACGTAGGAGCACCGACCCAACCCTCGCGATGGAGCCCCATTTCAACGTCGTGATCGGCGGCGGCGGACCCGCCGGGTTGTCCGCGATCTTCTTCTCGACCGCACGCGTTCAGCACTCGGAGCTGCCTGCCCTGCTCGGCTGCGAGCTCGACGAGCGCAACGAGGTCGAGACCGATCGGCTCCAACATACCGACGTCTACGGGCTCTTCCTGGCCGAAGACGCGGGCGGGGACGTGCAGCTCGCAATCGTGGCTGCGGCCGAGGGTGCCAAGGCCGGCGTCGCGATCGACCTCCAGCTCCAGAGGGAGAGCCGCCGCTGAACGCAAATGCGACGATCACCGCGGTCCCCGGGATCCGGGTGGGTCACGGTCACGGGACCTCCCCCGACGGCCGGACCGGCTGTACGGTGCTGCTCGGGCCTTTCCGCGGCGCGGTGGAGGTTACCGGGATGGCCACGGGCACGCGCGAGCTGGGCGTGCTCGACCCGAAGAGCCTGGGCGCCCGCGCCGACGCGCTGCTGCTGACCGGCGGCTCGGCTTTCGGCTTGGCCGCTGCCGACGGGGTGGTCGGGTGGCTCGGCGAGCGCGGGCTGGGCTTCGAGACCGGGGTTGCTCCGGTCCCGCTCGTCCCCGCCGCGGTGATCTTCGACCTGGCCGAGGGCGTTCCCCGTCCCGATGCGGCCCTGGGGCGGGAGGCGTGCACGGTCGCCTCCGCCGTGCCCGTGGAGGAGGGCGCGGTGGGCGCGGGCGCCGGCGCGACGGTGGGGAAGTTCGCGGGGCACGAGCGGGCGAGCCGGGGCGGGCTGGGCAGCGTGGCCGGCCAGCTGGGTTCCTGGTCGCTCGGGGCGCTCGCGGTCGTGAACGCGCTCGGCAACGTGCTCGATCGCCAGGGGCGCGTGGTCGCGGGAGTGCACGGGGAGCGCACGGGGGAGTGGCTGGATGCCAGCACGTTCATCCGCGAGCGCCGGCCGATCCCCGGCCCCCGCCCGGTGGTGAACACCACCCTGGGGGTGGTGGCGACCGACGCGCCGCTCAGGCGCGGCGAGCTGGCGCGCGTGGTCAGGGTCGTGGCCACCGCCCTCGCCCGCCGCATCGATCCGGTGAACACTCCATTCGATGGCGACACGGTTTTCGCTCTGAGCACCTCCCGCGAGGTCGTCGACCTGACCGCCGCCGACGCGCTCGCGCTCGGGGTCGCACTCCGCGACGTGCTGGAGGAGGCGATCACGCGGGCGGTGAGGCGATCGTGAAGCTCGTCCTCTTTGACGTCGACGGCACCCTGGTGCGGGGCGGTCCCGCGCGCGCGGCTTTCCAGGCGGCGATGGACGCCATCTTCGGCACCGCCGGCGCGATCGACACGCACGACTTCTCGGGCAAGACCGATCCGCAGATCGCGCGCGAGCTGCTCACCGCCGCCGGACTCGAGGAGCGGGCGGTGGACGAGGGATTCCCCGCGCTCTGGGAGTGCTACCTGGCGGAGCTCCAGACGCGTCTGGCGGAGATGCCCATGCGCCGAATCCCGGGCGCGGGCGAGCTGGTGACGGCGCTCGAGGAGAGCGGCGAGGCCGCGCTCGGCCTCGTGACCGGCAACATTGTGCGGGGCGCCCGCCTCAAGCTCGGCTCGGTGGGGCTCGCGCACCCCTTCGCCGTCGGGGGGTTCGGCTCGGACGACGAGGTGCGCGACCGACTCCCCGGCATCGCCATCGCGCGCGCCCGCGAGCGCTGGGGAGTGGACTTCGCGCGCGCGGACGTCTGGGTGATCGGGGACACCCCGCTCGATATTGCGTGCGGTCGGCACGAGGGAGTGCGCACGCTCGCGGTGGCCACCGGCCGCCACCGGGTAGAGGAGCTCGAGGCGTGCGCCCCGGACGCGGTGGTCGAGGACCTGCGCGACATGGGGCGTACGATCGCGATCCTGCTTGCGTAGCCGCCGCGCCCGGGGTGGCGAGGTGGCCCCTCCCGGCTCATCTTCCCGGAGCGGCAACGGGGCATCCGATCGATTTCCACAACAGGAGCGGGACCGGTGTCCAAGAAGAAGCGCGAGCGCAAGTATGGCGCGGGCGAGAAGCAGCAGGTCGCGAGCGGGTCCGAGATGACCAAGTTCTACTGGGTCCTCGGTGCGGTGGCGGTGCTGGGAGTGGGGATCATCACCTATCAGGTCGGCTCGAGCGCGCTCGACTCCACCGTATCCCAGC